>CAYNCM010000001.1:0-53909 GCA_964395825.1 uncultured Planctomycetaceae bacterium
GGCCGATCACCCACCGGCGCAAATCCGCGACGAACCCGCCGGGCCGATGGTGCTGTATCGGGCGCCGAAGAAGTTCGTCCTGAACGCCACCATGCGCCACGAGGACGGCGGGATGGCGATCATCAACGGCCAGTCGGTCCCGGTGGGCGGGATGATCGGCGGCACGCGGCTGGTATCGATCGACAGCCAGCGGGCGGAACTCGAATCGGCCGGCCGAACCCACACGCTGCGACTGGGTAAGCCGCTGACGCTGAGGGCGGCCGGATCTGACGACCGGTGAACTGAACCGGGTGGCTCGACCGGGCGCCAGACGGCCGTGCCCCCTTAGCGGAGGGGGGTTGTTCGGTTGCGAATGGCTGAACGGAGTTTTGCATGATCTCGATGAGCAAACTGATTGCCCGTCGGCTGGACCCGGCGCGCGGAGCGCTGGATGAATCGACCGACGACCCGAAGCCGGCAAGCAGCTACGGCGCTTCGCGGCTCGGCCTGACGGCGGTCGCCCCTCCGCGCTGTCCCCTGCCGCCGCTGCGCCTCGCCCCGCCGCCCATGCCCGCATCGCGGCCGTTGCCCGGCGGTGAAAAGAAAGACGCGCCGCTCCCATGGCCCGCGGCCGAACCGGTCGCGGCACAGGCCCCACCGCCATTCCGGCGTACGAGTTTCAAACTGCCCACGGCACTGCACGAGGCCCTCCGCCGCCGCGCGCGGCAGACCGGCCGCTTCCAGTACCAACTGGTCACCGAAGCCCTGCAGCAGTTCATCGGAGATTCGGACTGACCGCCCGAGAAAGACCACCCGCAGAGGCGCGTTGGCGGTTCGACCGGTTCACGCCGAATCGCGGCTGAGCACGCGGAAGGCGGTGCGTTCGCCGCGGCCGCGCAGAGGGTAGTCCTTGCGCAGGGGATGGGCGGGGTACTTGTCCCACATGAGGATGCGGCGGAGGTCGGGGTGGCCGTCGAAGCGGATGCCGAACATGTCGAACACTTCCCGTTCGAGCCACTCGGCCCCGGGCCACAGGTCCGTCACCGTGGGCAGGTGCAGGGCCGGGTCGTGCTCGATGCCGGACGTGTCGCGCGACGGATTCAGCAGCACCTTCACGAAGAGGCGCCGATTGTGCGGGGTGCTGACGAGGTTGTACACCACGCCGAAGCGGCCATCCTCGCCAGGTTCTTCGTTGCGGGGATAGTTCAGGTAGTCGATGCCCACCACGTCGGCCAGGAAGTCACAGGCGCATTGGGGATCGTCGCGCAGGCAGGCGAGCACGTCGTGCAGTTTGTCCCTGGGCGCCACAACGATGGTGTGATCGCGGAACCGGCCAACCTTCAGCCCCTCGCCCTCGAACCGGCGCTTGAGCGGATCGAGCATGGGGTGGCGATCCGCGTTGGCTTCGGCGTCGGTTGGGTTCATGGCGGCTTCCTGCAATCGTTGTGGACATTAAAGCCGCCCGACGCGCGGGTTTCAACCGCAAGATGACGCCTTATGGCAACGGGGCAGTTCCAACCGCTGATCTCTGATCTCTCGAACTCGTTCCATTCGGCTACAATGCCCGCATGAGACGCATTTCTGTCTACCTGTTGGTGGTGACGACGGTCGTGCTCGGCGGGTGCGCGGCGAAACATTACGATGACCCGATCGGGCGCATGACCGACCGCACCGAAGGCCACGTCGTACGTTGGGCCGCGGCCAGGCAGGCCGAACGCGACATGCCCGATTCGCCCAAGCGCCTGGCCGCGTTGCGCGAGATGGTCTGGCAGCGGGGCCATCCGACGCAGTTTCGCACGTATGCGGTCGATCAACTGCTGGCCCACGACCAGGCCGATGCCCGCGGGTTTCTCGCCCGCCGCCTGCCGATCATTCAGGACTGGGACACGTACCGGCACATCGCGGACCTGGCCGTGGAAAACGACTGGCGGGAATTCACCCCGGCCCTGGTCCGCCGCTACGCGATCCGCACGGGTTACTACCGCGACGCCGATCGGCCGGAGCGCGAAGGGCTGGCCGCGCTGAACCCGGGCGAGGAAGTGGAGGACGTGATCTTCCGCGTGTTCGCCGATGCGAACGATGACATGCCCGTCACCGCGCGGGCCGCGGCGTGGCAGTTGCTTTGCCGGCTGGTCGATCGCGAAGCGCTGATCGGGCGTGTGAAGGCGATGGAGCCGACGCATTCCCTGATCGCCGATCTTCAGGCCGCCGGGCGCGATCTGCACGTGACGGCGGACAACATGGTCACGCTGGCCTGGCTTCAATCGCTGGCCACCGAACCCTATGCCGACTTCCGCCGCCGCGCCGCGCGGGCCGTCGGACGTCTTGACGACCCACAGCGGATCGGCCTGGAACTGCGCCACCTGCCGTTGATCGTGCGCCTGGCCGAAACGAACGATCCGATGCTCGGCGAATCGCGCCAACAGTTGCTGAGCGACGTCGAGCACTTCATCGACACGCAACGACACCACTACCGCGGTCCGAACTTCGACGGCCCGATGGAAAAGCATCCGCAGCGCCTGCATCACTGGCGGGAGACACTGCCGTGGGCCGATGCGGCCACGCTGAAGTTTCTCACGCAACTGATGCGCGATCGGCGGGTGGTCGATCAGTTCTTCGCCCAGGCGGATGAGGACCATCACGACACGAGCACCGAATACGGCGGACTGGTGATCGACGACGGCGGCACGGTTCGCGCGAAGCTGTACAAGCCGATGATGCGCCGCCACGACCGGGCCTACTACGCCCCGCGAGAACTGATCGCCGAGGCCTACACCGCCCTCGCCCATTACCACTTCCACGCGCACGAGCGCCGCAACAGCGCCTACGCCGGCGCCGGCATGGGCGACATGAAACGCATCGGCAACACCCAGCAGTTCAGCGCGATCGTGCTCACGTCGATCGACGAAGATACGTTGAACGTTGACTTCTACCGCCGCGACGACGTGGTGATCGACCTGGGCGAAATCCACCGCTAGCCCCCCGGAAACGATGGTTCGGGCGCATCGCGCCAGCTTCCCCGCCGGATGAACCCATGCAGATTTTTGTCCTGTTGCTGATGATCGGGCTGCTGGCATGCAACGAAACGCGCATCGACCCGCCGATCCGCGATGCCTGGCTGGCGGCGATCGTCAACGGGCCTTATCTCGTGCTCGCGCTGCTGGCGGCGCTTGCGTGCGCGGTCACCGGACGACGGTTGCGGCGCCTGCCGCACCTGGCGTCAGCGCTGCTTGGCCGGCTCGACCGCGTGCTGATGATGATCCGCATCGGCACGATCGGCCTGTTCTACATCGCCCTGTTCGTGCTGGGCTATCGCACCTGGCTGGACCAGCGCATCGGCGTGTGGCTGCTGGTCAGCGATCTGCTCGCCCTTGCCCCGCCGCTGGGCGTGGTCGGCGTCATCTGGTGGGCCTATTACCCGATCGACCGGCGCCTGCGCGAAGCGTCCCTCATTCGCCGCATCGACACCGGTCAACCCGTCTGGCCCATCCTTTCCCGCCGCCAGTTCCTCATCAACCAGGTCCGCCACCAGTTGCTGCTGATGCTCATGCCGCTGCTGGCGTTGCTGGCCTGGGCGCAGATCGTCGACCGCCTGACGCAGCTCGGCTACGTGCCCGCGGCCATGTCGCCGCTGATGCTCGGGGTCGGGGGCATCGGCGTGTTCCTCTTTGCGCCGCTGGTCATCCGCCACCTGTGGGACACCCGGCCGATCCCCGAAGGGGACCTCCGCCGCCGACTGGTCGAACTGTGCCGACGGCACCGCGTGAAAGTGCGCGAACTGCTGCTGTGGCGGACCTACGGCGGGCTGATCAACGGCGCGGTGATGGGCCTGGTCGGATCACTGCGTTACATTCTGTTGACCGACGGCCTGCTCGAACAACTCCCGCCGCGCCAGGTCGAAGCGGTCATGGCCCATGAACTGGGACACATCCGACGCCGCCACATGCCCTGGATGATCGTCTGCGCGATGGGGTTGCTCATCGCCGTGGTCGCGATGGTCGACCTCGCCGCCACCATCGCGCTTTGGGCGGTCGGCCTGCTGAACCTCGAAATGCTTTGCCCCTGGACCACCCAGGGCGAACTGACGCCATCCGGCGACGGGCTGTTCGGCGGCGTGCTCACCTTCGGCGCCGTCCTGTTGTGGGCGCCGCTGTTCGGCTACATCTCCCGACGCTTCGAGCGACAGGCCGACACCTTCGCCGTTCAGCACCTCACCGAAGCCCGCGACGAAACCGACATCATCACCACCGGCGCCGTGCAGACCATGTCCGCCGCGCTGACTTGCGTCGCCCGGCTGAACAACGTGCCCACCAGCCGGCCGAGTTGGCGACACGGCTCCATCCGCTGGCGCGTCGATCACCTGCAAAGCCTGGTCGGCCAATCGGTCGACGCCTGTCCCATTGACCGCGAACTCGGCCGCCTGCGCTACGCCTGCCTCGCCATCGGCCTCGTCGCCGCGACGCTCTGGCTGCTCACCGGTTAGGGCCGGCGCGCTGCGGGCAGCTTCTTCCTTCGCCGCGCTTGCTGCTACAATGGCCGCGCGATGCGATTCACCAAGATGCATGGCGCCGGCAACGATTACGTCTACGTCGACGGCTTCGTCGAGTCCGTCGACGATCCGGCATCCCTCGCCCCGCGTCTCAGCGATCGCCACTTCGGCGTCGGCAGCGACGGACTGATCGTGATTCTTCCCCCCGATGGGCCCGACGCCGACGTTCGCATGAGAATGTTCAACGCCGACGGCAGCGAAGCGGAAATGTGCGGCAACGGCATCCGATGCGTGGCCAAGTATGCTCACGATCACGACCTCACCGCCGCCCGGCCCATGCGCGTGCAGACCGCCGCCGGCGTGCTGAACATCGACTACACCCTCGACCACGCCGGCAAGCTCGCCGCCGCCACCGTCGACATGGGACCGCCCATCCTCGACGCGCCGCACATTCCCGTGCGCCTCAGCGATGTCGACCGGGTGATCAACCACTCGATCAAGGGCCTGTTCGACTGGCCATCCCCCGTCGGCAGCGCCTGGTGCGACCAGGCCGGCCTCGACCCGCGGATGACCTGCGTGTCGATGGGCAATCCCCACGCCGTGTTCTACGTGAAGAACCTGCCGGCCGTCCCGTTGAACCTCGTGGGACCGGTCATCGAAAACCACCCGTTGTTCCCCCGCCGCGTCAACGTGCATTTCGTCCACGTGCATCGGCCGACCGAAGCGACCGTCGTGCACTGGGAACGCGGCAGCGGCGTCACCCTCGCCTGTGGAACCGGCGCGTGCGCCGTGGCCGTGGCCGGCGCCCTGACCGGACGCACCGAACGCGTCATCACCACCCACCTGCCCGGCGGCGACCTGCAACTGCAATGGCGTCCAACCGACGATCACGTGCTCATGACCGGCCCGGCCACCGAGGTCTTCACCGGCGACTGGCCCGAACAGGCCGCCGATCCCCCCTGAGCCTCTTCGCCGCCCGCCCCCAGCCGACCACCATCAGCACCGCCCCGCTGACCAACCCGCCGGCCGCCACGCCTCCCGCCGCGCCGCCGACCACACCCATCCACCCCCACACCACCCCGCACACCAACGCCCCGATCACCGCGCACCCCGCCACCACGATCAACTGCACCAGGTTGTCCTTCATCCGCAACGACGGCACGCCGCCGACCGTCTCGGCCACCGTGTTGTAGGTGTCCAGCGCCTCGTGGCCGCCCGAGCTGCCCGTTTCCGGCGCCGGGGCCTCCAGCGGGATGCTCGATCGGTCCGCCGCGTCCGATTGACGTAGCGTCTGGTTCGACATGATTCATGCTCCACTAAGGTGCGCCAGCGCCCAGGCCGATTCTGATCGCAGCGAAAAACCGGGTCACTCGCCCAACGCATTCCACCAGTCGACCTACGCTTTCAGCATCGCGGTGCCCGCGGCCCTTACGTGCGGCGCAGGGCCAGGATCAACTCGATCTTACCCACCTGTTCGTGCAGATCGCCGGCGATCTGCACCGGCGATCGGCCCGCATCGGCCAGTTCGTAAATCCGCACCACCTTCGAATCGAGCGCCTCGCCCTCCGGTTCGGCTGCCCCCGCATCCGATGCTTCGGCGCGTTCGGCCGGCGCTTCGACCGGCGGCGAAGACGCCTTCGCGCCGTCCCGCCGCTTGGCGCCTTTGCCGATCATGCGCCCGCCGGCGATCGGCGAATCCCCGTTCATCGCCGTAATGCGACGGTCCGCTTCCTCGATCAGTTTCTCCAGCCGGATCGCCTTGGCGTCGAGCTGCGCGCTGAAGCGCCGGGTCAGCTCCTCCAGTTCCACCATCATCGTGCGCAGGTCGTCCTTCATCCCGTGCACCTGCTTCATGCGTTCGAGGCGTTCGCCGGCGTCGAGCCTCGGCCTGTCGGACTTGCCGCGCATCTTCTTGCGCACCGAGATCAACATGGTCGCCGTGATCAGCACCACCGCCACGGCGATCAGCCAGGTGCCCAGCGTCTGCGATTGCGCCACGAGCCAGATCGTCATGCGTCGAAACACCCCTGTTCAGCGAGCCATTGCTCGGCCGCCGCCGCGCCGGCTTCCAGGACCCGGCGCACGGTGGTTTTGTGTTCCCCGGCCGCACGCACCGCGTCGGCATATTCGCAACGGGCGACCAGTGGCCGGCCCCCCAGGCTGCCGACCTTCACCCGCAATGACCCGAACCGCGTGAGCACCGTCACGTGCGCCCGTTGGAGCACCAGCCGCTCCCACCGTCGCCGGCGCACGCCGAACGTGCCGGTCAATTCGATCATGCGGCGGGCGAATTCATCGTGCCGCGCCGCTTCGCACAGCATCGACAGCATCACGCCCGGCCGGTTGCGCTTCATGGTAATCGCCGTCGTCCACACGTCCAACGCCCCTTCGGCCAGCAGCGTTTCGACGGCATGGCCGATCACCTCGGCGGTCACATCGTCGAGATTGGCGGCCAGTTCGACGACTTGCGTGGGGGCCTGCGGCATGGGCGGCTCGGCGAGGGGTTGGTGTATGATGTGCGGTCATGGGCGATTCTACCACGATCAGGCGGCATCCGCTGACGCAGGCGATCGCCCGGTCGGCGCGGTCGGACTGCCGGTTGGCCGGGGGCGAGCGGCTGGTGATCGCCATCAGCGGCGGGGCCGATTCGGTCGCCCTGCTGCGGGCGCTGCACGCCCTGGCCGACCAGCGCGAATGGTCGCTCGACCTGCATGTCGCCCACGTCCATCATCACCTGCGCCAAGACGCTGACAGCGACGCGGGGTTCGTGGCCGAACTCGCCAGGAGGCTCGGACTGCCGCATCACCGGCGCGACGTGCACCCCAGACCCGATGAGGACGATGCCCGGCGGATGCGTTACGCGGCCCTGCGCGAGGTCGCCAGCGAAACGGACGCCGACGCCGTCGTCACCGCCCATCACGCCAATGACCAGTTGGAAACGATGCTGATGCGTCTGCTGCGCGGGGCATCGGTGAGGGGGTTGGCGGGCATTCGTCCCCGCCGTCGGCTGGATGGATTGACGGTGCTGCGGCCGATGTTGCGCGTCAGCCGCGACGACGTGCTGGCGTTTCTGGGCGATATGGATCAGCCGTGGCGCGAAGACCACACCAACCGCGACACCACCCGCGTCCGGGCGCGCCTGCGTGCGGAGGTGTTGCCGGTGTTGGCCGATGTTCAGCCGGATGCCGCGGTGAAGGCGAACGACTGTGCCGATCAGTTGGGGCGGGCGGCGGCGATGATGCGACGTCTGGCGGCGCGGGTCCGGCGGCGCTGCGTGCGCCGGGCCGGCCAAGGCGCGACGATGGATCGCGCCGCGGCAAGGCGGCTGGATCGCGCGGTGCTCGGCGCGGTGATCCGGCGGGTGTGCCGGGAACTGGGCGCGCCGCCCGATCAGCTCAGCGCCCGCGCAATCGACCCCATTGCCGACGCCGCCGGGGATGACCGTGGCGAGGTCCGCACCTTCACCCTCGCCGCCGGTCTGACGGTGGAAGTGAACGGCCATGCCCTGACCTGGCGACGATGAAGCCGCGTCCGCCAGGCCGGTCCCTGGGCGAAGCGAAGGGCCGGATTCCGTAGACCCTCCTGTGCACGGCGCTCACCGCCGACCGGGCTCGAATCGGCCGAGGTCGCCGCGCACTTTTTCCTACCCGCCGATCCGCGTGAGTGATGGCGATTCGGTCAACCTTTCCGCCAGGTTCTGGACACGGAAGCACTCGGTCGGTGCGAGAAAACGCCGATGCCCCCGTCAACCCCGACAGCGCCATGAGCGGTCCCATGGTGGGTCTGTTGGTTCGGCTCTGGCAGGAAACGGGGTTGCGCTGCTGGTCGCAGGTCTGATGGCGGATCAGGCGAACGGGCAGGCCCCGCCGGCGCAACCACCGGTCGGGCAGGCCGGCACCTCGGCCGATCCGCCGGTCGATCCCTTGTAGTCGGCCGGCGCGGTCAGGCGGCGTTCAACCCGCGTCGAGCCGCACTTCGGACACGGGGCGACCGCGTCCATGCGGGCGACCAGTTCGTCGAACTCGTGTTCGCATTCGATGCAGCGGAAGGCGTAAATCGGCATGGCGAAACTCCTGGTTCGGCACCCTTACAGCATACCGGACACCGCCGGGAGGCGGAAGTTACAGAGTCTCACCCGGGCGCCGCGGCGAAACTGAAAGCCCCGCAAAGCTGTGATATCATGATGGGATCATGAAGTTGACGGTGAACGGAGAAGACTACGATCTGCCGGGGAACGCGGTGACGGTGCGCGACCTGGTCGAGCGCCTGGGCTTCGGCGAAGCGCCGGTGGCGGTGGAAGTGAACCGTCAGGTCGTCCCCCGCAAACAGCACGACTCGCACGCCCTGGGCGAAGGGGATGTGATCGAAGTGGTCACCCTCGTCGGCGGCGGGTAACTCTGGAAACGGAATCATGAACCACCGATCGGTTATCGACAACGCGCTCGATCAGCCGCTGCAACTGGGTCAGCGGTCGCTGGCATCGCGGCTGATCGCGGGCACGGGCAAGTACGAGCACTACGACATCATGCGCAAGGCGCTGGACGCCAGCGGCGCCGAGGTCATCACCGTGGCGGTGCGGCGCGAGCGGCTGATCGACGCCGAAGGCCGATCCATGCTCGACTTCATCGACCTGGATCGCTACACGATCCTGCCCAACACGGCCGGTTGCTTCAGCGCCGAAGACGCCGTGCGGGTGGCGCGACTGGGGCGGGAGCTGCTCGACCAGCTCGACAACCCCGGCAAGGACTGGGTGAAGCTGGAGGTGCTCGGCGACAAGAAGACACTTCTTCCCGACCCGCAGGGCACGTTGGCCGCGACGAAGGAACTGGTCGCCGACGGGTTCAGCGTGCTGTGTTACACCAGTGACGACCCGATCATGGCGGCGAAGATCAAGGAAGCCGGGGCCACGAGCGTGATGCCGGCCGGCTCGCCGATCGGCTCGGGCCAGGGCGTGCTCAATCCCAACAACATCCGTATCATCCTCGAACTGCTCAAAGACGGCGATGCCGATTACCCGGTCATCGTTGACGCGGGCGTGGGCACGGCCACCGACGTGTCGACCGCCTTCGAGCTGGGCGCCGACGGCGTGCTGCTGAACACGGGCATCGCCCATGCGAAAGACCCGGTGAAGATGGGCCACGCGATGCGGCACGCGGCGCTGGCCGGTCGCCTGGCGTACCTGGCCGGCCGCATCGAAAAACGCCTTTACGCCACCGCTTCCAGCCCCTGGACCGGGGTGATCAGCTACATTCCGGGGGAGTAGCGCCTGGCCCTTGCCCCGCGGCGACGGGGCGGACAAGGCTGAGCGAAGCGCGCCCCAGCGGTGCGTCTGGGGCCTGGCCCTGCGGGCCGCAGCCCCAGCCGCCCAACCGCACTGCACGTTGGCGGTTCGTGGTTGCCATGAAGAAATCCCGCAGGCGCATGGGCCGCGGGATTCCAGGTTACATCGAAATGGAGACGGTCAGGCTTAGTACTCCATTGAGATGCCGAACTTGACGTAGACCTCGGCGCTGTCGCCGGTGGTGACGTTGAACCCGTTGGGGCCGGCGATGGTTTGGGCGGTGTCGCCGAGGGCGATCACGTGCACGCCGAAGTAGGTCGACCAGGCACCGTAATCGGCGGGGATGAAGGTCAGGTCGGTCGACAGGTCAACGCCGAAGTCGAAGTAGCCGAACGCATCGTCATCGCCCGTGCCGTCTTCGTAGTAGTCGCTGCCGAAGCCGAAAGTGAAAGGCATGGACAGGGTGACGGGCATATCTTCGCTGTCGATGAGGGTGAAACTGGGACCGAAGGCGAACTCGTAGTAGGTGCCGAGGCTGGTTCCGTTATCGGCGCCGCCGTCGGTCTCGAAGGCGACGGTGAACGAGGGCTGGAGTCCTTCAAAGCCCGGGACGCTCAGGCCGGCCGATTCCCACAAACCCGAATCGTCGTAGGCGAAGCCGACGGCGATCTCCTTGGTGGTGGCGAACCAGTCGTTGGGGCTGGTGTAGGCGGTGAAGGTGGCGCCGACTTCAAAGTCGTCGAACAGACCGATGCTCACGCCGGCGTACCAGTCGGCTTCGTACCAGGATTCGGGGTCGACGGTGGCGGTGCCGGCCGGCTGATCGCCCGAACCGCTGGGCCCGTCGTGGAAGCTGTTCCAGATGCCGAAGGCGATCCCCACGCTGTCGATGGGACTGGATTCGTCCCCTTCGTACAGCGACAGCCCGATCTCCATCCACGGCTGCATGATGAAGCCCTGGTTCTCCTGGGCCAGACCGCGGAACCAGTACTGCGAGACGATATCGAACCCGGCGGAGACCGAGATCTTCCCGGTATTCGGCCCGGCATCCTGAGCCCAGGCGCGGCTGGTTCCGGCGACGGCGGTCAAGCCGACCACCGCCAGCACCAGAATCCCAACCGAAGGACCAGAGCGACCACGTGGGCATCCGTGTGACATTGCGAATCTCCTTGCGTTTACGCGGGTGCGACAAGCACCACTGCCTCTGCTGCGACCGTCGACACAACGGCCATGTCGGCACATAGCATATCAAAGAACGTGCCAAGAGGGAGAAGGAACCGGGCAACAGCGCTGTAAACATTTTTCGTCACGAATTTTACGGTTTTTGGCGTGGCCAGCGGACCGTGGCGGATTACGCTGCGCCTGCTGCCGGGCGCAACGCGATCGCCCGATAACCGCGCGATTCCGGTCGCCACGGGCATCGCCATGCCTAATCGCAAGGCAACGGACGGGTAGGGATGCAGGATGGCCTTACGCCGGCGTCAGGCCGCGGTACAGTTCCTGCACGCGCTGGCTCTGCTGCTTGCGGACCACCTCCAGCGTCAGACGGGGAATGCGCCACGCCGGTCGGTCTTCGGGCACGTTCGAGCAATGCTCCTGCAGCACGTGATACAGGAACTTGAACGCATCGCGCGGCTGATGCATCTGGTCCAGCGCGTCGATCAGATCCTGCGCGCTGACATCCTCCTCGAACAGGTCGGTCAGCGTCAGCGATTGCTCGCTCGTTTTGCGGCAGGCCTCGAGGCGTCTGGAGCACAAATCGTACAGCAGCGGACCCGACCACGTGAGCCGGTCGATCATGTGCTGCTTATCCAGGCGCGCCTGCTGGAAGAACTCGGCCCCTTCGCGATGCAGCCTGTGGCGCAGTTCCAGCGGCAGCATCATCTTCACCGCCACCCGATCCTGCTGGAGGAACTTGTTGTTCAGCATCGGCCAGACCAGCGCCTTCATGCGCTCGGTTTCGCCGTTGACGATGGCCGGCTCGTCCACGCGATCGACCAGCACGATCATGCTCACGTAACCCAGCGGCTCGAGCACCCCGAGCAGACGGCCGGTCAACTGGTAGCGGCTGTCGTTATCGCCGGGCAGCGGCAGCGGGCGCGTGGTCACATCGCGCAACCCCAGCACACCCAGCCCCGCGCGCAGGCCGGCCGGCGAACAATCCACTGCCCGCAGTTCGCGACGGATGCGGCCGGTCAGTTTGCACAGGCGGCCGTACCGCAACGCACACGCCAGCGCCAGCAGCACCGCCCCGGCCGCCAGCGCCCCGATCAGCACCGTCTCCATCGTCTCGGCGCCATCGTACAACCACAGCGTCCCGCCCAGCGCCACCGCGCCGATCAAGGCGATCAGCCCCACCCACTTGACGATGGCCGCGGCGGAGAACCAGCCCAGCCGCAACGTCCGCGCCAGGCGCGACCACCGTTCGATCCGATCACCGGTGCGCGGCTGATCGTACAGCGCCGCCAGCACCGCCAGATCCACCCGCTTGGCCCGCGGCATCTTCCGCGCCCTCTTCCGCGCATCGCCGCGCGTGGGCGCTTCCTGTTCGCCCAGCACCACGTCGACCAGCCGCGTGGTCGCCAGCGACAGAATCGCATCCATGTGATCGACCAGGCGGAAATCGTCCAGTAGTTTGCGATCGCTGTCGCGCCGGCGCGACCGACGTTTGGCCAGCCGATCCAGCACCGGGTTCAGATCGTCATACCGCACCACCCACGCCAGCCGATCGGAGTTGGCCGCGTTGTGCTGGTCGATGCGCTGCTCCATGAGCAGGCGCAGGGCTGTCTTGCCGCTGCCCTTCTCGCCGAACACGATGCCGGCGCTGGGCCGGTCCGGCTCGCCGAATACCTTGTCGAAGTCGGGGTGGTTGGGGCTCTGGTCGAGGATCCGGGCGAACACCGGATCGTGCCTCGCCTCCTCGGCGCGGAAGGGGTTCTCGACAATGTGCCAGTGCTCGAAGAAGGATTCCAGTTGCATGGGCGGCTTCCATTGCGACGCGGGGCGATATCACCATTACATGTTATCGGCCGGACCACGGCAAGCCCGAAAGAAGAATTGACGCCGAGACACACCGCAAACGCCGGTGTTGGCGTCGGCCGGGTAAAGACGCTATATCTGGCGGCATGTCTGACCACATCGCCCACCTGGCCATCTGCGACGACGGGTTCCGCCTGGCGTCGGTCCACCCGCGGATTCACCCGACGTTCAAACGCCTTTTCGACTCCCACCGCGAAGCGTCGCATCTCGGCTGCGTCACGCGGCACGCCGATCAATGGTCGGCCGATGTCATCGCCTGGGCAAGCGACGAACTGGCCAAGCCCGAAACCGATCGCGACCCGCGCGTCGAAGACAAACTCGCCTTCGTGCTCGGCTCGCTGACGCACCGCTCGGCCGATCGGCTGACCAAGCCCATCACACGCTGCTGGGGCGACGGGCAGGACGACTCGGGCCACGGCGATGCCAACGAGTCGAAGATCTACCAGGATGTATTCGCCTTCCGGGAAGTCTACGGCGGTGGTCGCTCCCCGCTCGCCGGGCCGTTCAGCGCCGATGTGCTCGACGCGCCGGCGGACGCGGCGGGCGCGGCGTTCGAACGCTGCTTCCGCATGCTGTGGCGGCGGGGCCTGATCGCCATGCACACGCTCAACCCCGACGATGAGCACATCCACGACTGGCTGAGCGCCCTGTTCGATCACGTCCAGAAATTTCCCAAGCGGCTGGATCAGTACGCCCAGATCGCCCGCGACTGGCCCGATGACAAGGTCAGGCGATACCTGATCGAAAAGAACTTCTACAACCGCGATGACCCGGCCATCCGCGCCGCCCGCAGTCTGCAGCACGGCTCGAAGGTGAGCGCCGAAGAAGTCGTCGCCGCACTCGACGCCACCACCGACAAGCACAGTCGCTGGGCGCGGGCGCTGAAGAAGGCGGTCGACTACCTGTTGGCGGCGGGCGAACTGTTCGACAACCGCCTCGGCCTCGACGAAGCGAGGAAACGGTTCGACGTGGGCGTGCCGGAGTTGAGCCTGCAGGACTGATGCCTCACGCGGCAAGCCGTCGGCTGAACCGATCGTAGAATACCTGCGCTGTGAACAAGACACCGGACATTCAGACCGTGGCGTTCGTGTCGCTGGGCTGCCCGAAGAATCTGGTGGACAGCGAAAAGATGCTGGGCCTGCTCGCGATGGACGGGTTGATCCCGGTCAGCGATGTCGACGACGCCGATGCGATCGTCATCAACACCTGCGGGTTCCTCGCAGCGGCGAAGGACGAATCGCTGGGGGTGATCGGCGAGGCGCTGGAGCACAAGCGCACCGGGCGCTGTCGGCGGGTGGTGGTGGTCGGCTGCCTGGTGCAGCGCCACCGGGCGAAGCTGTTGCAATGGAGGCCGGGCATTGACGCGCTGGTGGGCGTGTTCGATCGCGATCGCATCAGCGACGCGGTGCGCGGCGCCCCGGAAAGTGGCGGGCAGGATGCGGCGGTCGCCCGGCCGGTGTATTCGTCGATCGCCGCCAGCGCGGCGCTGGCCCGCAAGGCTCGGGGGATCGAGGCGACCGGCTATCACGAATCCGACACCGCCCGCCTCCGCCTGACGCCCCGCCATTACGCCTACCTGCGCCTCAGCGAAGGGTGCAACCAGAACTGCGCCTTCTGCACCATTCCGTCCATCCGCGGAAAGATGCGATCCAAGCCTGTCGCCGCGATCTGCGCCGAAGCGGCCGAGCTGATCCGCGACGGCGCCTTTGAGTTGAACCTCATCGGGCAGGACACGACCAGCTACGGCGAAGACCTCGGCGACGCGCCGGGCCTGGCGGGCTTGCTCGGCGAGCTGGATCGCGCCTTTGCCGCTTCCGGGGGCGCCGCTTCCGGGGGCGGTGGGTGGTTGCGGTTGATGTACGCCTATCCCTCGACGTTCACTGATGAAATGATCGGTGCGATGGCCTCACTTCCCAACGTGCTGCCATACATCGACATCCCGCTGCAACACATCAACGACCGGGTTCTCACGGCGATGCGGCGGCACACGTCACGCCGGCAAATCGAAAAGTTGTTGACCAAGCTGCGGGACACCATTGCGGGGGTGGCGATTCGCACCACGTTCATCACCGGCTTCCCCGGCGAGACCGACGCCGAACACGAGGAGTTGCTCGACTTCGTGCGCGGGTTCGGATTCGCCAACCTCGGCGTGTTCGATTACTCACCCGAGCCCGGCACGCCCGCGGCGCGGCGGCACGCTGCCGGCGAGGCGATCCCCGATGAAGTGATCGCGCAACGCCGCGACGAGCTGATGCTCGCCCAGCAGGAAATCGTCTTCGCCCGCAACGCCGAACTCGCCGCGCAACGCACTGAAGTCGATGTGCTGATCGACGGCGAAGCCGATTCCTCGCTCCGCGCGCCCCATGCCGCATTCGCCTGCGCCGGCCGCACCTTCGCCCAGGCGCCGCAAATCGACGCGAACACCATCGTCCATTGCCGCGACAAACTGGCGCCCGGCGAACGGGTGCGCTGCGCCCTCACCGCCTGGCGGGATTACGACCTGATCGCCCAGCCCGTCACCGAGCTGTCGAAAGGGCCCTCTGAATAGCTCACCGCAAGCCGCCGAATGCTCGGTCCGCGGGGCACTCGGCGGGTGGAGAAACGGAGGTTTCATAAGCCTCAGGTCGGTGGTGCGCGTCGACCGGTCGGCATTGGGGCAAACCCCGCGATGGGCGGGGTTCTTCGCGCGCTGGACGCCGTGCGGCGGCGGCGATAGCCTGTCGGCATGTTCGAGGTTCTGAACATCAGCGTCATCATCCCCGCCGCGGGCAAAGGCGAACGGTTCAACGCCGGGGACGCGAAACTTTCGAAACTGGAAGCCGATCTGTCCGGTCGACCGGTGCTCGTTCGGGCTGTGGAGCTGTTCACGAAACGCCCGGACGTGAAGCAGATCATCGTGGCGGTCGCGCCGGACAACGTCGATCAGTTCAAGCTGCGATGGGGCGACAAGCTGGGCTTTCTGGGCGTGACGATCGTACCCGGCGGCAAACGGGAACGCTGGGAAACGGTTATGCGGGCGATTGAATCGGTTGACGACGAGGCCACGCACATCGCCGTTCACGACGCGGCCAGACCGCTCAGTCCTCCCGACCTGGTCGATCGGGTTTTCGAAGCGGCGAAGAAGCTGGACGCGGTGATTCCCGCCGTGCCGGTCAGCGCCACGATCAAACGGGCCGAAGGCGACACCGCACAGGTCGGCGAAGGGTCCGATCCGCTGGACGCGATTCTCGGCGCCGCCGGTAAGGTGGAGATCGAAGCCCACCGTGTGCTCGAAACCGTGCCGCGGGCCGACCTGTGGCTGGTGCAGACGCCGCAGGTGTTTGAGCGCGGCCTGCTCGCCGAAGCCTACCGGCAGGTGGCCGAGGGCAAACTGGACGCCGGGGCCATCACCGACGACGCGGGTCTGATCGAGGCGATGGGGGGCGATGTACACATCGTCGAAGGCGATCAGATGAACGTGAAGATCACCCGGCCGGCGGACCTGGATTTCGCCGCGACGCTGCTGGCCGGTCGCACATTGAAGACGCGCGGCGATGATCTTGGGCCCAAACGACAATTTCCCACCTGGGCGGAGATGGACGACGAATGAAGTCCGTCCCGTTGTTGCCGGAGCGCTTCCATGCCAACGCCCGTTCTCGCGATCACGTTGATGCTGGTCTTTGCCGGGGTGTTATCCGCCGCTGCCCCCCCACGGCTGACCGTGAGCCGCCAGCAGGCCATGTCGTTCAAGCCCGCCGACGAGAAGACCGAAGCGCTGGATTACCTGCTGTACCTGCCGCCGGGCTACGAACAATCGCCCGACAAGGCGTATCCGCTGATGCTGTTCCTGCATGGCGCGGGCGAGCGCGGCGACGACCTCAGCCGCGTGGCCGCCGTGCACGGCCCGCCGAAGCTCGTCGAACAGGGCAGGGATTTCCCCTTCATCATCGTCAGTCCACAGTGCCCGGAGAAGCGATGGTGGAACGCCGGACTCGTGATGCCGCTGCTTGATGCGGTGTGCGAGAATCTGCGCGTCGACGAGGAGCGGGTCTACGTGACCGGCCTGAGCATGGGCGGATTCGGCACGTGGTCGCTGGCCACGGCCCATCCCGATCGTTTCGCCGCGATCGCGCCGATCTGCGGCGGGGGCGATCCCGACGCCGCCGACCGCATCAAGCACCTGCCCATCTGGGTGTTCCACGGGGATAAGGACCACGTGGTCAAGCTGGCCAAATCGCAGGACATGGTCGACGCGCTCAACGCCTCCGGCGCCGAAAGGGTCCGCTTCACTGTCTATCCCGGCGTCGGCCACAACTGCTGGACCCGCGCCTACAACGATGATCGCCTGTACACGTGGATGCTCAGCCACAAGCGCCCGAAGCGCGAGACGAATCACCCGCCCTCCGAGACGAATCACTCCGACTCGCCCGGCGATGCCACCCCCTCATCGCGCAACGTGCGGGCGATGGCCATTTCCGCCAGGCGCACCGTGGTGTGATCCATGTCCTCCAGCGCCTGCTGAAAGGCGTTGGGATCGGCCCGGCGATCTCCGATGAACTGCTCCACCGTCGCGACCTTGCTCTCGATTTCGGCACGGTAGTCCGCCTCCACCTCGTCGCCGACTTTCTCCAATTGTTTGCGGATCTGGCGAATATCCAGCTTCGCCTGGTTGCGCAGATCGATCAGCCGATGGGCGGTCATGTCGTCGATGGCGTGCTCGTAGCTTTCCATCTCCATGCGGTCGACTTCATCGCGGGTCAGCCCGTGATTCGGCACGACCTGGATAGAAGCGAGGCGTTCGCTGCGTCGCTCGACGGCGGTGACGGTGAGAATGCCGTTGGCGTCGACCATGAAGGTGACTTCGATCTTCGGCAGGCTGGCCGGCATCGGCGGAATACCGCGCAGATCGAACGATCCGAGCAACCGGCAATCGGTCACCAGTTCGCGCTCGCCCTGGTAGACATTGATCTTCACCGACGTCTGGCCGTCCACGTAGGTGCTGAACTTCTCGGTGGCGACCGCGGGCACGGTGGTGTTGCGGACGATGATCTTGGCCACCGCGCCGCCCATGGTCTCGATGCCCAGCGACAGTGGAATCACGTCAAGCAACAGGGCTTCGCGATTGATGCCCGCGATGATCGCCGCCTGCACTGCTGCGCCCAGCGCCACGACCCGGTCGGGGTTCAGCGCGGTATACGGCTCGCAGCCGAAGAACTCGCCGATCACCTTCCGCACCAGCGGCACGCGCGTCGACCCACCCACCATCACCACCTGTTCCACATCCTTCGCTTTGAGTTTCGCGTCGCGCAGCGCCCGCTTGCACGCATCGAGTGTCTGGTCCACCCACGGCCGCATAAGCGTGTCCAGCTCATCCCGCGTCAGCGTCCGCCGGTACACGCGGTCTTCGCCGATCGCCACTTCGATGTCGGCGATGTCCTCGTGGGACAGTCGGATCTTCGTGGCCTCGGCAAAGTTTCGCAGGGCCTGCCGCGTGCTCGGGGCAAACTTCAGTCCCTCGCCGAATTGCTCGCGGATTTCGTTTTGAATCAGTTCGACAATGGTACGGTCGATGTCGTCGCCGCCAAGGTGCGTGTCGCCGGCGGTTGAGAGCACCTGAAACACGCCCTTGTTCAGCCGCATGATCGACACATCGAACGTGCCTCCGCCCAGGTCGTACACGGCGATGGTCGAGTCCTGCTGTCGGTCGAGGTCGTAAGCCAGCGCGGCGGCGGTGGGTTCGTTGACGATGCGCACCACCTCGAGTCCGGCGATGCGGCCGGCATCGCGCGTGGCCTGTCGCTGGGCGTCGTCGAAGTAGGCTGGCACGGTGATCACCGCCTTGCGGACCGGCCGGCCGAAGTGGCGCTCGGCGCGTTGCTTCAGTGCCTGCAGAATGTACGCGCTGACTTCCTGCGGCGTATAGATGCGCTTGCCGACTTGGATGCGGGCGGTGTGGTGTTGGCCTTCAATGACCTTGTACGGCAAATAATCCAGTTCATCGGCCACCGCTTCGACGCCGCGCCCCATCAAACGCTTGGCCGAGAAGATCGTGTGTTCGGGGAACTCGACCGCATGGCGACGCGCCTCGACGCCGACCACGTCCGGTCGGCCGCCCGTGGGATCGAACCGAACGCACGATGGCAGCAGCGCCTCGCCCCTTTCATCCTCGATCACCTGCGGACCGGTTGCATCGCACCAGGCGGCCAGACTGTTCGTCGTGCCCAGGTCGATGCCGATGATCGGCTCGTCATTCGGTTGGCCGGACTGATCGTTCATGGGCCAAAGTGTAGGCCCGATGCGCGTGGTGTATCAACCGATCGGCGGTCACTTGCGGCGTTTCGGCGGTTGGCGGATTGCCCGTTCGACCGGCTTCATGAGCTGTTCGGCGCGGTATTCGGTGTACCAGGCGTGCAACGTCGATTCCAACTCGCCCAGCGCCGGCGCGTCATCGTCGGCGCACGTTAATCGTCGGGTAACAGCCCCTGCGCGCAGGTCCAGATCATATCGCACCGTTTGGGCGTGCGGCATGAACTGTCCGTCGACGTTGAGCAGATCGCCCTCCACGATGGTCCGCCAAAGCCGGGCGATCTGCTGTTTGGTCAATTCGCCGGCCGGAAGGCCGTTGCGGGCGTGGGCCGCGTATCCACCGCCGAACTGAAGCTTGCGCTCGTCGGTTACCACAAAATACAATGCCCGCTGATCAGTGTGCAACGCCAGCAGTTTGAGTTCAAACGGCTCGGGCACCACGTCCGGGTCGAAGGTCACCCTGCTCCGGCATCCGCCGAGTAGTGCGACTGATGTCAACATGCAGAACACGATCGGCCTCATGCTTCACCTTTCGTCGTCTGGTGGTTTGGTCAGCGTTTTTGGGCGCTGCCCCAGCCGCGGCTTGAGGCGACCGAGGATGATGATCGCCACCAACGTGGCCAACGCGCCGACCAGTCCGGCCTGTTGTGGCGCGTCGAAGCGCTGCACGTAGATGAAGTATCGCCACGTGTTGTCCCCAGAACCGTCCGTGAACGCGGGCGACTGCAACCAACTCCGCCACACCGGCCACCACGCCAGAAGCTCGAACGCCGGCAGCCCGATGAGCACCAGGGCCATCTTCAACTGGAACCAGCGCGTGCGCAGGAACGTCTTGGGATGTTGCAGCCACAGGCCGATGCCGAGCACGCCGGCGAGCGTGGCGGCGGGAAACATCAGGTACAGCGCCACCGCCACCGTGTTGTCGCCGATGATCGGGGGACAGATCCGTTCCAAGGTCGCGATCGCCGCCAACGAACCAAAGTACACCGACACGCACAGGTACTTGGGGATCAGCAGCCAGGGGCGCAGTCCCCGGCCGCCCTTGCGGCCGTGGATGTTGCGACGAGGTGGGGGCATGCACATCAGTTTACCATGCACGATGCATCCCGTTAGCCGGCGGGCCACGCCCGCCGGTCGGGCGGTGGGAAGCCGCCGGCTGATCCGCGGGGCCATCCGACCACGTCCCCGCCTTGCCACCCGCCACCGATCCCCGGTAGTCTGTGCCTCTTGCACGAGGTGCCCGACGCATGAACATCAGCCTGAACTGGCTCAACGAGTACATGGATCGCCCCATCGACGTCGACCAGGCCGAGCGCGTGCTGACCGATGTGGGCTTTCCGCTGGAAGGGCGCGAGCCGATCGGCGATGACTGGCAGCTCGACGTGGAAGTGACCAGCAACCGGCCGGACGTGCTGTGCCACGTGGGCGTGGCTCGCGAAATCGCCGCCGCCACCGGGCGCTCGCTCCAGCCCCCGCCGCTCGATCTGCCCGCCTGCCAGGGCGACGTCAACACCCTGACCGGCGTCGACAACCGTGTGCACGATATCTGCCCGATGTACACCGCGCGGCTGGTCCGCGGCGTAAAGGTCGGCCCATCGCCCGACTGGCTGCGCCGACGCATCGAAGCGGTCGGCATGAGACCGGTCAACAACGTGGTCGACGTGACCAACTTTGTGCTGTACGAACTGGCCCAGCCGCTGCACGCTTTCGATTTCAACCTGCTCGACGGCAAGCGCATTATCGTCCGCCGCGCCGCCGACGCCGAAACCTTTCATGCCATCGACGGAACCAAACACAAGCTGACCGGCGACATGATGGTGATCGCCGACGCCGAACGGCCCGTCGCTGTGGCTGGCGTCATGGGCGGCCTGGACACCGAAGTCGGCGACTCGACCACCGACGTGCTGCTGGAAAGCGCCCGATTCGATCCGGTAAGCATCCGGTCGACCAGCCGGACGCTGAAGCTGTCGAGCGATTCGAGCTATGTGTTCGAACGAGGGGTCGATCCGGTGGGCGTGGAACTCGCTTCGCGCCGGGCGTGCCAGTTGATCGTCGAGATCGCCGGCGGCACGCTGGTGGAAGGTGTCATCGCCGCCGGCGAACCGAACCCCGCGCCGCGCGACGTGGCCATGCGTCCCGACCGGTGCGCGCAACTGCTCGGATACGAAACGCCGATCGACCGCATCATCGACATTTTCGCCCGACTCGATCTTTCACCGCGCGTTGACGACGGCCGCATCATCTGCACCATCCCGCCGCATCGCCTGGACCTTGAACGTGAGGCCGATCTGATCGAGGAAATCGCCCGCATGGTCGGCTTCGATCGCATCGAGATTCAGCCGGACATGCATCTGACCATCCGCGCTCCGCAGTCGGTCGTGCGCGCCAAGCGCACGATCATCGAGACGCTCATCGCGCACGGCTACTACGAAACGGTCACGTTCAGCAACCTGCCCGTGGAGCAGGCCGAGCCGTTTCTCGATCGCGAGGGGTCGCTGATCCTGATGAGCGAAGAACAGAAGCCCACCGAGCCGGCCCTTCGCCCGAGCATCCTGCCCAGCCTGCTGGCGGTGCGCAAGCACAACCAGGATCTGGGCAATCATGATGTGCGCCTGTTCGAGATCGCGCAGGTGTTCGCCAAGAAGTCCGCCGATGCGTCGGATGAGGGGCCGGGCATCGAGGTGGCGCTGCTCGCCGACGCCCCCGACCAGGCGATCGGCCTGCGCGACCTGAAAGGCGTGATCGCCGAACTGACCGAGCGGCTCGGCCTGTCGATTGACTTCGAGCCTCCGAAGGCGGAACTGCATCCGACCTGGGCGGGCGCGGCGACGTTCGTGATGCACCATGATGAGGTCGGCCGACGGATCGTCGGTGTCGTCGCCGCGGCGGACGCGGCGCTGTGCGATCGGTTCGACTTGCAGACACCGGTCGCGCTGGCATGGCTGGATTACCAGGCGCTGATATCCCAATACCCACCGGTGCGCCGGGTCGCGGAAGTGCCTCGCTTCCCCGGCATCGAGCGCGACCTGTCCGTGGTGGTCGCCGAGCGGACGCCCTGGGCGCAGATCGCCGCGGCGATTGACGAAGTATCGCCTGAGCTGTTGGAGGATGTGCGGTTCGTTGGCGTCTACCGCGGCAAACAGATCGGCGCCGCAAGCAAGAGCGTGACGTTCCGCCTGTATTTCCGCGATCCAGCCAAGACGCTGCGCCACGATGAAGTGGACCCGCAGGTGAACGCGGTGGTGGAGAAGCTCACGTCTCAGGTGAATGGGCAACTGCGCACGGCATGACTCACCTCGAACTGGTCTGACGGAAAGCGGCAAGGATTGGGGCGCCGCCGTATTCACGAACCCCCGATACCATTGATCCAGTTGCGAACGCGCCGAATCGCCGCCGGCCGTAACTTATAGTACCGATGGGGTTGCCGCAGCCGCCCGGTCACCAGGCCGGTCTCCCGCAAGACGGCAAGGTGGCGAGACAGGGCCGGCGGCGAAATCTGCAACGTCGCCAGCAGTTCGGACACACTGGCTTCACCTTCAGCCAGTTTGGCAATGACGCGACGTCGCAGCGGATGGGCCATCCCGCGAAACGCATCCGTTCGGTCCGCATCGGTCAGGAAGGGTCTGCTCATAAGTAACACATTTAACATAAATGTGAATTCATAACAACCCACATCCGGCCACCACCGACGCGGTGGCCGCAGCATGCCAAGTCTGTTCTGTTGGAGTCTATCCCGAAAGCTGAACCCGTTTGCCGTCGATGTGCAGCCGCTGGTCCGCGAACCATCGCACCGCGCGCGGGTACACCTGCCGCTCGACCGCCATCACGCGCTCGGCGAGCGTGTCCGGCGTGTCGTCTTCCTCCACCGGCACACACTGCTGGGCAATGATCGGGCCGTGGTCGTACTCGTTGTCGGCAAAATGCACGGTGCAACCACTGACCTTGCAGCCCGACGCAAGCACCGCTTCGTGCACACGATGGCCGAAGTACCCCTTGCCGCCGAACGACGGCAGCAGCGCCGGGTGGACGTTCATCACCTTCCCGAAAAAGTCATCGGGAATCCGCAACAGGCTGAGGAACCCGCCGAGACAGACCAGGTCGCACCGTTCGGCCCGAATCTCGCCGAACACGTCGTGCGAGAACGCCTCGACGCTGTCATACTGCTTCCGCCGCAACACGCGCACGTTCAGCCTCAGTCCACGGGCGCGCTCAATGCCCTTGCAGCGATCGTTGGAAGCGATGACCAGAGCGATCTCGGCGTTCAGGTCGCCGCGCTCGATACACTCGGCGAGGTTCGTCATTGTCGTGCCGCCGCCGGAAATAAGAATCGCCAGCCGGATGGATCGTGGATCGGGGCTCATGGTGGTTATGATGATACCGATGCCCGCCCCGCCCGTCACACGCCTGGCCCCCTCGCCCACCGGCGCGCTGCACCTGGGCAATGCCCGCACGTTCCTGATCAACTGGGCGCTGGCCCGCCAGCGCGGTTGGCGGATCGTGCTGCGCATCGAAGACCTCGACGGTCCGCGCATCAAGCACCAGGCGGATCGGCAAGCCATCGACATTCTGCGCTGGCTGGGTCTGGCCTGGGACGAAGGTCCGATCCGGCAGCGCGACGATCTGGGCCGCTACCGCGCTGCGCTCGATCGGCTGGCCGATCGCGACCTGATCTATCCCTGCACCTGCACCCGGAAGGAAATCGAGGCCGCCCAGTCCGCCCCGCACGGCGATGAGCACGAGTTGCGCTACCCCGGCACCTGCCGCCCCCTCGACCCCCGGAAGATCGGGTCCGCGGCACAACGATCGGGCGCCGACGCCTGCCACACCGCCGAGGCCTGGCGACTGATCGTGCCCGACCGGGCAATCGACTTCCATGACCATTTCGTCGGCCCGCAATCGATCAACGTCCAGCAACTGGTCGGCGATTTCATCGTCTGGTCGAAGAACGGCCTGCCGGCCTACCAACTGGCGGTCGTGGTGGACGACGCGGCGCAACAGGTCACGCAGGTGGTGCGTGGCGACGACCTGATCCGTTCCGCACCCCGCCAGCGACTGCTGTATGAATTGCTCAAACTCGCTCCGGTTCCCGAATACACCCACCTGCCGCTGGTGCTGGGCGAGGACGGCCGGCGCCTGGCCAAACGCCACGGCGATACGCGCCTGGCGTCGTATCGCGATCTGGGCGTCAGGGCCGAACGTCTGGTCGGTTTGCTGGCCGGGTGGTGCGGTTTGGGCGAGCGTCGTGAAATGTCGGCTGCCGAATTCGCCGATATTTTTGATCTCGACCGCCTGTCACCCGGCGCGGTAACCTGTACGGCCGACGATGACGCCTGGTTGCGCGACGGCAAGGGATGAACACCATGGCCGCGAGAAAGGCACTACGCAAACGCAGACCGACCGGAGGGGAAGGTGTTTCGTCCATGCTGGGCAGCGTCGTGTGGCTGATCCTGGCATGCGTGATCGCGGGAGCCCTGGTGATCGTGATCTGGGCGGCAGTTCGTGAGGCCGGCCCGACGAATATTCCCGCGCCTTCGCCCGCCACCGTGCAGGTCGAACTGGGCGGACGGATGCACGAATTGGAACTGGCGCTGACCGATGCAGCGCGAGCCGAAGGCCTGAAGGGCCGTCCGTCGTTGCCCGATCACCGCGGCATGCTGTTCGCCTTTGCGGACGAGGCAACGCGCCGGTTCTGGATGAAGGACTGCCTGATTCCCCTGGACATCATTTTCATGGACGCGACCGGCACAATCGTCTCGATGCACACGTTGAGCGTGCCGACACCGGGAACGCCGGACGCGGCACTGCCGACCTGCACCAGCGCTTCGCCGGCCAAGTACGTCATCGAACTGAATGCGGGCCGGTCGGCGGAACTCGGACTCAACCCCGGGCACACGCTCGATTTACCGGTGGAACTGCTCAAGAGCCACGTCCGGTAGGCCGATGGATCGAACAGGCGTGCCGTCTGGGATGGACGGTGCGGCGCGCCGATCGCAAACCCGTCGAACCGAGGCCGTGCCCTGATGGTTTGTGGCGACCTGTTGCTGATCTGTTTTCCGGGCTCGTCCGAGCGGGCGGCGAGCATGGGCAGCGCGGCGCTCAGTCACTGGCCGGACGATCTGCCGCCATCGGTCGCCACGTGGCAGGCCGAACAACTCTGGCAACCGCGTTCGGGCGAGGAGCATCCGCGCGTCGCGTGGGTGGTCAGCGCCGATGACACGCCGGTGCTCGAACTTTACCGTGCGCTGGAAGCGGTGAGCGGGTGGCGGGTCCCGGTGATTCTCACCCGGGCCGAGGAAGACATGCCGCTGGGCTCGGTGTTTCAGACGGGCGTGGTGGTCGCCCCGCCGCACGCCGACCCGATCCAGTTGCGTATTCTGGTTCAGGCGACACTGGCGCAGTCGGAGATGTGCCGGCAACTGACCAACGAACTGCGCATCACGCAGATGCACCACGGCGGATTGCAGGGGCAGATGAACAAGCTGGACGAGGAAATGCGTCTGGCGGCGCGGGTGCAGCGCGAATTCCTGCCGACCGGCCTGCCGAGCGTGGGCGATGTCGAGGTGGACGTCATGTTCCGCCCGGCCAGCTACGTCAGCGGCGACATTTATGATGTGCAACGACTGGACGAGAATCACATCGGCTTCTGGATCGCCGACGTGGTCGGCCACGGCGTGCCGGCGGCCCTGATGACGATGTTCGTCAAACGCGCCCTGCCCACCAAGCAGATCCTTCCCGACGGCTACCGCCTGGTTCCACCGGCTGAAGCGCTGGCGAAGCTCAACGAGGAAATGGTCAACCGCGAAGGCGGGGGCATCCGCTTCGCCACCGGCGTGTACGGTCTGCTCAACTGCCGCACGTTCGAGATGCGACTCGCCCGGGCCGGCCATCCCCTGCCCGTTCTCCTGCGGGCGGAAGGGTCGACAGAAAGCCTGGATCCCGACGGGCCGCTGCTCGGCGTGTTCGAGGATGACCCGTTCGAGCAGCGCGATTATCAGCTTCACCCCGGCGACCGGCTGCTGATCTATTCCGACGGTTTTGAGGTGGCGTTCGGTGAAAGCCAAACCCCCGACCGGCCCGAACACCTGCGCCGCTTCGAGCAACTGCGCGAAGGCACGCTGGACGTGGCGATTCACCAGCTCGAGCAATCCATCCTCGCCCAGCCCGGCTCCCTGCACCAGCAGGATGACCTGACCCTGATCGCCATCGGCATTGCCGGACAGGCTGAACGCAGCAAAGCCGAACGCGTTGCCGCACCCGCGACGGTGTGATTCACCTCCATCACGGATCCGAACCCCTCGCCCCCCAACGGTTGCCCGGCGGAGTGGGCAGTTCTGTCACTGCACGGTGTAGGTTTCGCCGCTGTGGAACAGGGCTTGCAGGTCGCCGTCGCCGCGCTGCTCGATGGCTTCGCACACCTGCTGGTCGACCAGATCCTCGTAACAGTCGTCCTCGACGCTGTAGAACACGCCGACCGGTTCGGGGAAGGTCGGCCAGGTCATGCGGCTGAGCATGAAGGCCAGCGATTCATCGTGCTCATCGTGGAACAGCAGGTCGTCTTCGGTGACCGCTTGGCCAAGTTGCACGATCTCGGGCTTGCGCTCGTTGACGCGGATGCCCTTGTCGCGGTCGGCCCCGAAGACCAGCGGCTTGCCGTGTTCGAGCTGGATGATGTGATCGACGTTGGTTTTCTTGTCCGAGGCGTAGCTGAACGCGCCGTGGTTGAACACGTTGCAGTCCTGGTAGATTTCCACGAACGACGACCCGCGATGTTCGGCGGCGCGCTGGAGAATATCGCCCAGCCCGCGGTCGATGTCGATGGCCCGGGCGACGAAACTGGCCTCGGCCGCCAGGGCGAAGCTCAACGGCATGAGGGGCAGGTCCAGCGAACCCAACGGGCTGGACTTGGTTTTCTTGCCTTCCTCGCTGGTGGGAGAGTACTGGCCCTTGGTCAGGCCGTAAATGCGGTTATTGAACAGCATGATGTTCAGGTTGACGTTTCGGCGCAGGGCGTGAAGCAGGTGATTGCCGCCAATCGACAGGCCGTCGCCGTCGCCAGTGACCACCCAGACGTCGAGGTCGGGGTTGGCCAGTTTGATGCCGGTGGCGATGGCCGGCGCCCGGCCGTGAATGCCGTGAAGCCCGTAGCTGTTCACATAGTAGGGAAACCGCGATGAGCAGCCGATGCCCGCGACGAAGACGGTCTTCTCGCGCCGGGCGCCTATCTTCGCCAGCACTTTCTTGACCTGGTTGAGGATGGCGTAATCGCCGCAGCCCGGACACCATCGCACATCCTGGTTGCTGGCAAAGTCCTTGGCGGTGAGCACGGTCAGGGGCAGGTCGGTCGTGGTCATGGTCACAACTCGTATGTCGGGCGGCGCCGGCGGGTGATGCTATGGCTCCTGGACGGGATCGAAGTCGACGGAAACCTCGTGGTGGCACGGCGAAAGCGACTGGCGATCGCCCCACTGGCCGTCGATGAGCAGTTCAGCGGCCTGCATGATTTCGTCCACGCGGAACGGCTGGCCCTGCGTCTTGTTGAAGCCGCGCACGTCCTGCAAGTATTTCGCGCGAAGCAGCCATCGCAGTTGACCGGCGTTCAACTCGCAGGCCAACACGTTCGCAAAGCGACCGAGCACTTCGGGCAGATCGGCCGGCAACGGGTTCAGCCATCGCAGGTGCAGCGACGCCACCTTGCGACCGTTGGCCCGCAGGCGATCGGCGGCGGTGGTGATCGACCCGCGCGTGCCGCCCCAGCCCAGCAGCAGCAGGTCGCCTTCCGGTTCGCCTTGGAGCTGGATCGGCGGAAGGTCATCGGCCAGCCGATCGATCTTCGCCTGGCGCAACGCGATCATGCGCTGGTGGTTTTCCGGTACGTAGCTGACGTTGCCGGAACCGTCGGCTTTCTCCAGTCCCCCCAGGCGGTGTTGCAGGCCTTCGGTTCCCGGCACCGCCCAAGGCCGAACGAGGCGATGATCGCGCTGGTACGGCATGAACGGTTCATCGTCATCGTTGCGGGGTTCGGGATGGCTGATGGGGATGGCCGACAGTTGATCGGGATCGGGGATGCGCCAAGGCTCCGCCCCGTTGCCGACGTAACCGTCCGACAGCAGCAAAACCGGCGTCATGTGGTGCATGGCGACACGGGCGGCTTCGCGGGCGACGTCGAAGCAGTCGGCCGGTCCGCTCGCCGCGAGTACGACAACGGGGCACTCGCCGTTGCGGCCGAACATCGCCTGCAACAGGTCGGCCTGCTCGGTCTTGGTGGGCAGGCCGGTCGACGGCCCACCTCGCTGCACGTTGACCACGACCAGAGGCAGTTCCGCCATCACGGCCAGACCGATCGCCTCGCTCTTCAGCGCCAGACCCGGGCCCGACGTGCCGGTCACGCCGAGTTGCCCGGCGAACGACGCACCGATGGCGGCGCAGACCGCGGCGATTTCATCTTCGGCCTGAAAGGTTTTAACGCCGAAGTGTTTGGCTGCGGCCAGCTCATGCAGAATGTCGCTGGCGGGGGTGATGGGGTAGCTGCAATAGATCAACTGCTTGCCCGACAGCTTGGCCGCGGCGATCAGGCCCATGGCCGTCGCTTCGTTGCCGGTCACCCGTCGGTAAACACCCGGTTCGATCGGGGCGCGAGCCACGTGGTAATGCACGGTGAACATCTCGGCCGTTTCGCCGAACGCGTGGCCGGCCTTGAGCACCTTGACGTTCGCCTCGGCGATCTCCGGGCGGTTCTTCTTCTTCGCGAAGAAGTCGTTGAGGAAGTTGATCGGGTGATCGAGCGGCCGATCGTACAGCCAGCAGATCAACCCCAGAGCGTACATGTTCCGGCATCGGCCCACGTCCTTGGCGCTCAAACCGCTGTCCGCCAGCACCTCGGTGGTCAGCCGCGTGATGGGAACCTTGTACAACTTGTGGTGCTGCGTCCGCTTCTCGTCGTCGAGGGGGTTGTAGCTTTCGGGATAGCCGGCTTTGCGGAGGTTGACCTTGGTGAACTCATCCTCGTTGACCACGACGATGCCGCCGACGTCGACATCGTCGATGTTCGCCTTGAGGGCCGCGGGGTTCATGGCGATCAGGGCGTTGACCCGGTCGCCGGGGGTGTGAATGTCGGTGGCGGCGAAGTTAATCTGAAAGCCGGACACGCCGGCGACGGTGCCGGCCGGGGCGCGGATTTCCGCCGGATAGTCCGGCAGCGTGGCGACGTCGTTGCCGAACAGCGCCGAGGCGTCGGTGAACTGCATGCCGGCCAGTTGCATGCCGTCGCCACTGTCGCCGGCGAAGCGTACGGTCGCTGAGGGGATTTCCTGGACCTGCTTCCTGTCGACGACCATTCGAGGCATGCTCCCGGCGACATGGCGCCATCGTTGGTGGACCGAGTTGCCCCATTGTATTCAGCCCCTTGGGGCCGGACCATGGTGTTATCGTCCAATTCGCCCGCGATGCGCCATGCATTCGGGCGCCATGCGACAAGCCCGGTCGGACCGTCCGACCGGGCTCGCTCGGGACGTGAAGAGTGTTCTGGCAATCGAGTCAGGAACAGGCGGCAAGGCGAGGCGGGCGTCCCGGTCGCAACGTTTCGGATCGGATTATCCGTCGGCGCTTGCTTCGGTCTTCCGCGCCGCCAGGCAGATCGCGCCGCCCAGCAGCCCCAGCCCCCCCGTCGCCAGCGGGCCGGCGTACATCAGCCCGTGGCCCGGTGCGAACATCAGATACAAGACCCCTGCGGCCAACAGACTCCAGCTTGCGATGATCAGTATGCTCCGCATGTCGGACCCTTTCCGTGGGTGACCGTCGTGGCCTCATGCTCGCGACACCGGCCAACTGTTCGATATAACCGCCCGGGACGCAAACGAACCGCCGAAATTTGCCCGTCAAAGCTGATTTCATCGAGCCTCACCCCCGCACCTGCCGACAGGACCGATATACTCAAACGATCCTTCGTCACGGAGCGATGCATGTTTCGATTCCGCCTCATGGTCCGGTTGATCGTGTGTCTGGCCATCATCAGCGGTGATGCGTCAGGCCAGAACGCCGCACGATCGCCCAATGCTGATCCGACCACCGCGGTGATGCTCCGCGAAGCGCTGCGGCAGGTCGAAGCGGGCGATGCCGATGCGGCGATCAAGACGCTTGACGGCATCATCACCCAAGACGATGAAGTCGACCTGATGCAGTGGACCGCCCGGCTGCTGAAGAACCAGTTGACCGGGGCATTCAAGGCACGGCAGGCGTACTGGCTCAAGCGGCGCGTGGTGGACATGTTGGTGCTCGTGCCGGACGACGCGGCATTCGCCGAGGCCACCGCCGGCTGGACCGACGAGCAGTTCTACCCCGTGCTGATCGCCGATGCGTGGTACGCGCCGATGTTCGCCCGCGTCTTTCGGCCCAAACGCCTCGTGATGTGGACCGGCGAAGGCAAGGGCAAGTTCGACATCGAATCGATCGCCAGCGCGCACAACGCGGCCGTGGCCAATCGGCAATCACCCCACCGCCCCCCCGGCCTGGTGGTGATCCGACCCGGTTCGGAGCGCTCGCTCGCGGGCCTGGCTCTGGCGAGGGGGCGAGGTCAGCCGATTCACCTGCAACCGGCCATCGACATGAACCCCGACGTCCAAGCGCTTGGCCAATTCAACGCCGCCATCATGACCGAAGCGATGCGCTGGCGCCTGGCCCGGCCCGACCAGTGGTTCGGCCTGACGCTCACCGGCGAGTATCCCTACACCTATGACCAGGCGGACAGGAAACACGGCCCCCATGCGGTGGATGATCTGCTCGGTCGGGAGTCGCGCGGCCTGCGCATGGCGGTGATCGGGCGGCTGGTCGGCGACCGGACGCAGACGGTCTACCAGGCGATGTGCAGCCTGTTTCTGCAACCCGACCGCATGCTGATGTTCGACGATTACAGCAACCGCAAGTCGCCGGGCTTCGCGCCTTACCGGTTGACCGAAGCCGCCCGCATTCTGGGCGACGACTACCCTGTCACGCTGGTTGAGAACGCCGACGTCACGCCGGGCCGATTCCGTCGGCTCACGCGGCACGGCGAACCCTTCGACATGTTCTGGATCAACTCGTCGGGCGCGCCGCAGCACTGGATTCTGCGCGGCCGGGCAACGGTGGACGACCTGCCGCTCGACCATCCGGCGATCTACCACTTCGTGCACAGTTTCGCCGCGCAGTACCACTGGAACACGAACACGCTGGCCGGGCGGGCCCTGGCCGGTGGAGGTTACTGGTTTTTCGGGGCCGAGCACGAGCCCTATGTCCACGCTTTTGCCACGCCGACGGGCATGGCGATGAAGGTCGCCGCGGGTACACCGCTGGCCTTCGCCGCGCGGCAGATGCCAGGCCACCCGCTGTATCGGCCGTGGAAGCTGGTTGTATTGGGCGATCCGCTGCTGAGCCTGCGCGACGAACCGGCCCGGCGCCTCGAACCGATCACGATGGACAACACGACGCCGTTGACACTCGACGAGGCGACCGATCCGGGCGGGCGTTTGCTGGCCGCGGCGCTGGGGTCGCCGAATGAAGCCCTCAAGCCGGCCGTCGAGTGCCTGCGCCACGCCGAGGACGTGACACCCGACGCACTGGCCCGGGCGGTGAAGGTGGTCTACGACCACGGCGGCGCGCGTGCCGTGGCGGCCCTGGACGCCGAGACCGCCAAACGACACCCCATCGCTGAGGCGATGGTCTGGCGTTGCGCCGCCGAGCAGGTCGACCGCCGCCTGGACGCCGGCGACATGGACGCGGCCCGCGACGATCTGCACACCATGCTGCGACTGGGCACCGAGCGCGCGCCTCTTGAGCGAAGCATCGAACGTTTCGTCGACGTCGCCGCCAGGCATGACCGCCGCACGGAAGCCGAGCGTTGGCTGCGCGAGCAGGCCCGCGGCGATCTGCCGAAGACATCCCAGCGTGCCATCGACAGCGCCCTGGCCCCGGCTCAGGGGTGACCCGCCCCCGCGAGGGCGGCAGTTCCTCCGGTCCAAAATCTGGTGGCAACGGCCGGCGAACGTCGATAAGGCCCATCAGGAGGCCTTGCGCGCCGATGGCTCAAACCAATAAGAAGACGGATCAGACGCCCCGCGCTCCGCTTTTCAAACGCATCGGATGGATGGCCCTGGCCGCGGTGTGGCTGTTCGCCGTGGCGGCCCTGATCGACTACGACGCCGCCGACTGGCCCAGCCACGCCGTCGCTCCGCTCAACCCCGAAGTCGCCAACTGCTGCGGACGCGTCGGGGCGATCCTGGCCTACCAACTCTACTTCAACCTCGGCCCCGGGGTGTGGCTGATGCTCGCCGCCACCCTGGCCTACCTGGTCGCCACCGCGATCGGCCGGCGCATCGATCAACTTCCGCTGCGGATCATCGGCGTGATGCTCATGGTCGTCGCGGCCAGCGGGTTCATCGCCCTCGAAGCCCCCGCCGCCTCCGCCATGCCCGAAGGCGCCGGCGGACTGCTGGCCATCTACATCGTCAGTCACCTGACCACCCACTTCGGCCACCTCGGCACGCTGCTGGCCCTGCTGGGCATGTTCGGCGTGGGCGCGATCGTCGCGATCGATCAACTGGTCATCCTGATTCCCCACGGCATCATGGCGGTGCTGCGCAAGCTGGCCGGCGTGAACTGGCCGAAGCCCGTGCTGGTCGGCGTCTCGCTGAATCCACGGCACTGGTTCGCCCGAAACACCACCGACCCCACCGCGTTCAAACCTCGCCCCGTTCCCGTGCGACACGGCGGACAGGGCGTCAACGAGGAAGCGGAAGACGACGAACCCTCGCCCGTGGCGCAGTCCATCAGCCCCGACCGCGCCGCGATCGCCGAAGATGGCGTTGGGCAACCGAACGTTGAAGAAGAGCAAGACGACGCTGAACCGATGGCGGTGGACGAAGACGAGGACGAACAGATCGAAGCTGACGAAGCCGAGTCCAGGCCGCCGCTCGACCCGCAGACGCTGCGCGAACGGATCAAGAAGCTGCCGATCACGATCGCCGCCGGCCCCAAGCCCTCCGCGCCGCCGCCCGCCCCGCCGCAGGATCTGAGCGGTTATCAGTTCCCCCCGCTCGACGTGCTGGTCGAGCCCGAAACCAGCTTCACCGAAGAGATGGCCAAGATCGTCCGCGAACAGGCGGAGATTCTCGAACGCAGCCTTCGGACCTACCGCATCGAGGCGGAGGTCGTGGCCATCGACGCCGGGCCGGTGATTACGCTGTACGAAGTGTCGCTTGCGCCGGGCACGAAGGTTTCGCAGATCAACGCCATTGCCAGCGACATCGCCCGTGAACTGAAGGCGCAGAACATCCGTATCGTGCCCAACACCGCCGGCAAAAGCACGGTGGGCGTCGAAGTGCCCAACCTCAAGAAGGAGCGGGTGCGACTGAAGGAACTGCTGGCCCTGGGCGGGTCGAACCTCCGCAGCAAGATGAGCCTGCCCATGTTCCTGGGCAAGGACGCCTCGGGCGCGCCGCTGATCGGCGACCTGGCGCAGATGCCCCACATGCTCATCGCGGGGACGACCGGCTCGGGCAAGAGCGTGTGCATCAACTCCATCGTTATGTCGTGGCTGCTGACCCGCCGGCCGGACGAGCTGAAGCTCATCCTGGTCGACCCGAAGATGGTCGAGATGGCCCAGTTCCGCGACATCCCGCATCTGATGTGCCCGGTGGTCACCGAGATGGGCAAGGCCGCGGCGATTCTCGAATGGGCCGTCACCAAGATGGACGAGCGGTACGCCCTGCTGGCCGAGGCCGGCGTACGCGACGTCGATGCCTACAACAACCTCGAATGGGAGGATCTGCTCGACCGTTTCGAACCCTCCAACGAGCAAGAGGAAGCGAAGATCCCCAGGAAGCTGCCGCGCATCGTGTTCATCATCGACGAACTGGCCGACCTGATCTGCACGCACAAGGAAGTGGAAGGCTTCATCGTGCGCATCGCCCAGAAGGCCCGGGCGGTGGGCATTCACCTGATCCTCGCCACGCAACGTCCGCAGGCGAACGTGGTGACCGGGCTGATCAAATCCAACATGCCCTGCCGCGTGTCGTTCAAGGTGGCCAGCGGCATGGACAGCCGCATCGTGCTCGATCACAAGGGGGCCGAACTGCTGCTCGGCCAGGGCGACATGTTGTACCTCAGCCCGCGCACCAGCAAACTGACCCGGGCCCAGGGCACGCTGGTCGACGATTCGGAAGTCCGCAAGGCGGTGCGGTTCCTCAAGGAAATCGCCAGCCAGTCGTTCGAGCCTCAGTTGGTCCAGTTGCGTGCCCCCGGCCAGGGCGCGGCCGAGGACGAGGACGCCGAGCGCGATCCGCTGTTCGAGGACGCGGTGGGCGTGGTGCTGGAAACCCAACGCGGCAGCGTGTCCCTGCTCCAACGGCGCCTGGCGATCGGCTATTCGCGGTCCAGCCGGCTGATCGAGGAAATGGCCCAGGCCGGCATCATCGGCGACTACAAGGGCTCCCAGGCCCGAGAGGTGACGATGACGCTGGAGGAATGGGAACAACTCAAGGCCCAGGCCGAGCAGATGGCCGAAGCCGATGCCGCGGAATCCGACGCCCTCGGCGACACGTCGTGGGAAGACGCCGAATGCCACCAGGTCCCCGATGAATACGACGATGAGTATCGAGCCTAAACCGCCCGTCCCACTTTCCCATGGCTCGTCGATGGCCTGCGCCGGCTAGGCATTGCCTTGCCCCGCGCGGCGGGTCGTGTTATCAATTGTCTATCGTCAAGCATCTGAACCTCAGGGGTTGAACATGAACGACCAGTTCGGCATCGAGTCCCCGCAGCCGCGCAAGACGCCCGGCGCGGTGATGGCCGTCGGCATCATCAGCATCGTGTACGGGCTGCTGAGTCTTCTCTGCTGTGGGGGCGTGGGGGTGGTCGGGCTGATGGCGGTGTCCAGCGGCGAGGTCGATGTGCCACTGACCGCCTGGGACAAAATCGTCCCGGTGCTCAACATCCTCCTGGGCGTGGCGCTGCTGGCCTCGGGCATCGGGACGCTGAAACGGCATTCCTGGTCCCGCACGCTGGCGATGGTGGTCGCGATCGGCTATCTCATCGTGGCCGTCGGCAACATCGCCCTCAGCGCCACCGCCCGGCCGGCCGGTCAGGGCGATCCGGACATGCCGCAGGCCGAGCAGATCGGCTTCCTGATCGGCAAATTCGTCGGCGCCGCGGCCCTGTGCGTTTACCCGATCGTCCTGCTGATCTTCTACAACCGCCCGAAGGTCAAGGCTCTGTTCAGCGGCGCGACCGAAGATCCCTGGTCGCAGATCACCGAGGACCGCTGACCCGTCCGCTGTTCACCCGCCGTTTCACGAAAACCCCGGCCCGCCGGCCGAACTCCTTCATCCCAGGCCCGCGACATGGAACAGATCGAGGCACTGCTCAACTGGCCCTACCTCATCCCGACCATCCTTACGGTGGTGCTGCTCATCGCCTTCGTCTGGTGGGCCACACGCTATCACCGGCGCGTCGACACCTTCGAGGATCTGGCCGAAGAACTGAACTTCACCCTCGAACAGGTCAACGACGAGCAAACCTCGCACGCCATCCTCGCCCCCCTCAGCGGGCTGCACGTGATGAACGTGGCCACCGGCCGGGAGGTCCGACAGCGTCTGGTGGGCCAAATCGAAGGCTTCGACGTGCAGGTGATCGACACCATCGTCGGCGGCTGGTATCCGGCCTATCCCAAAACCGCCCTCAGCCACGAGCAGACCCACACGCTGATCGTCCTCCGGAGCGATGCGCTGGCCCTGCCGCCGTTTGCCATCAAACCGAAGTACGTGGTGGCCGATGTGTTCGAGGGCAAACCGGTCAGCGATGTGTACCTCGGGCCGCGCTTCGCCAAGCGTCATCACCTTCAGACCCCCGACGAGACGGCCGTTCGCAAGGTGGTGACCGATGCGTTCGTGGACGCGGCCGCGACCAACCGCAAGCTGACCCTCGAAGCCCGCGACGATCTGCTCGTCGCCTATCGCTACGGTGAAGCGCTGAGGACCTCGACCGTCGAGCCCGGCCTCCGTCACTGCCTGCAACTGGCCGATCTGCTGCGCCAGGCCTGCCGGGGATCGCAGGCGTCCTGAATCCTCACCCGATCCTCTTGCGCGTCATGCCGCGCTGGATGGCGCGTTGGGCTTGCTGCTTCTTGAGGGTTTCTCGCTTGTCGTGACGGGCTTTGCCCTTGGCCAGGCCGATCTGGACCTTGGCGATGCCGCGATCGTTGAAGTACATCGCCAGGGGCACGAGCGTCTGGCCGGGCGCACCGGTCTCCCGGGCCAGTTCGCGCAGTTCCTTGCGGTGGGCCAGCAGCTTGCGCTTGGTCTTCGGGGTGTGCTGGGCCAAACCGGACGCCTTGTCGTACATCGCAATGTCCACATCATGCAGCCACAGCTCGCCGGTGGCCGGTTCGATGCGGGCGAAGCCTTCGGCCAGCGACACGCGGCCTTCGCGCACGCTCTTGACCTCGCTGCCGCACAAGATGATGCCGCACTCGAGCGTTTCGAGGATGTGGTAATCGTGCCGGGCCTTGCGGTTGACGATGCGGGGGGTTGGGTTCTTCTTCGCCATGACACGGTTAGCATAACCCGCCGCATCGCGCCGGGCCAAGCCGCACACGAACCGCACATCGCCTCCCGCGGGTTACTTGCCGATGCAGAACGCGGCGAACACCTTGCCCAGCACATCATCCGGCGACATGCGGCCGCCCAACTCGCCCAGCGCATCGAGGGCCCGGCGCATGTGTGCGGCGAGGATCTCCATGTCGTCCAACCCATCGCTCGACCGTTGGTCGACCCGCATCGCCCGGGCATCGGCGATCGCTTCGCCGGCTCGGCACAGCGCCTCGAGATGGCGAGGTTGAAGCGCCAGCATCTCGCCGGTCAGACTCACGGCGCGATCGCCCAGCCGCCGTGCGATCTCCCGCCGCAACTCATCGATCCCTTCCCCCGTCCGCGCGCTGAGGCGCACATCGCACGCCTCCGGCTCGTGCCGGTCCACGTCCGCCTTCGCCCCCACGCGGATCGAGGCGGTCGCAAAGCGTCGCGCCTCTTCGCCGTCCAGAACAAGCAGCAACTCCGCCCGGCCGATGGCCTCTCGGGCAGCGGCCTGCGTGGCCCGGTCGAACAGGCCGCCCCTGTCGCCAAGCCCCGCCAGGTCGACCAGCATCACCTCGGCCGGCCGGCCTTGCGGATTGACGATGCGCAGCGGTTCGCACAGCACGTCGCGCGTCGTGCCCGGCGTGTCGCTGGTCACCGCGCGCTCATGACCGAGCAGCGCGTTGAACAGCGTGCTCTTACCGGCGTTCGGCGGCCCCACCAGCACGACCCACGGCAAATCCTCGAGCGCTGACCATGCCCGGCTTCGCGCCGCCAGCGCTCGAAGTGCCGCCTGCAACCCATCGAGCCGTGCGTCCAGCGCCGCCGGCGCGATGGCCACGACGTCGTCCTGATCCACGAAATCCACGCCCGCCTCGACCAGCGCCAGCGCCTCGGCCAGTTGGTCAACCAGCCTCGTCGCCCACTGGCCGAGCTGTCCGCGGCGAAGACGTTCGGCAGCCCGAAGCTGGGCGTCGCTGGTGGCGTTGATCGTCGCGGCGATGCCCTCGGCCTGCGTCAGGTCAACCTTGCCGGCGAGAAACGCGAGGCGGGTGAACTCGCCCGGCTCGGCCAGCCGCAACGCCGTGCCGCATCCCCGCCCCACCGACGGCAGGTGTTCCAGAACCCTTTCCAGCAGGGCCGGATTGCCGGGCAACTGAATTTCCAGCACCTCTTCGCCGGTCACCGACCGCGGGGCCGCGAACCGCACCGCCATCGCGGGCAGATCGGCCGGTGCATCGGGAATCGAAAGGCGCACGGCGGTCAGTTGGCGGGGGTCTGGCATGAAGCCGAACAGCGCCTCGCATAGCGGCCCAAGGTCGCCTCCGCTGAACCGGATCACGCCGCGCAGGCTGCGGCCCGGCGGAGAGCTGACGGCCACGATGGCCCGAGCGCCGGACATTTCACTTGCGCTTCCGCTTGCGGTCCCCGGGCTTTTTCTGTCGCTCAAGCTGGCGCTGCCGTTCGACCGCCGCCTGCTGCATCCGCGCCCAGAACCCGGAGCCGGACTTCTTCTTCGGCTTGAACAGTTCGCCGGACTCTTCCTGTTCCTTCAGGTGCTTGCGGACGAAGTAGCTGTCGATGATGCCGGCGCCGGTGGACGCGAGGATGTACAGCGTCAGACCGCTGGGCGCCTTGTAGAGCATGATGGGAAAGAGGATGGGCATCATCCACTTCATCATTGCCTGCTGCTGGCGCTGCTGATCGGTCATGGCCGCGCCGCCCTGGGCGCCGGACATGAACTTCTGCTGGAAGAAGAAGACCACGGCCATGAGGATGGGCAGGATGTTCACCGCGTCAACCAGCCAGCCGACCAGCGGAATGCGGAAGCTGGCCTTGCCCAGCGGAATGAAGTGGTCGGCACTGGACAGGTCGGAAAGGAACATCCAGTTGCCCCCGAAGGCTTGGCCGATGCGGTGGAACACGTCGAAGAAGGCCGGTTCGTGCCGCAGTTCGATGGCAAAGAAGAGCATGGCGTACAGGGCGATCCAGATGGGCATCTGCAGGAACATGGGCAGGCAGCCCAGGCCCATGGCCGCGGGATTCACGCCGCGCTCGCGGTAGAGCTTCATCATCTCCGCATTCAGCTTCGACTGGTTGTCCTTGTACTTGTCCTTGAGCCGCTGAATCTCCGGCTGGAGCTTCTGCATCTGCTTGCCGAACTTCATCATGTTGATCTGGGACTTCTTGGTCAGCGGGTGCAGAATCAACCGCACCACCAGCACCAGCATGATGATCGCCAGGCCCCAGTCGCGCAAGCCCGTTTGCAGCACCTTGAGGAACCACAGCAACCCCTCGGCCAGCCAACTGAAGGTGAGAATCGTGCAACAGCCGCCGAGGTTGTAGACGATCAGCGCGTGCATGCCCAGGGCGGTGTAGCGGGCATCGGTGTCGATGACGTCGGGGGCCTTGGGTCCGGCGTAAAGGACCAGATCGAAGCTTTCCGCCGGTGCCGGGCCGTCCTTCGGCCTGGGGGCCAGCCGCATCGTCTGACTGTCGAGGGCCAGGATCAGACGGGCCTTGTCGTCTTCGCCGCGCACGATCGGGCGAATCCGCGCGACCACACCGTTCAGCGGCTGGGCCTTCCACGCGCCGGGGTCCGCCTGGTCCACCGCTTTCAGCGGACGGTGCAGCGCGGTGGTGAAGTAGCGATTGCTCATCGCCGCCCACACCAAATTGAACCCTTCCTCCCGACTGGTCTGGGTGGGCCAGAGCGGCTCGATCGCTTCGCCTTCCTCCCTCGCCTCGTTGACGTTGCCAATCACTTCCTGGCGGGTGAGGTTGAAGCGCTCGGTAAACACCATCGAGCTGTCCGGATCGTAACCCGGATCGAGATAACCCATCAGCAGGGTGCGTCGGTCGCCCATGTAGTTGGCCTTGAAGGGCATGTCGCCCTGGGCGAGTTGGCTGAACCGCACCTCGAGCGGACCATCCGACAGGTTCTCGAACCGCTGTGCCAGTTCCACATCGTAGCGCCCGGCCACCACGCGGTAGGTACGGGTGATGCGCAGGATGTCCCGCGGCACGTCGCCGGTCGTGCGCACCATGGCGCTGAACGAGACCGACTGCGATACATCGCCCGTCTGACCGCCGGGCTGCTTCCTCCACCGCAGATTGAACAGTTTGACGGTGCGATTATTGACGGTGACCGTCTGCGCGACCATCGGATAGACCACGCCGACTTCAGGCATGTCAACGATCTGCTGGACGATGTAGGGCTCGTGTTCGTAGACGACCTGCGAGTATCGTGCCAATTCGATGCGTTTGATCGACGCGCCCCATTGGCTGAACGTCGCCTTGAGTCGGTAGGGGTTGTCCTGCTCATCCACGCTGTCGCCGATGGCGATCGCACCGGTCAGCGCTTCGCCGCCGACCGCTTCGAGGGGCGGCAGATCGGGCACGGACTCGTGGAAGTCGGCTTTGTTCGCACCGGTGGGTTCGAGAACCGGTTGATGGGTCGTTTCCGCTTGGCGGTTGGCAGCGGCGGTTGTGTCGGGTGCTTCGGTCGCCGGCTGATCGGCGTTGGCCGTCTCGGCGTCTGGGCCTGGCGGCGGGGCGGCGGGCGCGGGGACCATGTCGGGCCGGTCCGGCGGGCGCTGGCGGCCGGTGTTCGACATCACAAAAAGCACGCCCACGGCCCCGGCCACGATCAGAAGCGTAATCAGCGTCCGTTTCACGGATCGTTCCCTCAGTCAGCGTCCATCGAGTGAACCGGGCAGTATAAGGGGGAGGGGGAAAACTCGAAACTCACCCCCCTGAGGTGGCTGCCGAAACGGTGCCGCCTCGGAGCAACGCCCTGCGGCACGGATGCTATCGCCCTTCGAGCAGGCGCTGGCCGAAGAAGTCGTTGACGTCGGGGATGGCTTCGATCTTGCGGATGGTGGCGGCAATGTCGTATTCCAGGCGCACGAACTCGACGTGGTCTTCGTGGAGTACGCCGTACGCCGCCCGCGGATCGCGATCGCGCGGCTGCCCGACCGAGCCGACGTTGATAATCACCTTTTCCCAGTCGTTGAACTTGTAGGTGTAGTCAAATTCGTCGGGCGGATAGAAGTCCGGTTCGTCGGTGAACAGGCCCTGCACGTGCGTGTGGCCGACGAGGCAGCCGCGCTCGATGCGATCGAAGATCTGGGACATTTTGGTGGGCGCGGTGGCCACGTCATCGACGAAGATGTACTCGTTGATCGGCCGGCGCGGCGAGCCGTGCACACACAACATGCCGTCGAATGTCTGGCGGATGCACAGGGATCCAAGAAATTCCCACCGGCGGGCGCGGGCGTCGGCGTCGGGTTCGGTTTCCAACTGGCGCCGGGTCCAGAAAGCGGCCGACTCGGCTCCCGCGTTGAAATTCGTCGGTTCGTACAGGGCGGCGAAGTCGTGGTTGCCCATCAGCGACCACTCGCACCGCTCGATCACCAGGTCCAGGCACTGCCGCGGGTCGGGTCCGTAGCCGAGATTGTCGCCCAGGCAGATGATCCGGCCGATTTCCCGACGGGCGATATCGTCGAGTACCACATTGAGGGCCTCGAGATTCGCGTGAATGTCCGAGATGACGGCAACGGGGTAACTGATGACCAGGACTCCGGAACGAATATCCCCAGCGCGGCCATGCTAGAAACGCCGCCGCAAACCGTCAAGACACCTCGCCCCCTCACGGGTTGATGAACAGGGTCTCGCCGGGCTTGAACTCGCGCTGGCCGGTGATGCAGTCGGCGATCAGGTCGGCGACCCGACTCGGATCGAGGGTGTTCGCCGATGGCAGTTGCTTTTCGTCGAACAGGCCACGCAACATCGGCGTTTCCACCGCCCCGGGCGCGATGGCCACGGCGTTGATCCCCTGCCGTTGGCCTTCGTCCGCCGTCACGCGGGTGAGAAGATTCACGGCGACTTTCGCCGCGCCGTACACCCCCAGGCCGGGAAACGGATCTTTCGACGCCACGGACGAAACATTCACCACAATCGCATCGTCGGACCGCGCCAGGTGGGGCCAGGCGGCCTGTGTGAGGTACACCACCGACGAGGCATTCGCGTCGATGGTCTTGCGCCAGGTCTCGGGGGTGATTTCGGCCAGGGATTCCAGCGAGGCGTAGCCGGCCACGTTAACCAGGGCGTTGATCTGACCAAAAGATTCGACCACCCCGCTGATAAGCCGATCAACCTGGTGAGGATCGGTCACGTCGGCGGACTGAATGCTCAGGCGCGGCGGGGCCTGGATTGTCTGCTCGATCAGATTGGCCGTTTCGTGGAGTTTGGCCTTGGTACGGCCGACCAGGACGAGGGTGTATCCCTCGCTGGCGAGGCGCAGGGCGGTCGCCCGACCGATGCCGCTTCCCGCGCCCGTGACCACTGCAACCGGTGTGTTCGCCATGAGAACCGCCTTTCGGATGGTTGGCCAACCATCCTACTCCACCGGCCGGGCCGAAGGGGCGAAATGCGGGCAAAAAAAAACAGCACCGTGCCTTTCAGCGACGGTGCTGGTGGGAAGAGAGAGAGAGCTATACTGTGCATCCGGCGCTGTTCTTCCCAACCTTTAGCGCTCTCTCTCATGGCCGGATGTTGTTCACTTGTCTTGGAGGAATATACACCGTGGTTGAGCGATGGCAAGGAGAAACCCAAAAATTCCTGCCGTCTTTTTCCCTGGACACCGAAAATCCGCTAAGTCCTTCGGTTACATCGGCTTGTCATCGATGGTCCGATCATACATGGCTAACAATTTGGCCTTGTCGTAGATCATCTCGTGGCGAGTGTGGCCGACCGCATCGTACTGCGGGGTCAGTTCGATCGCGTCGACGGGGCAAGCCTCCTCGCACATGCCGCAGTAGATGCATCGCAGCTCATCGATGTCAAACTTGCGGGGGTATTTCTCGCGGTCGGGCCAGGGGGCTTCTTCGCCTTCAATGTGAATGCAGTCGGCCGGGCAGGCCGTCGAGCACATGAAACAGGCCACGCACTTGACCCGCCCCTGCTCGTCGCGGTTGAGCCGATGCATCCCGCGATAGTTGCCGCGGTACAGCCCGCCTTCCTCCACGGGCCACTGCTCGCGCCGCTGCTCGGGATATTGCAGCGTTCGGCGACGCCGGCCACCGCCCACCGTGCCGGCGATGTGACGCAGCGTCGTCCCCAGTCCCCGGAAGACCTCGGGCAGATACGTCGCGGTCCGCGCATCGAGGGTCGGCGGTTCGATGATGTAAATCTGGTCATCGCGCATGGCGGTCGGTCCCCTGGAGCTTCACCGCATTGTTCGCTGCTCCGCCCGTCCGGTCAAGCGGTGCACCGCCGATCGTGCCGCGCGACGCGCTTGTGTCGGTGGACATGCCGATGGAACAGGCGATGAAATTCGCCCTGGCCGCGGGGGTGAAGACGAAGCACGATCAGCCGGGTTCGACGAAGTCGACCTGACCGCTGCGGGGGGTGAGGCCGGCATCGGTCGCCTCGTCGAGCAGCCGTTGTACCGCCCGCCGCCCGGTGTCGCCGTAGTCCAGCGTGTAATCGTTGACGTACATGCCCACGAACCGGTCGGCCAGTTCCCGGCCCATGTCCCGGGCGTAGTTCAACGCATAGCCCACCGCCTCGTCGCGATGATCCAGCGCATAGCGGATCGACGAAAGCAGGATGCGGCAGATCGGGCCGAACTCGTCCGACAGATCGCGCCGGATGGCGTTGCCCCCCAGCGGCAGCGGCAGGCCTCGCGATTCGGTCCACCACCGCCCCAGGTCCACGATGCACTGGAGTCCGACGTCGGCGTAGGTGAGCTGGCCTTCGTGGATAATCACGCCGGCGTCGAATTCCCCCGACGCCACGCGCCCGATGATCTGATCGAACATCACCGTCTCCCAATCGGTCAGCTTTGCGCCCTGTTCGGCGTACAGCAGCGACGCGGCCAGAAACGCCGTGGTCCGTTCGCCCGGCACCGCCAGACGCAGCCCGGGCAGATCGGCGAGTTGCACCTTGCGCTTCGAGACAATCATCGGCCCGTACCCGTCGCCCATCGACGCACCGCAGCTCGTCAGGGCGTAACGCCCCGCAACATGGGCGTACTGGTGAATCGACAGCGCGGTGATTTCCAGTTCCCCCCTCGCCGAACGTCGGTTGAGCGATTCGATGTCTTCCAGCACGTGCGCGAAACGGTAGCCGTGCGTGTCGACTTTCGGCCCGGCGCCGTCGATGTCGGCTAACGGATACCACATGAACGCATCATCGGGGTCGGGTGAGTGACCGATGCGCAGGGTCTTGCGGTTGGCACGGGGCGAGTCGGGCATGGGAATCGGGGGGTCGGTCAGCGCGGGGTCCGGGCGTCGGCGACGGCGGGCGGCGGGCTGCCGGCGCGGTGAAGGATTTCGGCGATCAGGCGCTGTTCGAGGTGAGCATCGCGCCCGATCGGGCGCCAGTAGGCCTCTTCGCGGCCCCCTTCCGTCAACGCGCTGTGGGCGTTGTGCACACCCCGGCCGAACTGAAGCTGCGACACCGCGGCGCTGGTCAACTGGCGCGGGGGCATCTGCCGACGCTCGACGGTCACCTCCACGCGAAACAGATACGTATCCGACGGGACGGTTTCGGCCTCGCCGGCTTCGCCCGTCGCATGGGCCGGCTTGAGCGTGATCCGCACCCGTCGGCGCTGACAGTTCAATGTTGATTCGGTCACCTGTCCACCGGTGGTGTTGTCGGCATACCACGGTTCGAACAGGCTCGAAGCGACCAGCGGGCGACTGGTCACCACGCCGAAACGCCGGTCCTGCCGGTCGACGGTGAAGCGCATCGCGCGCAGCGTCCGCACCGATTGATCGAACACCGCATCGTAATCCTCGGCCGGGACGGCCGCGGGGTTGTCGGTCGACACCACCGCGCGCCCGCATCCGCCGATCAGCACGACCGACCCCACCAGCACGGTTCCACAAAGCAGGCGGCGAGTGTTCATGCCGACAGTTTACCGCCGCCCGCGCGACGGCGAAAGCGGCCGGCCACGTCCGATCATCCGCCGGACCGGCTAAACCCGCCTTGCCCGCCGGTCGATGCTTGAAACGAGGGATACCGCATCCGTTGCGAGGCGCTGGCGATCGATGGGACCGCGCTCACACGACAACCCGCCGTCCGACCGTCCGCAGGCGCCGCTCGCCCCGCGGCACACGCTGCAGCTCAAGGCCATGCTGGGCGTGGTGATGCTTGTGACCGTCACCACCAGCCTGTGCGGGTATCTGATCGCGCGCATGGCCGCCTTCGCCCTCGACCAGTCGCTGGAGCGCGACACCGCCAGCCTCGCCGCCACCGCCGCCCGCTCGGTCGCCGGACAGTTCCGCCAGGACCGGCCTTCTGGACTCAACGACATCCTCGACGAGATGGCCCTCGATCCGCGGATCGCGTTCGTCACCCTCACCGACCGCGACGGCCGAACCCTCGCCCGGCGCATCACCAACGCGTGGGCCTGGGCCCGCTACGTGAAGCAGTCAGATCACGCGCCCGGTTCGACCAGCGTGAACGTGAATCACACCCTGCGTCTGGACACCGACGATCACGCCGACCTGCTGGTTCGCAAGCAACCGATCTGGGCCGGCCCCCCCCCCGACCCGCGTCCCCGCCTCACCGCCGACGCGCCGGTCCGGTGGTACCACGGCTATCTCGAACTCGGCCTGACCGACCCGGCGGCCGAACGGATGATGAGCAACCTTCAGACCGCGACGATCGGGGTGGTGTGCCTGATCTGCCTGCTGTGCCTGCCGCCGATGTTGTGGATGGTTCAGCGTTGGGCCAGGCCGCTGAAGCGGATGGCCCAGGCCACCGTGCGGTTGGCCGAAGGCCAGACCCCCGAACCGATCGATGCGCTGGGGGATGATGAGATCGCCATGCTCACCCGTGCGTTCAACGACATGGCCGCCCGCCTCGGCGCCGTCCGCTGCGAACTGGAACAGGCCAACGAGGAACTGGAAGTCCGCATCGCCCGGCGCACCGAGGCCCTCGAACAGGCCAATCGCCAGCTCCAGCAGGAAATGCGGGCGAAAGACGAATTCGTCCGCACCATCAGCCACGACCTCAATGCGCCGCTGCGGAACATCGCGGGCATGACGAAGATACTGCTGATGAAGCATCGCGATGAGCTGGCCGACGATGCGCTGAGCAAGCTCGAACGCATCGCCGCCAACGCCAAAGTCGAAACCGACCTGCTGGCGGACCTGCTGGAACTCAACCGCATCAAGAGCCAACCCGGCAAGCTTCAGCCGGTCGACCTGAACGAGCTGCTGCGGAGTCTGGCCGAGTCGCTGGAGTACGACCTGAACGAGCGCGGCATCGAGCTGGACGTCGCGCCCGACCTGCCCACGGTGCTGGTCAACCGCAACCGGATGCGGCAGGTGTTCCAGAACCTGCTGGACAACGCGATCAAGTACATGCCCGACGATACGGACGACCGGCGGATTCGCGTCGGCAGTGACATGGCGGCCGGCGGCCGTGTGTTCCACGTGGCCGACACCGGTCGCGGCATCGCCCCCGAAGATCGCCAGCGCATCTTCCAGATGTTCCAGCGGGCCCGCTATTCCGGGTCGACCGACGTGGACGGGCGCGGCGTGGGCCTGGCGTCGGCCAAGACCACCATCGAAGCCTACGGCGGGCAGATCTGGGTCGAATCAGAGCCCGGCGAAGGGTCTGTCTTCAAATTCACCCTCGGGCCGGACTGCTTGGCCGACCCCCAAGCGGTGATCCAAACCACCGAAGCGTGACTACGGCCGACTGCCGGTGATCTCGGCCAGAAGATTGAAGAAGCCTCGCTTGCGGTCGGAGCTGATCGACCAATCGCACGGCATCGACTGATAGCCCTGTTCGAAGCCCTCGCCCTCGAACCGCCAGTCGAAGAACCCCCAGCCGGCGTAGCGGCTGACGGCGGCGATCATGTGATTGTCGTGTTCATCGAAGTCGTAATGGTCGTCCTCGTTGAACACAATCGGCCCCCGGAAGTTGTGTTCATCCCGACACGTATCGACCATTCGCCGGATGCCGTCGGGTCTGCCGCGGCCGAACACGCCGCCTCGCGTTTGGCCCACACCGTTACCGTGCAGCAGGAGAAAATCCGACGCGGCGATGATGTGGTCCGGCGGAATCGCCCCGCCGCCCATCGAGGTGCTCACCAGCAGCCGCCCGGCGGGACTGTTCACCTTCCCCGTCGACCGCGCCTGCACCCGCTCGATCAGTTCGTGCACCCGCGGCGGGCAGAGGATCGGATGCTCGTACTTCGGCACGTTCACCTCGTTGGCGATCTCGATCACGACGTGGCCGTAGCGATGCTCGATCAGCCAATCCACAGCGTTGTCGGTCGCCCGACACACCGCCGCCTCGTCGGTCAGCCGCTCGTCCTGACCGAAGTAGAACAGCCCGAGTATCACCACCATGCCCAGCTCGTCCGCCGCGTCGAGCACGCGCTTCAGTCGACCGCGGTAATCATCGCGCATCGAACCATCGGCGTTGAAGGTCGAGTTATGCCACGGCTGCTCGGCGCTGTAGCCGCGCGGGCTGCCGCCCTGGAGATTGAACGCAATGCCCACAAGGCCGTGCTGACGCCATTGCGGCATCGCCGCGACGAACTGGCGGGTGTTCCGCTCGGCGTCCCACGGGCCGTCGGGGCCATCCCACCCGCTTCGCGTGTCCGGGTTCAGATCGTCGAAGATCGCCTGGACCATTCGGCTGTTCATCAGCAGGCCTTCGACCTTCATGCCGCGCCATTCGCGGCCGGGGTAAGTGGGCTGGCCGTTGATGCAGAACGCCTGTCCGTCAAGGCTCACAATGGTGGGTCGTTTCATGATGGCAGGACCAAGGGGCTGAACAGATCGCTTTGGGAAAGGAAGATGACCAGGGTGACCGTCACCGGCGACAGCAACGTCGACCGGAACACCGCTCGGGCGAGGTAGTCGGGGTGGTTGTCGAATTCCAGGCACAGGAGCATGGCGTTGACCGCGGTCGGCGTGGCCGAGGCGATCAGCAACACCTGCCCGACGAACGGCGGGATGAGTCCGGGAAACAGCCGATCCGCCGCGTAGATCAGCCCCATCGCCAGCACCGGCGCCACCAGCAGCCGCAACCCCACCGACAGGTTGACCGGATACTTCCGCCCACCGTCCGGCCGCACCAGGGCGAGCTGCGCCCCCAGCGTTGCCAGGGCCACCGCCACAAACGCGCTGCGGGCGTGGACGACCACATCCCAGAACGGGCGCAGCGCCGCGGCCGCTTCCTGCGAATTGTCGCCCAGCCAGCGGCGCGCCTGCACGGTGACCAGCCCCGCCCCCAGGGCGTACAACGGGGGAAACCGGGCGATGTGTCCGAGGTGCTGCCGCCAATGCCGATCCTTCGCTCCGCCCGCCGCCGCCAGGAACACCCCCACCGTGAACCCCGTGAAATTCTGCACGATCATGACGAACACCTGCAACCCGGTGGCGTCGACGTGCCGGCCGACCGAGCGAAACGCCAGATCCTGCAGCGGAAGGCCGTAGTTGCCCGAGTTGTAGAACATCACCGACATCAGCAGCGCCGCAATCCGGTCGCGACCCACCCGCCGCACCGCCGCGGCGATCAATGTCACAATCACCAGCGACCCGATCAGCACCACCTGGAAGCCGATCACCACCGCCACGTCGGCCAGGCGCAGCTCGCTGGTCACCACGGAGAAGTAGATCACCGCCGGCACGACGAAGTAGAAATTCAGCCGGGTCAACGTCGGCATGTCCAGCGTCAGCTTGCGCTGGATCAGATAGCCGATGCCGATGATCATCAGCAGCGGACCGACGATGAAATAGAGGATGTGCCCCAACTGCCCGGGCAGTTGGGCGAACGAGGGGTCGGCGAAGCTGAGGGCCAGTTGGGCGAACACTTACCGGGCCTTTCGGATCCCATCATGCCACAGCGCCGGGCGTCTGTCACGCAAGCGTCGGTCGGGAATTGGGTTAACAGGGGCCTACCCCCCCCCCGGGCCCCGAGCAAATCCACCCCTGCACAGGCGGTTTGGCGAACACGCTTAACCGGCCCCATCAATCCGCCGATGTTTGCGGTGGATGCGTACGCCATAGCTCGGAGGCGCCGGCTGGGATGACCGAAAAGTCCTGCCCGAACATCCTGCTGGTCGAGGACGACCGGGACACGGCGGACCTGGTGCGCGAGACGCTGGCCGATCACTTCGGTGCCGACCGCGTGGTTCATGCCGAGTGCGTGGCCGAGGCCCTGCGGGTGGACCTGGCGGGCATCGACATCGCCCTGCTCGATCTGAATCTTCCCGACGGCTCGGGGCTGGAGCTGATGACGCAACTGCTCGAGCGGCGCGAAGACCTGCCCGTCGTGATGGTCACTTCCGAAGCGGGCCTGGACGTGGCGATGAAGGCCATCCGCCAGGGCGCGTACGACTACATCGTCAAAATCGGCGATTACCTGTTCACCATTCCGCTGTTCATCGAGAAGAACCTGGAAGTCTGGCGGACCAAACAGGAAAACCAGCGATTGCAGGCGGAGCTGATGCAGACGCTGGAGGAAGTGAACGTCAAGAACAAGCAGCTTGAAGAGGCAGTGTCGCAACTGGAGGAACTGGCGTCGACCGATCCGCTGACCGGGCTGGCCAATCGTCGGCACGTGCAGCAATCGCTGGATCGCAGCTTCGCCGAGTCCACCCGCTACGGCAGTGACCTGGCCTGCCTGATGATCGACCTGGACAAGTTCAAGAAACTCAACGACACGCTGGGCCACCAGGAAGGCGACCGGCTGCTGCGGACCTGCGCGCGGGTGCTCAAGGCCAACTGTCGCCGGTCGGACGTGGCCGGACGCTACGGCGGGGATGAGTTCGTCGTGCTGCTGCCGCACACAGGCCCGGAACTGGCCCAGCAAGTCGCCCGCCGCATTCAGCAGGAATTCGTCGTGGCCGTGGCGGGCCTGGGCGATGCCCACGCCGCGTGCAGCATGTCGGTGGGCCTGGCCTGCATGTCGATCAGCCACCCGGCCACCGCCGACCAGCTCGTCGCCCTGGCCGACGCCGCCCTGTACCGCGCCAAGCAGACCGGCGCTTCGTGCGTGTTCACCCAGAACGCCGCGCCCGACCTCCACCACCCCCACCACACTTCCCACGTGACGATCTGACTGTCACCCATCCACCTGTCGACCCACCGCTCCCCGGGCACAGCGAAGGGGCCGGTTGTTCGATCACAAAGCACGTCAAGCCGCACCGCCACAAGGCAGAAGACCATTTCTGTTCTTGACGTCTTCGTGCCCGTCATCGCCATCAGCGTCGATCGATCCATCGCCATGGCACGCCCTGGAGAACAAGGCGCCACGCACACCGCCCATGGCACCGACCTGGTATCTTGCGAATGCCACCTGCCGATTTCATGAATCTTCCGCAAGATACAAGGCGGGGGAAAGACGAAGGACTCACAGCTTGGCCAAGAGCAAAGAAATGTTGTGGCCGCCGAAACCGAAGTTGTTGGTCATGGCGTAGTTCACATCGTGATGCTGGGCTTCGTGAGCGACGTAGTTCAGGTCGCAACCTTCATCGGGGTGATCGAAGTTGATGGTGGGCGGGATGTCACCGGTCTGGATCGCCTTGGCGGTCATGATGGTTTCGATCCCGCCGGACGCGCCCAGCAGGTGGCCGGTCATGCTCTTGGTGGCCCCGATGGCGAGTCGGCCGCTGGTCGCGTGGTCGCCGAATACGGCCTTGATGGCGTGGTTTTCGGCCAGATCACCCAGGCGGGTGCTGGTGGCGTGGGGGTTGATGCAATCGAGCTTGTCGGGCGGCAGGTCGGCCATCTTCAGGGCGTTACGCATGGCCTGCTGAGCGCCGCGGCCCTGCTCATCGGGGGCGGTGATATGGCTGGCGTCGCAGGTGGCGCCGTAGCCGATGATCTCGGCGTAGATGTTCGCCCCGCGGGACTTGGCGTGTTCGTATTCTTCGGCGACGAGGATGCCGGCGCCTTCGGCAATGACGAACCCATCGCGATCGACCTCGAAAGGGCGGGAGGCTTTGGCCGGTTCGTCGTTACGGGTGCTCAGGGCGCGCATGGTCATGAAACAGGCGATGCCCAGCGGCGTGACGGCGGCCTCGGACCCGCCGGTGACGACGATGTCGGCCTCATCGAGCACGATGGTCTTGTAAGCATCGGCGATCGCGTGCCCGGCCGACGCACAGGCGGTGACCGTGCCCACGTTCGGGCCCATCATGCCGAACTCGATGGCGATGTTCCCGGCCGCGGCGTTGATCATGAGTTTGGGGATGATGAAGGGGCTGACACGGTCGGGGGCGCGGTCGAGCATCTTCTTGTGGCCGGCTTCGAACTCTTCGATCCCGCCGATGCCCGAACCGACGATCGCCCCGCAGCGGTAGGGATCTTCGGCGGCGAAGTCGAGGCCGGAATCGGCCACGGCGTCGATGGCGGCACTGAGGGCGAACTGGGCGAAGCGGTCGAGGCGCTTGCAGCGTTTGGCGTCAAGGTGCGGGCCGCCGGCCCAATCGGACAATTCACCGGCGATGCGGCTGGTGTGCCTGGCCGTATCGAAGCGTCGCACGGGAACGACCCCGCTGACACCGGCCAGCAGCTTCGACCAGACTTCGTTCACGTCGACGCCGAGGCTGGTCGCCCAACCCAGGCCGGTAATGACAACACGGCGTTTAGTCATATGGGCAAATCCGCGTCTACGGACGTCGGGCCGCACCTTGCCGGACGCACCCTACATCGCGCGGCGACGCCGGGCGAACGGGCGAGGAATGAACGGCGCGGCGGGTCAGTCGCCGCTCTTCTCGATGTGTTCGACGACGTAATCGATCGCCTGGCCAACGGTTTGAATTTTCTCCGCCTCTTCGTCGGGAATGGACGTCTCGAACTCGTCTTCGAACTCCATGACGAGTTCGACGGTGTCGAGGCTGTCGGCGTTAAGGTCGTTGATGAAGTGGGTGTCGCGGGTGATTTCGCTCTTGTCGACGCCCATCTGCTCCGCCACGATGTCGATGACTTTCTGTTCGATTTCGCTCGGGTCCATTGAGACTCTCCTTAGCTAGTCGGACCGTTCGGCCCAGCGCCCACGAAGGGGGCAATATATCGGCGTTCGCCTTGCCTGCCAACCGCCAACGCCCCACGCGGGCGTCTCGCCGGATTGGCGGTAGTTTAACCCATCGTCATCCCGCCATCGACCGCCAGCGTCTGGCCCGTGATGTAAGTCGCCTGCTCGGAGGCGAGGAAGGCGGCGGCGGCGGCGATCTCGTCGGCCTGCCCGAAACGCTTGAGGGCAATGAACTGCCGGGCCCCTTCCTTGATCGCGTCGGGCAATACGTCGGTCATGTCGGTCTCGATGAACCCCGGCGCCACGCAGTTGGCGGTGACGTTCTTGCCGGCCAACTCCCTGGCGATCGACTTGGTCAGCGCCACCACCCCCGCCTTCGCCGCGGCGTAGTTCGCCTGGCCCGCGTTGCCGATCAAACCACTGACGGAACCGATGTTGACGATCCGGCCCCACTTGCCGCGAATCATGGGTTTGGCCGCGGCGCGACACGCGATGAACACGCTGCGCAGGTTGACGTTGAGCACGCGGTCCCACTGCTCGTCGGACATGCGGAGGATGAGCGTGTCATCGGTGATGCCTGCGTTGTTGACGAGGATGTCGAGCCGGCCGTACTGCTTGGCCACGCCTTCGACCATGGCGGCGACGGCGGCGCCATCGGCCATGTCGCAAGGCGCAATGGACGCCAGACCACCGGCCGATTCGATCTCGTCTTTCACTGCACCGAGCTTCTGCTCGTTGCGGGCGACCAGCACAACGCGCCGGTGGTCGGCGGCGATGGCTTTGGCGATCGCCGCACCGATGCCCCGGCTGGCGCCGGTGACGATGGCGATGCGCTGTTCGTGGGTGTCAGTCATGTCAGTGCCTTCGGGGTTGTGGCGTCGCCGGCCGGCACGATCAGGCCGGTTCGGCGATGTTGGTGATTTTGATCTTGCGGTCGATGCGCCGCATCAGGCCGCTGAGCACCTTTCCCGGTCCCGGTTCGATCCATTGCACCGCATCGGTCGCGGCGTGGTCCAGCAACCAGCGAACGTCGGCCTGCCACCTTACCGGATGCGTGATCTGCTCGACCAGTCGCTGCTTGATGGTGTCGAGGTCGGCGGGATGGGCTTGGCCGGTGACGTTGCTGACCACGGGCATGCGGGGCGCCGACCAGGCGGCCTTGTCGAGGGCTTCGGCCATGCGGTCGGCGGCCGGCTGCATGAGGGGCGAGTGGAACGCCCCGGCGACGGTCAGCGCCGTGGCCCGAAAGCTCATCTGCTCGGCCACCTCCAGCGCCCGATCGCAGGCGGCTTTCGATCCGCTGATCACCACCTGCCCGGGACAGTTGAAGTTGGCCGGCACCAGCACGTCACCCCCGCGGGCCTTGTCGCAAAGTTCGTCGGCCTGTTGCTCGTCGGCGCCGATGATGGCGACCATGCCGCCGTCGCTCGCCTCGGCCGCTTGCTGCATGAACGTGCCGCGCTGCCAGACCAGTTGCAGCGTGTCGTCAAAGGTCAGGCAGCCGGCGAGATGCAGCGCGGTGTACTCGCCCAGGCTCAACCCGCCGGCCGCGACGATCGAGTCGGCAATGCCGGCCAGCGCCCCCGTCGATTCCGCGCCTCGCATCGTCGCTATGGAGGTGACGAAGATGCCGGCCTGGGCGTAATCGGTGCGGTGGACCCGCTCATCGGGCCCGTCGAAACAGGCGGTGGACAACGCGACGCCGAGCACGCCGTCGGCCTTCTCGAACACTTCCATCGCCGGGGCGGTGCGTTCGGCCCACGCCTTGCCCATGCCGACGTGCTGAGCGCCCTGGCCCGGGCAAAGGAAGATGTATCGGGGATCTGCCATGTCGATTCGACTCTCGCATTCGTGCCGGTTACAGCCGCCAGACGCTCGTGCCCCACGTCAACCCCCCGCCCAGGCCGACCAGCAACACGTAATCGCCCCGTTCCAGCCGCCCCGCATCCATCAGTTCGTGCAGGCAGATGCCCACGCTGGCGGCGGACGTATTCCCGTAGCGATCGATGTTGATGTACAGCTTATCGTTGGACAGGCCCAGTTTCTCGCGGGCGCTTTCGAGGATGCGGGCGTTGGACTGGTGGGCGATCACCACTTTCACCTGATCCACGGTCAGCCCGCAGGCTGCCATCGATTCTTTGATGCATTTCTGCAGACGGACGACCGCGAACTTGTAGATCTCCCGGCCGTTCATAATCAGCGTGTTGTACTGGCCGAGAAAGGCGGC
>CAYNCM010000001.1:53919-76645 GCA_964395825.1 uncultured Planctomycetaceae bacterium
GCGCCGTGTTCGGGGATGTCGGCCTCGGCGCGGGGGCAGTACAGTTCGCCCCACATGCTGCCATCGGAATGCAGTTGCTGATAGAGGCAGTTCTGCTGGGGATCATCAGAGGCGGTGACGATGGCCGCGCCCGCGCCGTCGCCGAACAGGATGCACGTGCCGCGGTCTTTCCAGTTGGTGATGCGGCTGAGGGTTTCGGCGCCGATGGCGCAGACGGTGCGGGCGTTGCCGGTGCGGATGAAGTTGGCGGCGATGTTCATCGCCCCGACGAACCCGGAGCAGGCCATGGACACGTCCATCGCGCCGCAGGGGATCGCGCCCAGCCGATCGACCAGGCGGCAGGAAGTCGACGGGCAGCACATCTCCGGGGTAATGGTGGCGACGATGACCAAATCCAGATCGGCGGGGGTCATGCCGGCGTTGTCGAGGGCCTGCGCGGCGGCGGCGGTGGCCAGATCGAGGGTGGTCCTGCCTTCGGTGACCATGCGGCGCTGGCGGATGCCGGTGCGCTGAACGATCCACTCGTCGGAGGTGTCGACCATCTTCTCGAGGTCAAAATTGGTCAGCACCTTCCGCGGGACGGACATGCCGGTTCCGGCGATCCGCACGCCCGCGGGCGGCTGGTTCGGGCGGGTCATTCACTCACCTCTTGCTCGCCGGCGGAGGCCGCCAGGGCCTCGACGATCGCATCGTTGACGTGGTGTTCGATGTAGCTGATCGCATTGCGGATCGCCGCGGTAATCGTGCGGGCTTCACTGGACCCGTGGCAGATCATGCAGATGCCGCGGGCGCCCAGCAACGGCGCCCCGCCGTATTCGTGATAGTCGTGCTTGGCGTAGATCTTCTTCACCACCGGCTCGAACTTCATCGCCAGTGCCGGGTCGACCTCGAAAATCTCGTGGGCGATCGTCTTGAACAGCCCCGCGGCCAAACCTTCGGCCAGCTTCAGCACGACGTTCCCGGTGAATCCCTCGGTGATGATGACGTCGGCCCGGTCGTCGAACAGGTCGCGGCCTTCGATGAAACCGACGTAGTTGAGGTTCTCATCCTCGCGCATCAGCCGGCCGGATTCCTGGACCAGCGAGGTGCCCTTGCCTTCTTCGCCGCCGATGCTGAGCACCGCACAACGCGGATGGTCGATGCCATGGACCAGGTGAGCGTACAGGCCGGCCATGTGGGCGTACTGGTGGAGGTGATGGGGTTTGGGAGCGATGTTCGCGCCCACGTCGCACACCACCACAGGCCCGTAGAAAGTCGGCAGTGTCACCGCGATGCCCGGCCGATGCACGTTGCGCAACCGCCGCATCGACATCTGCGCCGCGGCCACGCACGCGCCGGTGTTGCCGGCGGAAATGATGACCTCGACCTGCCTGTCGCCGGCCCGGCGGGAGCCCAGCCAGGCGATGCGGGCGATCGAACTGTCGGGCTTGGCACGAAGCGTCTCGATCGGCGCTTCGCTCATGCCGATCACCTGCGTGGTCGGCTCGATGACCAGGCGCCGGTCGTTCTGCACGCCGCGCTCGGTGATGGATTCGCGGATGACCTGCTCGTCGCCGACGAGGACCAGTTGATCATGGCCACCCAGCAGCGACAGCGCATCGATCGCGCCGTTGATGATTGCATCGGGTGCGTGATCACCCCCCATGACATCCACGGCGATGCGCATGGATTACTCTTCCTCAGAGGTTTTCAAGGCCAGACCGGGCCGCACGTAGCCGCAGTTGGTGCAGGCGGCGTGAGGTTGCTTGGGCGAACCGCAGTTGGGGCAGACGGCAAGTTGGGTCGGGCGGAGGGCCAGGTGGCTGCGACGGCGTCGGGCGCGGCCGTGGCACAGTTTATGTGTCGGGTGCATAGCGGTTTACCTCGTGGCAAGACGTCGTCGTGCCCTGCCCGCGCCACGGGGCGAAACCGGCGGCAGGACGAAGCGAAACAAGGTAGTTGCCCCGCGTGCGGGTGTCAAGAAGGCCGTATCGGCGATCGTCAGTTTGCCCGGTCATCGCTTTCGGAGGGCGGTGGCGGATAAAATAGCCAAAAAGACCGGCCGGCATTGCACGGATCGCGGGTCGGGCGTCGTCCATTCCATAGTCGGGCAAAAGTTCCGGAGATCGTCTCATGCGCCCCTGCCATCACGCTCTCGTATCGACGCTGATTGCGGTGATCATCTTCAGCGCTGTGGCGCCGGGTCTGGCCGACGACAAGCGCATCACGATGTGGGGCACCCCGCCGCGGGAGAAGCCGCACATGACCAAGGCCGGCGAGAGCTTTCCGCCTTTACCGCTGCCGGTGGTGCCCCAGCGCCGCACCGAGAAGAAACGCCCGCCCGCCGCGCCGAAGCTGCTGGCCAACGTGTCCAACTTCTCGTTCGTCGGCTGGCGGGGATCGCCCGGGGCGGTGGATCAACTGCTCCGCAACACCCGCAAGCAGTTGGACGTATGGTACGGCTGGGAACACCTGGACATGCGCAGCCTCGCCCGCAAGCACACGTCCGGCGTCACTCACCGTACACCCATCCTCTATCTGTGCGCCTATTACCCGCTTGATCTCACCAACGACCAACGCCATGCCGTGCGCGATTACGTGCTCCAGGGCGGGACACTGCTGATCAACTGCTGCGGGCAGGATGAGGCGATGGACTCGGCGCGGGCGGAACTGGCGAAGATGTTTCCGAACTATCCGCTTCGCCGCCTGCCGTTGGACCACCCGATCTACCATGCCTATTACGACATCGAGAACGTGCGCTACCCCGTGCCGGCACCGGAAGGAGCCATCTCGGACATCCCGGCGAAGGTGGACGAACCGCGCCTGCTGGGCGTGGAACTGGGCACGCGGGCCGCGGTGATCGTCAGCTACGAGGATCTGGCGTGCGGCTGGAACGCCTGGAACAATCCCACCGTCAAACGCGTGGAGGCGACCGATTCCACGAAGCTGGGGATGAACATCATCACCTACGTCACCGCCGAGCAGCGGCTGGCCAAGTTCCTGGCCCACACCCGGCAAATCGCCGGCCCCAGCGTGCGTCCCCGCGAACAACTCACCTTCGCCCAACTGATCCACGATGGCAACTGGAACCCCAACCCCTCGGCGTTGCCGCTGTTCCTCAAGGAACTGGCGTCGAACACGTCGGTCGCCGTGCGCTTCGACCGCAAGACGTTGCCGATCAGGGATCCGGCGCTGTTCAACTACCCGTTGCTCTACATGACGGGCACGGCGGACCCGCAACTCGGCCGCGATGAACGCGCCCTGCTGCACCGCTACCTGACCCACGGCGGGGTGCTGATCGTCGATGCGGCGGCGGGCCGGGTCGAGTTCGACCAGGCATTCCGCAAACTGTGCTCGCAGGTATTTCCCGATGCGCCGCTGCGGCGGTTACCGGAGAACCATCCGCTGTTCGACAGCTTCCACCAGATCGACCAGCTCGAACTGAACCACGAAGCCGACCCGGCCAGGCCGCAGATCGAAGCGGTCATGATTGACGATCGGCCGGTGATTCTGTATTCGCCGATCGGCCTGGGCGATGGCTGGGCGCACCAGTTTTCCACGTACGCCCGCTGCTATGCCACGCCGGATGCGATGAAGCTCGGCACGAATCTCGTTGTGTACGCCATGCAGTGACGGCGACGACTTCCCGGAGATGTTCATGCCCCAGACGCAAGACGCGACGTTCCAGCAGGCGGCCGTCGACCAGATGCAACTGGTCCAGGGCTTCGGCGCCACGCACAAGGCGATGCGGTCGGAGATCGCCAAGCGCATCGTCGGCCAGCAGCAGGTGCTCGACGATCTTCTGACGGCCATCTTCGCCCAGGGCCACGCGCTGCTGATCGGCGTGCCCGGCCTGGCCAAGACGATGATGGTGCACACCATCGCCGAGATCCTGGACCTGAAGTTCAGCCGCATCCAGTTCACCCCTGACCTGATGCCGGCCGACATCACCGGCACCGAGGTGCTCGAAGAAGACCGCACCACCGGCAAACGGGTGTTCCGCTTTGTGCATGGCCCGGTGTTCGCGAGCATCGTGCTGGCCGACGAAATCAACCGCACCCCGCCCAAGACGCAGGCGGCGCTGCTGGAGGCGATGCAGGAGCGGATGATCTCCATTGCCGGGGACAACCACCAACTGCCCCGGCCGTTCTTCGTGCTGGCCACGCAGAACCCGATCGAGCAGGAGGGCACGTACCCGCTGCCCGAAGCCCAGCTCGACCGGTTCATGTTCGCCCTGCGGGTCGACTACCCGTCGGCGCAAGAGGAACTTCAGATCGCCCAGGCGACCACCGGCGACACCACGGCGGACATCGGCAAGCTGCTCCATGCCGACCAGGTCCTCGAGCTTCAGTCGCTGGTGCGTCGGGTTCCGGTGAGCGATCACGTGGCCGGTTACGCGGTGAAGCTGGCGCGGGCCACGCGGCCGAACGAACCCGAAGCGCCGGACTTCGTCAACCAGTACGTGCGCTGGGGCGCCGGCCCGCGGGCGGTGCAATACCTCGTGCTGGGGGCGAAGGCGCGGGCGGTGGTCGGCGGGACGACGAACGTCAGTTGCGATCACATTCGCCAAGTGGCGCCGATCGTGCTGCGGCATCGCGTGTTGACCAACTTCGCCGCCGAAGCCGAAGGCGTCGACGCGGACCATGTCGTCAGGCAACTGCTCGACGCCGTGACGGAGTAGCCCGAACCGAAACGGTTCGGCGCTATGGCCGAACCTGTCCGCTTCGGATCCGATATGCCCACCACGCCATTACTCGATCCGCAATTGCTCGAACGCATCAATGGGCTGGGGCTGGTCGCCCGGCGCATCGTGGAGGGTGCGCTGCACGGCCTGCACCGTTCGCCCATGCACGGGCTTTCCATCGAGTTCGCCCAGCACCGCGAATACACGCCCGGCGATGAACTCAAACACCTCGACTGGAAGGTAATCGGCCGAAGCGATCGCTACGTGATCAAGCAGTACGAACAGGAGACCAACCTGCGCGCGGTGCTGTTCGTCGATTGCTCGAAGTCGATGGCGTTCGGGGGTGGGCTTTCGGCATTCAGCGCCCAGGCGTCGGCTTCGCCCGATACGCCATCCGACAGCGGCGATACGAAGTTCAGCTATGCCCGCCAACTCGCCGCGGCGATCGGCTATCTGCTGCTCCAACAGGGCGACAGCGTGGCAGCGGTGCTGACCAACGAGACGATCACCCGCCAGGTGCCGCCCCGCGCCGCGATGGGCCACGTGATGAGCCTCTGTCACGCGCTGGTCGAAACCGAACCGTTTGGCGAAACCGATCTGCCGGGGGTGATCAACCAGTTGGCCGCCCGGCTGAGCCGGCGAAGCCTGATCGTGCTGATCAGCGATCTGCTGGACGATCCGCAGGCGGTGCTCGACGCGCTGGGGCGCATGCACCACCGCGGGCACGAGGTGGTCGTGTTCCACGTGCTCGATCCACACGAACTGTCGTTCGACCTCGGCGCCGCGGCGCACGGCATCACCGTGTTGCGCGACATGGAAACCGGCGCGGAGTTCGAAGCCGAACCGTCGCTGATCCGCGACATGGTGCGGGAGGAGGTCGAACGGTTCTGCGAGCAACTCGACGGCGGCGCCCGACGCCATGGGCTGCACCTGGTGCGATGCCCCACCGACAGGCCCGTCGAACAGGTCCTGACCGGCTACCTGCATTACCGCCTGCGGGGAGGCAAGGGATGAGTCTGCTTTCACCGCTGGCGTTGCTGTTCGGCCTGGTGGCGGCGGTGCCGTTGGTGCTGCACCTGTACCAGCAGCGCAAGCGCACGGTGATGATGTTCTCGTCGAACCGGTTCTTCACCGAGTCGGTCGTGCGGTCGCAGCGTCGGTTGCGGTTGCGGCGGTGGTTTCTGCTGCTGCTGCGGATGGCGGCGTGCCTGTTGCTGGCCATGGCGCTGGCCCAGCCGATTCTCAGCTTCTTCGGGGCCGGGACGCTGGCCAAGGGCTCGCGCGACATGGTGATCCTGCTGGACGATTCACTGAGCATGACCGCCCAAGCCCCCCACCAGCCGACCACCCGCTTCCACCGCGCCAAACGCCTGGCGATCGAAACGCTCGGCGAATTGCAGGCCGGCGATCGCGCCGCGGTGGTCACCTTCACCGGTCGCACGATCGGTCGTTCGGTCCACGCGGCCAGCGAACTGACCGGCGACACCACGTCCCTGCGCCAGAAGCTCGATGCGATGGAACCGACGCTCGCCGCGGGCGACGCTCATCACGCCCTGCGCATCGCGGCCGAACTGTTCGAAGGCGCCGAGCAACGCGCCCGCCTGTTGATGGTGTTCACCGACGGTCAGGCCGCCGACTGGCGCAACGCCGACTGGCCCCAGCCCGACCATCCCGTCGCCGCCACCGTCGCCACCGTCGGCCAACCGACCACCTCGAACATCGTCGCCGATCAGGCGTCGCTGTCCAGCGCCAGCACCATCGTCGGCCAGCCCAACCTGCTTCGGGCGCGCCTGGTCAACTTCCAGCCCCACACGGTCGCGGCAACCGTCGTGCTGACCGTCGATGGCAAGGAACTCGTTCGACGCCCCGTCGAGCTGACCGGCCAGAGCCCACGCACCGAGTCGATGCCTCTCACGTTCGATACGCCCGGCGAACACCGCTGGAAGCTGGAGCTGACGGGCGAGGACGATCTGCCGGCCGACAACACGCTCTACGGCGTGGCGCGGGTGTCGCGGCGTTTGCCGGTGCTGATCGTCGCGGGGCCGCCGAGCGGTGACGGCCGCTGGTCGAGCGCTCGCTACCTTGCCGCCGCCCTGCTCGCCGTCGGCAGCGAAGAGCAGTCCATTCAGCCCGACACCGTCGCCCCGGCCGACTTGTCCGGCGTGCGCCTCGACGGTTACCGGGCGATCGTGCTGGCCAACGTGCCGGCACTGGAAGCAGCGCCGACCGGGCGACTGGAGGAATACGTCAACGCCGGCGGCGGGTTATGTGTGTTGCTGGGCGACAGGATCGACCGAAGCTATTACAACCTGGTGCTCGGCGACGAAACGCGGCCCCGCGGCGGTTTGATGCCGTGCCAGGTCCGATCGATTGTCTCCACCGACGCTTCCGCCCAGCCCATGCACATTCTCCAGGCGCAGACCGATCATCCGATTCTTCAGCGGTTCAGCGGCGCCCTGCGATCGGCGCTCGGCTCGGTGAGCATCTACCGGGCACACGGGGTGGTGGCGCGAGATGCGTGGACCGTGGCCACGATGGACAAGGGCCTGCCGCTGATCGTCGAGCGCCGCTACGGCCGGGGCAAGGTGATCGTGTTCGCGGCGGACTTCGATCCGACGTGGACGAATCTGCCACTGCGCCGGGCGTTTATCCCGCTGGCCAATCGGACGATCGGTTACCTGACCGCCGGCGGCCTTCGGCCCAGGCCGTGGCAGGTCGGCAGGGAACTGGCCCTGCGGCGCGGCGGGTGGGACTACGAAAAGCCACTTCAGGCGATCAAACCCGACGGCACCATGACCCAGGCCGCGGTACGACTGGTCGGGGCCGAACCGGTTGCGCACCTGCCCGCCCATCGCGTCGATCAGGCGGGCTTTTACCAGGTGCAGCTTCCGCCCGATTCGCCCGCCGCCGACAGCGATGCCCAGCCCATTCACTTCGCCGTCAACGCCCCGCGCCCGGAGAGTCTGCCCGAAACGCTCGACCTCGACGCGCTGGCCGATGCCGCCGGACGCTGGCAACTGAACACCGTGGACCTGTCCGCGACCGGCGCCGAGTCGATCGCCGCCATGCTGGGCGAAGGTGAAGTCAGCCGCGGCATCTGGGACATCCTGCTGTGGATCGTGCTGGTGGTGATTCTCGTCGAACCGCTGATCGCCAATCGGCGGATCGGCCCGTTGCGCGAGCCGGCGGTCGTCCGCGGGAGGCAGGCCGCATGATCCACGCCACAACCATCGCCGGCTTGCAGTTTGAGCAGCCGAGCTTCGGCCCGATCGGCGCGATCGCCATCGCCGTCGGGCTGGTGGTGGTCGCGATGGCCTACACGTTCGGCCTGCGCTGGCGGACGCAATCGCCGGCCATGCGGATGGGACTGATGAGCCTGCGCCTGGGGGCGATCCTCTGCCTGCTGATCGCCATGGTCCATCCCGTCTGGCTCCGCGCCCGCACCGTCGACCGCAAACCCGTGCTTGCCGTGGTCATCGACGACAGCGAATCGATGGGGCAACCCGCCCCACCGCCGCACCCGCACCCGTCCCCGGAACAAGACGATGCTTCCAGCCGATCGCGATACGACGTGGCCCGATCGGTTTTGCGCGACCAGTTGATCCGGCGTTTTGAGTCCACCCACGAACTGCGCGTGTTCGACATCACCGGGCGCCGACGGCACCCGGACAACTTGCCCGAGCATCCCGCCCAGCCGCACTCGCCGTTGACCGACACCCTGTTGACCGTGCAGCAGGAGTTCGGCGACCGTCCGCCGGCGGGCATCGTGCTGCTGAGCGATGGGCGCGAAGCGACCGACCGGCCGAGCCTCGGCGCGATCGATCAGTTGCGCGTGCCGGTGCACCCGATCCGCATCGCGCCACCCGCCGGGCGGACCGGCGAAGCGAGCGACCTGGCCATTCAATCCGTCATCGCCAATCAGCGCGCCCTGGTGGGCAACGCGATCAACGTGACGGTCGACATCGCGGCCGATGGTTACGTGGACGGGGTGAATGTGCCGGTGTCGATTCTACAGGGCGATCGGCTGGTCGGTTCACCGGTGATGGTTCCGTGGCGCGGCGGCCAACCGGCCGTGCGGGCCGAACTGACGCTCACGCCCCACCGCCCGGGCGAATTCACCTACACCGTACAGGTCGGCGGACTGCGCGACGAGGCCGACCTGTCCAACAACCGTCAAACGTTCGATCTGTCGGTGCGGGCCAAGCCGCTGACGGTGATGTACATCGACGGCGTGCTGCGGTGGGAAGGCAAGTTCACCCGGCAGGTGCTGGCCGACGATCCGGACATCAACGTGATTTCGTCCGTGCGCACCGCCCGGCCCGGCGCAGGGCCCGGCTCACAGGGCTTGCTGCTGCCCGAACAACTGACCGGCGTGGACGTGGTCATCCTCGGCGATGTCGAAGCCACCTATTTTGCCACCAGCGAACTGCTCGCCCTGCGGCACTGGGTCACCGAACAGGCCGGGGGCCTGCTGCTGACCGGAGGCTATCACAGCTTTGGATCCAGCGGGTTCGGCCGCACGGAGTTGCGCCGCGTGCTGCCGGTCGAGTTCAGCGCCGCAAGCAACCCGCAAATCGAGCAGCCGTTCAGCCTGAAGATCACCGACTACGGCCGGGAGCACCCGATCTTTCACCTGTCGGGCGACCGCGTGCGGGATACGGCGTTCTACCAGTCCCTTCCGGAACTGGCCGGTTGCAGCCGGGTGGCCGCCGTGAAGCCTGGCGCGCAGGTGCTGGCGACGAATCCGACCATCACCGGTGCGACCGGCGCCCAGGGGCTGCCGGTGACGGTGGTGCAGGAAGTGGGCGCGGGGCGCACGATGGTGCTGGCGGTGGATACGACGTGGCGATGGCGGATGGTGGTCGGCGGCTTCACGGGCGACAGCGGGTTCTACCAGCGGTTCTGGGGGCAGATCGTGCGATGGTTGGCCGGCGACGATGAAACCGCGCCCCGGCGGCTGTTCCTTTCCACCGACCGCTACCGCTACGAACGCGGGCAGGAAATCCAGTTGAACGTCGAACTGCCCGAGCCGACCGGCGACGTCCCCCGGGCAAACCGGCAACTGGAAGCGAAAGCCATTGACGAGCGGGGTCGCGTGGTCGCGATACCGCTGGTCGAGAAGTCGCCTTCGCACTACACCGGCACGCTCACCGCCGCCCGACCGGGACGACTGGACATTCACGTCGCCGCCCGGCCGAGCGGTGAGGGCGACACCGATCCCGCCGCCCACAGCCGCATCATCACCGTGCAGGTCGATCGCGACGACCTGGAACAGCTCGACACCCAGCCGTCCGATGCGTTCCTCGCGCAGGTGGCCCAGCTCAGCGGCGGACGCACCGTGCGCGTCGACCAGATCGACGAATGGGCCAGGCAACTTCCGGCCGAACCGGTCAAGGCGATGGTCCATGCCAAGGCGCGGCTGTGGAAGCATCCGGCGCTGGCGGCGGTGTTCTTCGCCCTGCTGTGCACCGAGTGGATCCTTCGGCGACGCAACCGGCTGTCTTGAACCAGGAGCCGCGAACATGACGCAATCCGAACGACACATCACGCGCATGATCCGGCACATTCGTCGGCGGTGGCTGGGATCGCAGTTGGGCTGGTATGCCGCCACCGCCATCGCCGGACTGTTCACCTGGCTGTTGATGATGGTGATCGTCGACAACCTGGCGATGCTCAGTTCGACGCAACTGATCATCGGGTGGGTGTTGCTCGGCGGGCTGTACCTGCTGTGGACCGGGGCGGTGAGCTATCGCATGACCGTCGGCCGGCCGGGCCCGACGGAACTGGCGCTGATGTACGAACGCCGCGTCAGCGACCAACGGAATCGCCTGATCAACGCGGTGCAGATGATCCTCGCGCATCGAGCCGAGCGCGACCCGATGGCCCAGGCGGTGGTCATGGAAAACGCGGGGAACCTGAATCCCGCGAGCGCTTCGGACGCGGTGGATTTCCGACCGGTGCGCGACGCGCTGATCGCGGCGGCGGTGGCGTTGGTGTTGCTTCTGGTTCATACCGCCGCTCGCCCGGGCTGGACGCTCAACGCCCTGGGCCGGGTGATCCATCCGGTCAGCCCCCCGCTGCATCTTCTGGCGACGAACCCCACCGCCTTGCCCGGCGACGCCGAGTTGGTCGAAGGCCGCAGCTTCCAGGTGACCGCCGCCCTGCGCGGCGATCTTGACCAGAACCTGCGCCCCTCGGTGGTTCAACTGGAATATCGCGTGGGGAACCTCGGCTGGTCGAGCGTGAACATGACACCGACCGAGGACGGCCGCTACGCCTACCGCTTCGACGCGGTGTGGCATCCGATGGACTACCGGATTCGCGCCGGCCGGTCGACCAGTTCGCTGTATGCGGTGGCGATCCGCTATCGACCGCGGGTTGAGCAGTTGCTTGTTTCCGTCACGCCGCCGGACTACGCGGGGATCGAACGGATGAATCTCAAGCCCAACGTGGGCGACGTGTCGGCGTTGATTGGATCGACGGTGCGCGTGCAGTTGCGTTCGTCGGCACGGTTGTCGGCCGGTCGACTGGAACTGGCCGACGGCACGCCGATTCCGCTCACCATCGCGCCGGACGATGCCGCTTACGCCTTCGCCGAGTTTCCGCTCGACCACAGTGGCAGCTATGCGGTGCGCCTGACGGATGCCGAGGGGCTGGACAATCTGAACCCACCGCGCTATTCGCTCACCGCCGAGCCGGACGAAGCCCCCGTTGCCGTCGTCATCCGCCCCGGACGTGACCTGGTATTGCCGGCCAACGGAATGCTCGAATTGTCGGTGGAGGCGAACGATGACATCGGCCTGGCCGACGTGGCCGTGCAACTGCGCACCGGCAAAGCCGACTGGACGCAAGCGAACAGGTGGCCGATTGACGAACGCCGCGTCAGGCATCGCAGCTACCTGTTCAGCCTGCCATTGGCGAAGCTCGACCTGAAGGTCAACGACGTGTTGCTGTACCGCGTGGTCGCTCGGGACTACCGCCAGCCGGAACCGAACATCGGCATCGGACGGACGTGGTCGGTCACCGTCGCCGAGCGCAGCGATCAGCAGGCGCTGCTCAGCGCCGAACACAAGCGGCTGCTCGAAGCGCTCAAGCAGATTCTCGCTCTGCAGAAGACCAACCGCACCGCCGTCGACATGGACGAAGCCATCGCGCCCATCGCCCCGCGGCAGGAAACGATCCGCCATCGCGCCATCGACACCGTCGATCGACAACGCAAGAGCCTTCGCCCCACCCAGACGGTGATCGACGAACTGGTGTCGCTGGCGGACGGCCCGATGTTGCGGGCGATTCAGCTCACCGCCGACTATCGAGGCACCTACGCCCAGCGCCAGCCGAAGAAGCCGGCGGTGATGGCGGTGATGGACGTGATCATCGACCGCCTCGAAGCGCTGATCGGCAAGGTGAACCGGTCGCTGGCCCTGGCCGACAAGGCGAATGAAACGCTCACGCAACTCGACCCCGCCGAGCGGGAGCAGGCCCTCAAGCGCATTCGTGACGTGCTGGAGAAGCTCAGGAAATTCGTTCCCGAACAGGACAAGGTCATCGCCGAAACCGAGGAACTGGCCCGCCAAGGCCGCGACTACACCGACGAGCAACTGCAGGCCATCGAGAAACTCAAGGGCACCGAGGACAAGTGGGCGCAGATTCTGCAGGGATCGGTGAAGGACATCATGAAGCTGACCGAGCAGGGCTTCGCGGACCAGACGATTGCCAACGACTACAAGGAGATGGTCGAGCAGATCGAGGAAGCGAGCAAAAACCTGAACCCGACGCTGATCACGCTGGCCGTGCCGCGCGAGCAGGCCGGTCGGGAGATGGCCGAATCGTTGGTTGAGGAGATGGAGATGTGGCTGCCCAGTTCGCCGGATCACATCAAGTGGATCATGGAAGAACCGCTCGATCGGCCGGAGATTCCGATGGTCGAATTGCCCGATCAGTTATCCGACCTGATCGGCGAGTTGATCGAGGACCAGGACGCCCTGAACGACATGGCCGAAGACGTGACCAGCGCCTGGGCGGACTCGATCGCCGAGGGAGCGGGCTGGGAGGTGGCCGGCGGTCCGATCAGCAACTTCAGCGCGGTGGGCAAGACGGGCAACCAGTTGCCGGACAACAACGAGATTTCCGGGCGCTCCGGTGAGGGGCGCAGCGGGCGCAGTCAGGGCCAGATGGCCGAAAACGTGGCCAAGGGCCTGGCCGGCCGTAAAACCCCCACGCGCATCACCAACGACCCTTACGAGCAAGGCGTGGTCAAGGAACTGCAGCAGATGGCCACGGGCGGCGCGACCGGCGGCGGTAAAGCGAGGGGCAGCGGGCAGGAGGGATTGCAGGGCGAAGCCCCCCCGCCGTTGTTCAAGGACCTGAAGTACATGACCGACTGGCAGAAGCGCATCCGCCAGAAGGCCCAGCGCGTGGCCGGTCAACTCAAGATGGTGCGAATCCACTCGCCCGATCTTGCCCCGATCATCGAACAGATGGCCAAAGCCGAACGACAGGCGGCCGACGGGCGTTACGTGGAAATGTTCAAAACGCAACAGATGGTGCTCCAGCAGTTGCAGATGGCCGAGGATCTGTCGGCCCGCTCGGTGGCGATGCGGGTGGACCGGGCGTATTACGCGCCGCCGGACCGCCGTCAGCCCACGCTCGACGCCGCCGACGAGCCGGTGCCCCAGGAGTACCGTGACGCGGTGCAGCGCTACTTTCAGTTGCTCAGCGAACAGGAGTAACGGCCATTCGGGTTTCGAGTTCCGAGCTTCGCGTTCTGATCGGCGTTGCGCTGCTGCTCGGCCCGCACGCCGTGGTGATCGCCGCGCCCGGAGACTGGTGGGACGCGGATTGGCCTTACCGGATGAAAATCACCGCCCCGGCCGGCGAGGGCGACGTGGCCCAGGTGACGGTGGCGCTGGCCGGCCGCACCACGCCCGACGGGCGCGACCTCCGCATGGTCACCGAAACCGGCGACCTGCATCACTTCGAAATGCTGCACCACGACCCGCGACTCCAAACGCTCCTCCAGTTCAAAGTCTCGCCCGATCGGGACACGACGGTCTGGCTTTACTACGGCAACCCGACAGCGCGGAAGATCAACACGATGAATCCGCACCTCGGCACGCAGCAGCGCCAGTGGGCGGCGTGGAAGCGGCGGGAACTGGAGCGCGCCTCGGCGATCCGGCGGCGCAAGGCGCTGGAAGGCAAGGTCGAAGCATATCGTGAGCATCTCGTCCGGGCCGAGCGGGCCGACCCGCCCGACGCCCAGGTGATCGGCCGCCTTCGCCAGCGCATCGCGCAATCCCAGCGCCAGGCCGAGGCCATCGGCGTGCCTCCCGCCCAACCGGAACCGAGCGTCGTGGCCGAGTGGAACCCGCAGCGCGGCGTGCTGCTGCGCATCTACCGAACCAACACCACCAGTCAGTCGCCCGATATCGAGGCGTTCTACAAGCTGATCGGGCGGAGCGCCCTGGAAGGCGCCGCGTTCCGTGACGGCGTGTCCGACGGGTTCAACCCGTTCGGGCCCAGCGATGAATACGCCAGCAGCTACGAAGGTTATCTTCGCATCGACAAACCGGGCGAGTACCGCTTCTGCACGGCCAGCGATGACGGAAGCTGGGTGTGGGTCAACGACCGGATGGTGGTCGCCTGGCCGGGCGGTCACGGGGCGAGCGAAGGCGCGCGGGGCGAGAAGAACGGCCGAATCGCCCTGAAGCCCGGCGTGGCGAAGGTGCGGTACTACCACCAGGAAGGCAGCGGCGGCCAGGTGGCGTTCATGGGCTGGAAGCCGCCGTGGGCCAAACGATTCAGCGCGATCCCGAAAAGCCAGTGGCTCTCCGTTCGGACCGCGAAAGCTCATCGGCCCGACGCCCGCGATCTGCCCGTGATGGCGGTGGCCAATCTCCGCGTGTTCAACACTTATTGGATTTACGATTCGGACAACCAACAGGCCACGATGATCGAGTTTGACAGCGACAGTTGGGCCCGCGATGCGAAGATCGTCTCGGCCGTGTGGGACTTCGGCGACGGACTGTCGGCGAACGGCGAGAAGGTCCGACACGTCTACTTCCGCAACGGCCGGCCGAACGTGACGCTGACCGTGCGCGACGATCGGGGGCGAACCGATCGGGTGGTCTGCTCGCCGGACATCTTCCAGGTCGACGTGAAGGCCAGCTACTTCCAGTACGGCAATCGCAACCAGTACGCCAGGACCGCGGCCGGATACGATGTGAAGCGCATGGCGCGCGATGACCTGCAACGGTACGCCGACTTCTGGCACCGCCTGGAGGAATGGCCCGAACACGTGCGCGCGGCCGAAGCGTTCATCGACCGGTTCGGTGACCACGAGGCGGCGCCCCGCCTGGCGTCCAGTGCCGCGGACGCCTGCCTGCAACCGCAGGCCTACAAGCCCAGGCAGGCCGAGCGACTGTTGAGCCTGGCTGCCGAACGCGCCAACGACCACCGGCAGCGCGTCGAACTGGCCCTGCGCCGGGCGGCGGTGCTGGCGTGGGAACTGCAACGCGCCGATGAAGCCGAAGCGATCTACCGGCGGGTCGACCAGGCTCTGAAGGATCCGAAGCAGGAACCGGAACTGGCCTATCGCATCGCGGTGGGCATCGGCGATGCCCTGCTGCTGCAGGCGAAGTATGACGCCGCCGAGCAACAGTACCGTCGGGCCGGCGAGATCGCGCCCGATGACATGGACGATCCCGAACGCGCCGCCAAGACGGGCAGCTATCCGTACATGGTCGACGACCTGCTGGCGCGTGATGAGTTCGAATGGGCGCACAAGGCGCTGGATCGGTGGGAGACTGAATTCCCGGTGCAAAAGCTGGAAGGGTACACGTTCTTCCTGCGGGGCAAGGTGTATTTCGTCCAACACCCCGGTGAGCAGGCGCTGGGTTACCTGAACCTGGCCGAGCGCGTGGCCCCCGAAGCGCTGCACGTGCCGGAAACCGTGTGGCTGCGGGCGAACTGCCTGATGGCGATGGGCCGACACCAAGAGGCGCTCGACGAATTCAAACGCATCATGGTCGACTTCACCGATTCACAGTACTACCGCATGGCGCCGGAGAAGATCGCCCGGTGTGAGAAGGAGGTGGCAAATCGATGACGATGCATGCTGGACGCATTTTGGGGTTGCTGCTGGTCGCGGCGGCTGTGGGGGGGGTGGAGGCCCGTGGAGCCGAACGCGCGACGCCGAAGCCGGAACAGGCTGCGGTCAACCTGGTCTCGAATGGGGATTTCGAGAAGCTCGACGAACAGGGATTCCTGCCGGTCGGCTGGACGACCAGGCACCCGGACAACCTCATGGCGGTTCCCGGTGGAGGTCAACGCGGAAACGTCATTGAAATGACCGGCGGCCGACAGCTCATGGGCACGTACGGCACGGACCTGCTGAGCCCGAAGATCCCCTTCAAGGCCAACACGCGTTATCGCTGCACCGGCTACACCCGTTCCGACGGACCAAGCATGATCGTCTTCGTCAAGGGCTACGCCACCGTTCACCGCCGCGTCGACGGCGAGATGACCCCCTACGACGATGCGGTCTACCAGATGAAGAAACAGATCAAGCCGACCGCGGAATGGACGAAGTTCAATCTGGATTTCGACGTGATGCCCGCCCGCATATTCAGCGACTTCCAGCACGAGGTGAAGTACCTGCGGATCCTCCTGTGGGCCTACTGGCCGCCGGGCACGTGCTGGTATGATGACATCCGCTTCGAGGAAGTGGGCCCGCTGCCGGCGCCCGAGGCGCCGGGTAGCGTGTCGATCGAGAAACCTTTGACCCACACCGGGGAACGGCCCCGGCTCGGCCCGGGCGCCGATGACCCCGATCAGCCGGCTGCCTTCGACGCCGAGCAGACCTGGGTCGACGCGGCCAACGCCTTCAACGCGGGCGAACTGGATAGGGCCCTGGAACTGGCCGAGGCTTTGGTGGCCCGCCAGCCACATCACGGCGGATATCGGCTGCTGAGCGCCCGGGCGGCGGCGAGGCTGGGCCGGCGGGATATCGCGGCCGAGCACGTTCAATGGCTGCTCGATCCGGCCAACAGCAGCGGCGACGACCCGCCCGTCCGGCCGTGGCAGGCCCTGTGGGCCCACGTGGTCGAAGCGCGATTGCTGGCGGATTCCGGAGAGGTGGAGCGAGCCAAAGCCCTGTTATCCAGCGTCTTAGCCGATAGTGACTCACCCCACGTCCGTCATGCGGCCGGCGCGCTGCTCGAGCAGTTGGGGGCCACGGAGCGGTCCCCGGTGCCGTGATGGACGACCCAAGCGGAATGGGATACGCTGGATGATTCGGGTTCTGACGAACACTTACCGCCGTGGGAAGGCGCGCTTCATGCCGCCGATGCAGGACATGGAAATTGACGAGGATGAGGCCGCCACGTCGCTGCGTCGCCTCGGCGCCTTGCTTCGCCCCCACTTCGGGCGGCTGCTGGGCGTGCTGGGCTCGCTGTTTGCCCTGGCCGGGCTGAACATGGCCCTGCCGCTGTTCACCAAGCTCCTGCTCGACGACGTATTTCCCAACCGGAATTGGTCGCTGCTGTGGATCATCCTGGTGGCGATCGTGATCGTCTATCTTGGCCGCAACCTCCTCTACTTCGTCGCCAAGTTCACCTCGGTATCCGTTGGCGAGAACGTCAGCTTCCTTTTGCGTAATCGCCTGTTCGAGCGGATGCAGCAGATGAACCTGCGGTTCTACCAGCAGAACAAGCCGGGCCAGATTTCCAGCCGCGTGATGGACGATTCGTTCGTCATTCAGTCGTTCATCCAGGACGAGGTGCCCAAACTGCTGCAGTCGGTGTTCATGTTCCTGGTGCTGGTGGCGGTGATCTACGCGGTGAACTGGCAGTTGGCGCTGGCCAGCACGATCGTGTTGCCGGCGCACCTTTGGGCGGCGCGGTGGTTCAAGCGGCCGATCAAGACGTCCAGCCGCGAGGCCCAGCAGCAACTCGGCGTGGTGCAGGGCAACCTGATCGAGAAGTTCCTCGGCGCTGAAGTCGTCAAGGGCTTCACCGGCGAAGCCCGCGAGAGCGAGGCCTTCCAGGAAGCTATCGACCTGTCCCGCAAGAACCAGCTTCGCTCCAAGGCCTATCACGTCACGCAGAAGATCGTGGCGGATCTGCTGATCGGCATAGGGACGATCGGGCTGCTGGGCTTCGGGGCGTACCAGGTCATGAAACCCCAGGATGCCATGCTGCCCGGCACGTTCGTCGCCTTCTACGGCTACGTGCTGATGCTCTATCCCACCGTACTGAACCTGATGAGCGGATTCGCCAAGCTGACCAAGGCGTCGGCCAGCATCGACCGGGTGTTCGAGATGCTGTCCAGCGAACACGTGGAAGTCACCGCCGACAAGCCCGTGCGTTCGCCCATCCATGGCAAAGTCTCCTATCAGCACGTCTGGTACGAATATCACGAAGACGCGCCCGTGCTGCGGGACGTGTCGATCGAGATTCCCGCCGGCAAGATGTGTGCGATCATCGGACCGTCCGGTTCGGGCAAGAGCACGATGGTCAACCTCGTCCCGCGGTTCCTCGAACCTGACCGCGGGCACGTGCTGCTGGACGACGTGGATGTGACCGATTACGACCTGCAGTACCTGCGCGAGTCGATCGGCATCGCCTTCCAGGAGTGTTTCCTGTTCAACAGTTCCGTGCTGGAGAATCTGCGTTACGCCCGGCCGGACGCCACCATGGCCGAGATCGTGGAGGTGGCCGAGCGGACCGGCGCCCACCGGTTCATCAGCAACCTGCGCGAAGGATATGGTACGGTGATCGGCGAGTCAGGGGTGAGCCTGTCGCGCGGCGAGAAACAGCGCATCACCCTCACCCGCGCCATGCTCAAGAACCCGAGGGTGCTGATCCTCGACGAAGCGACCGCCAGCATCGACACCGCCAGCGAAGCTCAGATCATCCCCGCGATTCTCGAATTCATGCAGGGCAGAACGACTCTGATGATCACGCACAATCCCCAACTGCTGCAACACGCCGACATGGTCGTCCGACTGGTCGAAGGGCAGGTCACTTACCAGGGCCCGGCCGACGGAGTAAGCCCGGAACTGCTCGGCGCCGGTTCGCCGACCCGTCAATCCGACCCGGCGCCTCGCGGAGCATCGCGCGGTGCCGGCGGCGTGTTCGGGGCGCTGCTGCTGGTGAGCGTGCTGATGTTCGGCGGATCGGCGATCGCCCAGGACAAGGTTGAAAACCAAGCGGCGAACGACACCCCGGCCGCCGAGGCCCAGGCGGAAACCAAGACCACCCCGAACGCCGACGCCGCCCAAGCCGCCGACCCCGAAACGTCGCAGGCTTCCGGTAAGTTCATCGCGCTCAGCGGGTTCAACGCCCTGGAAGCCGAGGAGTTGCTCGAGGTGATCGTCACCCGGGCCAAGGCCCGAATGGGCTATGCCCCGGCAACCCGCGCGGTGGCCGAGAGCCTTCCGCCGGAGCCGGGCGGCCTTCGTGCTCAAACGGCCCTCGCCCGGTCGAGCGACGAAGGGCTGCGTCTGTTGCAGGTCGGCTTCAAAACCTACCGGTCCCAGCCGCCGCACATCTGGCTGTTCGGGGCGATCCTCAAGCCCGGCGGACAGACCGCCAACGACGACGTGGACGAACTGGCCAAGCTTCTGGCCGACGGGCGCAAAACACTGGCCCAGCAATACGAAAACCTCCGCCCCACCGACCTGGCCAGCCGGCGCGTCGCCTTGAGCTACATCGAAGCCGACCGCTGCCTCGGCGTGCTGAAGACCATGGGTTATCAGTGCGTGGAATACAAGGGCGGCGGCCAGGGGCCTGGCGGCAGCGAGTACATCGACCCCAAGGGCAAGATCGATCCCAAGCAGCTTCCCGTTGTCATCGCCCTGCCCGGCACCGACGCGACGCAACTGGTCGGCGGCGGCGGCGCGCACAAGGGCGCGTTCGGGCTGACCATGACCCCGTCGGTCGCCGTCGAACTGCCCCACGCCACCAGTTCCGCCCCCTTGATGGAACTGCTGGTCATGTACAACCCCGCCAAGCCCGAACAGCTTTCCGAGGTGGTCGACGTGGTTCGCCGTACTGTCGATGTGCCCGCCCGGCAGATTCTGATCGAGGCGATGGTTCTGGAAATCTCCGAGACCTCACTCACCCAACTCGGCATCGACTGGGAACTGACCACGCCGTTCAGCGGCAGCGGGGTCAACCGGATCGACACCCTCGAGATCGGTCGCCTGCCCGCCATCACCGCCGGCGATGAGACGCTCAACCTCGAAATCAGCGACGTGTTCGGCCACTTCCGAATGCGCCTGCGCGCCCTGATCGAAGAGGGCAAGGCCGAGATTCTTTCCCGGCCCAGCGTGCTGACGCTCAACAACCGCCAGGCGTCCATCCGCGTGGGCGAAGACATTCCCGTGGCCAAGAGCGCTTCGGGCCTGCGTGGCGGCGACCGCATCACCTTCGATTTTCAGTACATTCCCGTTGGCATTCTTCTGAACGTACGTCCTCGCGTCGCCGCCGACAACAGCGAAGTCAGTCTGCAGATCGACGGCATCGTCTCCGCCGAAGTGCCCAATGAGGATCTGATCATCTTCGACCAGAACGGCGCCGAAGTCGCCCGTGCCCCACGCATCAGCACCCGCCGCGTTCAGACCTACAGCCGAATCGCCAATAACACGCCGTTCATCATCGGCGGCCTGATCTCGCGCGATGACGTGGTCGTCAATCAGAAGGTTCCACTGCTTGGCGATCTGCCCTTGATCGGCGGGCTGTTCCGCACCACCGACGCCCAGGGGCTGAAGCGCGAAGTCATCATCGTCCTCACGCCCTACGTCTTGCCGGACAATAAGACGGTCGGCCGCAATATGCCCAAGGACGAACCGGCCTTTGACAGTTTCGGCCACCAACTGTTCCGCGATGCCTATCGCATTCGCGCCGAGGATGTGTTCGACCTCAGCTTCCTCCTGGAAAACCGCCAGTTGCTCGAGATGAAGCGGCTGGCCGACCTCGCCGTGCGACATGATGTCCGGCTTGCGGATGCGTATCCGTTCAATCGCTTCGCTCACGGGCGGGTGCCCGGCGAGCGCATTCTCGTCTACCGCCAGATGTACGAAGTCATCAAACGGCTTGACCTCGCTGAGCGCATCGACGAACGCAAAGTCATCTTCTTCCGACCCGATAAGTCCAGTGCGTCGGGCTTCGACGTGACGTTCCTATGGAAACACTTGATCAAGATCACCGGGGCCTCGGGCGACCCGGAGACGATGAACAAGCTGTTTCAGGGGATGAACGGCAAGGCCCTCGCGCTGACCTACACCCTCAAGCAGTTCGACGACGACCCGGGCAATATCCTCTCCCAGCCGGTGCCCCTGATGACGCTGCACGAGTGCCCGGACCGCGCGGCGTGGGAGAAGCTGTTGTGGGATTTGAACCAGCCGGACGAACAGGGCCGAACCCGCTTTACCATCCTCCTGCAGAACCCGCGAGACATCACCCGACTCAAACGCGCCATGCTGCTCAAGCACACCGTGCAGCTCAACGCCAACCGCCAGGCCCTGACGCTGAACAATTTCTCGGTCGGCCGGCTGTTGCTGATGCCCACCGTCAAACCCGAGAAGGTCTACCTCATTGACGAAGAGACCGCCCAGTACTTCTTCTATACCGAACTGTATTACCCCGCCGTTCAGCAGGAACTGACCCGCGACATGGAGATGCTCCGCGGCGCACTGAGCATGCCCGGGATTCGCCGCCATCTCGACGAGCCTCCGCCCCAGCCCGATCCGCAGACGCCGATTATTCACCTGCATGACATCGCAGAGTAACGACGTCGCTCCCGCATCTGACGCCAAGTTGCTACACTGCATGCCATGGCGCATCACCGTCCCGGTCGCGATCGGTTTGGCGCGCTGGCCAAGCAGGGCAACCTCCTGCCCATCTATCGCCAGCTCATGAGCGATCAACTCACGCCCGTGCTCGCCTATCGCCGTCTGGTCAAGCCCGACGACCGCCTGGCGCCCAGTTTCCTGCTCGAATCGGTGGTCGGCGGAGAACGCATTGCCCGTTACAGCTTCATGGGCGCCCAGCCGCTGGCCGAGATCATCGCCCGCGGCCATGACGTGACCCGCCGCGTCGCCACCACCACCGAAACCTTTCGCAGCGAGGACCCACTGAGGGAGATGGCCCGGCTGACCGAGCGCTGGAAGCTCGCCGCCACCCCGGAGCTGCCTGACTTCACCGGCGGGTGGGTCGGCTACGCCGGCTACGACACGGTGCGCTACGCCGAGGGCGAGAAGCTCAGCGATCCGCCCGAAGACGACCGCGGCCTGCCGGACATGCACATGGCCCTGTATCGACAGGTTGTCGCGTTCGATCACGTGCACAAGATGGTTCTGGCGATCAATCACGTCCTGATCGATGAACACGAATCGGTCGATGCGGCGTACGAGGCGGGCTGCCGCGAACTGGACGAATTCGTGCAGCGATTCGAGGCCGAACCCATGCCGCTGGCCGCCGGCGATGTCGAGACCGATCTGCCACCCAGCCCCCCCGCCGCTTCCAACATGTCGCGCCAGGACTATGAGCAAATCGTCGAACGCGCCCGCGCGTACATCAGCGCCGGCGACATCTTCCAGGTCGTGCTCAGCCAGCGTTTCGAGCGCATCACCCAGGCCGATCCGTTTGACGTCTACCGCGCCCTGCGGGTGGTCAATCCATCACCATACATGTTCTACGTCCAGGCGGCCGGAGGGATGCTGGTCGGGTCAAGCCCGGAGATTCTCTGCCGCGTCCAGGATGGCGTGGTGACCAACCGCCCGCTGGCCGGAACGCGCAAGCGAGGTGAAACGGCGACCGAAGACAAGGCGCTGGAAGAGGATCTGCTGGCCGATCCCAAGGAACGGGCCGAGCACATCATGCTGGTCGATCTCGGCCGAAACGACGTCGGCCGCGTCTCGAAGCCGGGCACGGTGCATCTGCCGGCCATCATGACGATCGAACGCTACAGCCACGTCATGCATATCTCCTCGACGGTGGTCGGCCAGTTGCGTGACGGATGCGACGGCTGGGATGTGCTACGGGCGTCGCTGCCGGTGGGCAC
>CAYNCM010000001.1:76655-86115 GCA_964395825.1 uncultured Planctomycetaceae bacterium
GGGCGCGCCGAAGGTGCGGGCGATGGAGATCATCGACGAACTCGAACCCCATCGCCGCGGTCCGTACGCCGGGGCGGTGGGATACGCGGACTTCGCGGGGAACATGGACATGGCCATCGCCCTGCGCACGATGGTGGTTCTGCCCGCCGGTGAAACGCCGCACGCCGATGGCAAGCCGCAATGGCGTGTGCATCTTCAGGCCGGCGCGGGCATCGTGGCCGACAGCGTCCCGGCCAATGAGTACGTCGAAACGGTCAACAAGGCCGCCGCTCTCGCCAAAGCCATCGACCTGGCCGAGACCGCCTTCCGGTGACCCCGTTCATGACTCGATCTGTTTCACGGGCCCCGACGCCTGTCAACAGGCCGACGCCTCCGGGGGGACTGGCACCTCCGACCTGCGGTTCCGGAAACTCTTCGTGATCGCAATCGTCGAAGGAACCTTCCTCACCGGCTTCGCCATCACGGCCATCATCGCCCTGCGGAGCCTGCTCGTGGGACCGAAGGGCCGCGGCCATAGCGGGCTTCGGCTTTCTATCGTTGTGCCCATGTCACTTCCCCGGACTTCTTGAGCCAGGCGAGATGGCCAACGATCAAGCCTTGACAGCAAGGTTTATTCGGGCTATGTTCGGGGTCATGCACATGGCGGGTATCTGGCACGCTTCTCGGAACTCGTCGACCGCAACGGAGTGCGACGGCCTCTTTCGTCAGGACGCTGGCAAGGCGTTCGTGATCGGTGGCGTGCGTCCACGGATGCGTTGACCACATTAGGGGGCAACATGTTCTACGCACACAGCCGCGAAAACCAGCCGGAGGAAACCTGGGAACCGCTGATACGGCATCTGCGCGATGTCGCACAGCAGGCATCCATATTCACCCAGCCATTCGGAACCGCGGGTCCTCCGCCCATGGGTTGGGGCCATGGCCGAGTTAAGGGGGTCACATGACCTGGTGGGCCCACAGTGAGAATGGCAACGGCGACGGCACCCGTCAGTCGCTATCGGTGCATCTCCAGAGCGTCGCCCGGATGGCCGCGGGGCATGGGGCGGCCTTCGGCGCCGCGGGTCCAGCCAAGGCCGCGGGCCTGCTTCACGACCTCGGCAAGTACGCCGAGCAGTTCCAGCGCCGGTTGGACCAGCCTGGGCGAACACCGTCGAAAGACCACTGGTCAGCCGGCGCCATGGCCGCGCTTGGATTCTGGAAAGTCTCCGGGGCGGCGGTAGCCTTGGCGATTGAAGGCCATCACATTGGCCTTCAAGATGGCTTCGGCGCAGCCGTCAAAGTGATCGGCGAGCGACTCGAAGCGACACATCATGCCGATCCGCCGAAGATGACCGATCCGGACGTGAAGCGGTTACTGGACCGCTGGCAGGACGAAGGACCGCCCCCGGCCGATATCAACGGAACATGGCGAACCGCCCAGCGTGCGGCGGGGATGCTGGATGTCCGCATGCTGTTCTCCGCCTTGGTCGATGCCGACTTTCTCGACACCGAAGCGCACTTCGCCGGGGACGCGCAGCAACCTTATCGACCACGTTCAGCCGAACCGGCGATGGAATTCCATGCCGCTTGCCGGTTGCTGTGTGCCCGCCGCAGAGGTCTGGCGACCGAGCGCCGCGCCTCGGGCGCCGTGCAGGCGATGCGGCGGGCATTGTGGAGGGCCTCCCTCGCCGCCGCTACGGAACCGACCGGGTTGTTCACGCTGACCGCTCCGACCGGCTCGGGCAAGACGCTGGCCATGCTGGCGTTCGCGATCGAGCACGCCCGGCAGTGGAACCTTCGCCGCATCATCCTGGTCATGCCCTATCTGAACATCATCGAACAGACCGCCGCTGAATACCGGAATGTTTTCGGCCCCGATCCCGACAGCGGGCCAGTCATTCTGGAAGACCACAGCCTTGCTGGCGCCGACGATGGCGGCGCGATCCATGATGCCGTCGGCCAGGCCGAGCGCCTTCGCCGTCTGCTGGCCGAGAATTGGGGCGCCCCCATCATCCTGACCACCAACGTCAAATGCCTGGAGTCGATGCACGCCCATCGCCCCGGCCGCTGCCGGAAACTGCATCGACTGGCCCGCAGTGTGATCCTGTTCGACGAAGCCCAGACACTTCCGCCGAAGCTGGCGCAACTGACGCTGGCGACCCTTTCGAGACTGGCCGATCCCGATGGGCCCTATGGTTCGACGGTGGTGTTCGCCACGGCCACCCAGCCGGCGTTCGATCATCTCGACCAGCACGTGCGCGACCTGGCGCCGTCGGGCTGGCGGCCGCGGGAGATCGTGCCGGTCGATGAATCGGGGCCGATGTTCCGTCAGGCCGCCCAACGCGTCCGCGTCACGTGGCGACATGATCAGGTCATCACCCTGGACGAGTTGGCGGACGAGTTGGCGGACCGGTGCGAACGGCAGTGGCTGTGCATCGTGAATCTCAAACGCCACGCAGCCGGCCTCGCCGAGACGCTGCGCCAGCGTGCGGTGCCCGGCCTTCATCACCTGTCCACCAGCCTGTGCCCGGCGCATCGCGAGAAGGTGATCAAACAGGTGACTGCCGCGCTTGATGCTGACAAGCCGATCAAGCCGATCACGCCGATCACGTTGATCGCCACGCAGTGCGTCGAGGCGGGTGTCGACCTGGACTTCCCCGTGGTCTATCGGGCGATGGCGCCGTTGGAATCGCTTGCCCAGGCGGCCGGCCGCTGCAACCGTCACGGCCGCCGCCCGCAGCCGGGCCAGGTGGTGATCGTCGACCTGCGCGACGAGGGCAGATACCAGTGGCCGCCCGGCTACGGCGAAGCGCTATCCACGACCCGCGTGTTCCTTAACGCCCTGGTCAGCGAAGGGTGCGACCTGGCGACGACGCCGGTCCTGAGCGATCCACCGCTGATCCGCCGCTACTACCAGATGCTCTACGACCTGGGCGGACGTGGCCAAGGCCAGCGTGATGATGAGAAGCAGTTGTACGAGGCCGTGCTCGGCGGCAGCTTCGAGGAAGTGGACCACCTGTATCGCCTGATCGACACCAATTCAATCAACATCGTCGTGCCGTATGACCCAGCGGTATTCGATGAACTGAACAGCGCCCGGGACGACCTGCCCGGCAACATCGAGGCGATTCGACGTTGGATCGCCCGCGCCAGGCCCCACACCGTCAGCCCGCGCCGGCCGCCGTGCGATTCGCCGCTGTGGCGATTCATCGAGCCGATCCGATTCAGCCGCCGGCATGAACCCGATGACGAACGGGCCTCATGGTTCATCGCATTGAACGATCTTGAGTATGACCCGTTGCTGGGGCTGGTCATGCCCGGTGACGAGCCGCTTGTGGTCTGATTCCATCATCTCTTTCCAAGGAGGCCGGTAATGCCCAGAGGACCCACTCATGTATTGGAAGTCTGGGGGGATTTCGCGTGTTTCAGTCGGCCGGAGCTTTCCGTCGAGCGCTTCAGCTATCCCTGCCCCACACCCAGCGCCGCGCGCGGCGTGTTCGATGCGATCTACAGCAAATCCTACGACCAGAGAACCAAGGTATCGCGGTTCTACTGGCAGATGGAGAAGATCGAACTGCTGCGCGAGCCGGCTTACATCGCGCTGCGGCGGAACGAGGTGAAGGACAAAGCCAACATCGGGGCGATCCGGAAATGGATGACCGGCAAGGCGCCGCCCGAGCCGATCTGGGCCGATGCGGACAAGGCCTTCACGGGCAACGACACCCAAGGCCGCACGCAGCGACAGACGATGGCCCTGCGTAACCCGCGTTTCCGCCTGCACGCGCGCATTGTGCCCCGTTCGGGCTACGAGGCCGAGCAGGCCGCCTATGACCAGCAATTCGTCCGCCGCGCCCGCCACGGCAAATGCTTCCAACAGCCGTATCTGGGCTGCCGGGAGTTCGTGGCATTCTTCCGCCACGTCGCATCGCTCGATGGCGAGCCGGCCCCGGTCGATTACTCGCAGGATCTGGGTTTGATGCTGTACGACGTATTCGATCTGCGTCGCGTGAACGGCCCGGATGCCCGGCCGTTCATCTCATTGTTCAAGGCCCGCATCGAACGGGGCACATTAACGGTTCCGCCGTTTGAGTCAGAGGCTGTGCTCAAGCCGGAACCGGGCGAAAGGAGGGCCGGCTGATGTTGCACGCACTCAAGGAATACGCCGCGCAATCGGATGGCCCGAGCATCAAACCCGGCTACAAGCCCAAGCACGTGCGATGGCTGATCCTGTTTGACCGGAAGGGCCATTTGCTCGGGGTTCAGCCGACGGGCGATTCCCCGCGCCAGCAGCGGGAATTTGCCTGTTGTCCCGACCTCAGCCAGCCCGAAATGAAGGCGGGCGGAAAGGGCTGTCGCCATTTTCTCGTCGATTCACTTGAAGTCGTGGCGATGTTGACGAAAACCGGCGACGTGGATGCGAAGGTTCAGGCGAAGCACGCCTATTTCACGAACCTGCTTCATCTGGCCGGCGATGTCGAGACGGACCTTCAGCCGATTGCCGGGGCGATGGCCGATGAGGCGTTGCTTGTCAAACTACGTGCGGCCCTGGAAGCCTCGGGCGGCTCCCCCAAGCCGACCGACAACGCCACTTTCGCCATCGCCGAAACCAGCGCCCCCATCTTGGTCGAGCGTACGACCTGGCACGCCTGGTGGGACGAATTTCGGCTCAAGTTGGCCTCAAAGCGGTCGTCGTCGCGTCACCCCACCGGCCGGCGAGGCAGCAAGACGGCGCAGGACTCCACTCCAGGCATGCGGTGCCTGATGTCCGGCGAATTGGTCCATCCCTGCTCGACTGATCCGAAGATCGAAGGCCTGTCCGATGTCGGCGGTCTGTCGATGGGTGACGCACTGACCAGCTTCAAGCAGCCTTCCTTCTGTTCCTTCGGTCTGACCCAGGGCGAGAACGCCGCAAAAAGCGAATCGATGGCCGAAGTCTACCGCGCCACGCTCAATCGTTTGCTCCGCGACCCTCGCCACAGCCACAAACTTGTCGGCACGAAGGTTGTTCACTGGTACCTCGGCGACGTGCGGACGGACGAGGGGGAAGACCCGATCGGCCTGCTCCTGAATCCCGCCGACTACGGCATCGCCGTGCCCGGGGAATCGACCGAGACCACCGAGGCTGAGCCGGACGCCGAGCCTGTCGCACAATACACAGCCGAGAGCCAAGCCGGCAAACTCCTCGATGCCGTGCGCACCGGCCAACTCCCCCCGCGTCTGAAAGACGCCCGCTACTGCGCCCTGACGCTCTCAGCCAACTCCGGCCGCGTCGTCGTGCGCGACTGGATGGAAGGCGCGTTCGAGCAACTGGCCGCCAACGTCGATGCGTGGTTTGGTGATCTTGCCATCGTCAGCCGAGATGGCGAACGTCGGATCAGCGTCCACAAATTCGCCGCGATTCTTGCCGCGATGGTCCGGGACCTCAAGGACGTGCCGGCCCCGATCGTGACTACGCTGTGGCGATGTGCGATCCATAAGCGACCCATCCCGCATGAGGCAATGGCCCAGGCGCTGGCTCGCGCAAAAGTTGACATCATCCAGGATGAACCGGCCCGTCATGCCCGGTTCGCCCTACTCAAAGCCTACTGCAACCGAAAGGAAATTCCCATGTCTGAAGGACTTGACCCCAACCACCCCAGCCCCGCCTATCAGTGCGGCCGCCTGTTCGCCGTTCTGGCGTACATCCAGTACAAAGCCTTGGGCGACGTGGGGGCTGGCATCGTGCAGCGATACTACGCCGCCGCCAGCGCCACGCCTGCTCTCATCCTCGGTCGCCTCATGCACACCGCCCAGTTCCACCTGTCCAAGATCGAAGAAAAGGGCGTTCGCATGGGCCTCGATGCGCGGCTTGGTGAGATATGGGCACAACTGAAACCCAACGAAATCCCCGCAACACTCACGCTCGAAGAGCAAACTCTCTTCGCCCTCGGCTATTACCACCAGAAAGCCTACCGTGGACCTCAGGCCAAGGATGCCAATCTTCAGGAAGCCGTTTAACGCTGTGCAGGGCGCATCGATCCCAACCATAACCATCACAACGGAGAACCAACACATGTCCCAACCCATCACCCACCGTTACGAATTCCTCTTCCTGTTCGACTGTGAGAACGGCAACCCCAACGGCGATCCCGACGCCGGCAACGCGCCGCGCATCGATCCCCAGGACATGCACGGCCTGGTGTCCGACGTCGCCATCAAACGTCGCATCCGCAACTACGTCCAGATCGCGCGCGGCAACGAAATGCCCAATGCCATCTTCGTCGAGCACGCATCGAATCTGAATATTCCGATCGCCAAGGCTCACGAAGAAGCGGGAGACAAGACTGTCAAGGGTAAGAAAGGAGCCACCAAGAAGGATGTCGACGAGGCACGACAATGGATGTGCCAGCAGTTCTATGATGTGCGCACGTTCGGTGCTGTATTGAGCACGGGCAAGAACGCTGGGCAGGTGCGGGGACCGGTTCAGGTGGCCTTTGCCCGCAGTGTCCACCCCATTCTCCCGCTGGATATCTCGATCACGCGCATGGCCATTGCGAAGCCGGACGGCAAGACGGCCCAGAAGATGTCATCAGTGGAACTCCAGAAGTGGACGGACGAGCAACCTGAAGATGAACTCCGCACCATGGGCCGCAAGTCCCTCATTCCCTACGGCCTGTTCGTCGGCAAGCTGTTCGTCTCCGCGCACCTGGCCCGACAGACCGGCTTCACCGAGGACGATCTCAAGCTCCTCGTCGAAGCCCTGCTCGGCATGTACGAACACGACCGCTCGGCGTCCAAGGGCGTGATGACCGTGCGCACGCCGATTGTCGCCTTCAAGCACGTCGGCACCGACAGCGACAAGCAACAGCGCGAACGCCAGGCCATGCTCGGCTGCTGCCCGGCCCAGGTGCTGTTTGAGAAGATCGTCAAGATCGGCAAGAAGCCCGACGTCGAGGCGCCTCGCCGGTTCGATGACTACACCATCGACATCATCCAGGATGACCTGCCCAAGGGCGTTGAACTGCTCCGCCTGCCGGATGACATCGACAAACTGTGACTGACGCGGCCCGATCCTGTTGACGCGGGATCGGGCCTTTCTCGGTGGAGTGCGTCATGTACCCCGAAGACGACCTGTTGCCGATCTCCGCCTTGCAGCACCTGATCTTCTGCCAGCGCCAGTGTGCGCTGATTCACGTCGAGGGGCTGTGGGCGGAGAATCGGCTGACGGTCGAGGGCCGGCAACTCCACGACAAGGCCCACGAAGCCGGCAACGAGACGCGACACGATGTCCGCATCGCCCGCGCCTTGCCGCTGGTTTCGTATCGGCTGGGACTGACCGGCGTGGCCGATGTGGTCGAATTCCACTTCCCGCCGGGCGCCGATCCGCCGGCCTTCCCCATGCCGATCTCTGAGCCCAGCGACCAGCCGCGTGTTGCCCCGGGAACCTTCCGGCAGGTCATCCCCGTCGAGTACAAGCGAGGCCGGCCCAAGCGGGATCACTCCGACCGCGTCCAACTCGCCGCCCAGGCCCTGGCCCTGGAAGAAATGCTCGGCGTGGCGATCGAGCAGGCGGCGCTGTTCTACGGCCGAACACGCCGTCGCCTCGATGTCGCCCTTGATCCGCCCCTCCGCCGACTAACGGTCGACACGGCCGATCGTTTGCATGAACTGATCCAGTCCGGCCACACCCCACCGGCCGAGCTACAACCGAAGTGCAAGCGCTGCTCGCTGCGCAACCTGTGTCTGCCCCACGCCGGCAAGCGCGCGTCGGTCGCCCGTTGGTTCGACCGCACACTCTCCCAGATGCGCGTGGCCCCGCCCTTCGATGAGATCGACGAATGAAGCAACACCTCAACACGTTGTTCATCTCCACCCAGGGCGCGTACCTCGCCAGGGAGCGTCGAAGCCTGACCGTCCGCATCGAGCGCGAGGTCCGCCTTCGCCTGCCCATCCACCAGGTCGGCGGCGTCGTGTGCCTTGGGCGCGTGAGTGTAAGCCCCGCAGCACTCGCCCTGTGTGCCGAGTCCGGCGTCGCCGTCTCCTTCATGACCGAACACGGACGGTTCCTCGCCCGTGCCCACGGCTTCACCCCCGGAAACGTCCTGCTGCGCCGCCAGCAGTACCGTGACGCCGATGATCCGGTCCGTTCGGCCGAAATCGCCTCACGCATGGTCGCCGCGAAGATCGCCAACAGTCGCAGTTCCATGCTCCGCGCCCAGCGCGACCAGCCGCCCCTCGCCGGCGACCCGACGTTCCGCACCGCCCTGTATCGCCTCCAGCAGTCCCTGGATGATGTGAACCGCTGCCGCGACCTCGACCTGCTGCGCGGTCTGGAAGGTGAAGCGGCCAACACCTACTTCGCGCAGTTCACCAAGCTGATGCCCAAGGCCGATCCGGCCTTCGCCTTCAACCTGCGCTCCCGCCGACCGCCACGCGATCCGATCAACGCCATGCTCTCATTCGTCTACGCCATGCTCACCCACGATGCCCGCGCTGCCTGCGAAGCCGCCGGACTCGATCCTGCCGTGGGATTCCTCCACCGTGATCGACCGGGCCGGCCCTCCCTCGCCCTCGACCTCATGGAGGAACTGCGCCCCGTCCTCGCCGATCGCCTGGTCGTCACGCTGGTCAATCGCCAACAGGTTCGGCCGAGCGGCTTCGCCCCGGCCGAGTCCGGCGCCGTGCGAATGACCGACGACACACGCAAAGCCGTCATCTCCGCTTACCAGCGCCGAAAACAGGCAACCTTCCTCCATCCGTTCCTCGATGAACGCGTCACGTTCGGCCTGATCGTTCACCTCCAGGCCCGACTCCTCGCCCGCTACCTGCGCGGCGACCTTGACAGCTACCCACCGTTCCTCTGGCGATGATCGGAGACGTCCATGCTCGTGCTGATCACCTATGACGTGTCGACGACCACCAAGGCCGGACGACGTCGTCTCAACCGTGTGGCCAAAACCTGCCTGGACTTCGGACAGCGGGTCCAGAACTCCGTCTTTGAGTGTCAGCTTTCCCCCGCCCAGTGGGCTGACCTGCGCCATCAGCTCGAACAACTGTTCAACCCGAAAGAGGATTCGCTGAGGTTCTACTTCCTCGGCAGTAACTGGAAACGGCGCGTCGAACACCTCGGCGCTAAACCGGCCGTGGACATGGACGCCCCAATCATCGTGTGACCTGCTCAATGCCGACGATCACCGCACCGGCGGCCCCGATCGGTCGCCGCGAACCCCAAGCGCCCACCCAATGGCCCGGATATCCGCGATTGCAATAAACCGCTCTTTGACAAGTCAATACGACACCTCGCCGCCATCAGGACATCTCCCCGAGACCCGAGGAACGCTCTGTTCGCGGCAGACGCGAGATAGCCTCAGACCAGACAACACCTTATCATGGGACCATCGCCCCCTTCACGGGGGCGCGGATTGAAACATGCGCGGCCCGTTGCAGGTGCGGCCGTCCGGCAGATCGCCCCCTTCACGGGGGCGCGGATTGAAACATCCTT
>CAYNCM010000002.1:0-7735 GCA_964395825.1 uncultured Planctomycetaceae bacterium
TCGCAGTCGGGGCATAGCTGCCCCGACCGCGTTTCATTCCGTCCGCGTCCCGGTGACCGTTTCACCGCCCCTGCCGCGGCAATCATCCTTGCCCGCCTGCCCGCAACCGCCGCCCGGTCGTCAGGACTGACCCATGAACAAGCCGTACACTTTCATTCCCGTTCTGCTGTGGTGCGTTGCATCATGCGGCGCCACGACACCGATCGACCGGTTGTTCACGGATGTCCCCGCGGACGCCGAACGGGTTACGGTGGTCAAGGGGGCCAAGCGTCTGTCGAACCAGACGCACATCTTCACCACCGTGCCCGATCCGCTGGAAGGTTTGCCGGCAATCGCGCCGCATCGGGGGCCGAGCACCAGCAAGCCCGGGCCGGGCTATGAAATTCGACTGACCCGACCCGCGGCGTTGTACCTGGCGGTGCATCATCGCGGCAAGCCCACGGTGCCGGCCGAATGGAAGCCCACGGGATTGACGCTCGGCTGGGGCGGTCACGAGGACGATATCTACGTCCGCATCGCCGAGCCGGGCACGGTGTCGATTCGCTCCCATGATGGGCAGGCAGGCGGGTTTGGTGTTCCGCACATGGTCATCGCCAGCCGGGACCTCGAACGGGCACGACGCCTGATCGAGAATCCGGTCAAACGCCGATCGGCGATCTACCGGCCGGCCCGGGTGATCGCCGTGCTGGCCGACCCCGATCAGCCGGGGCTTTATGGCCATCCCGGCGACCGCCTCTCATGGAAGCTGCGCGTCATTCCGGGAAGCGAAGGCACGCTGCCGGATCGGCTGAAGGTGGACGTTCAAGAGCTTGAAGGCGATTTCGCCTGGTCGACAGGCGTGCCGGTCGACCGCAACGGTCACACCGAGTTGCTGTCGCTGACACCGCCGCGCATCGGCTTCTACGATATCCGCGTTGACACCGGCGATGACTACGATTTAGCCGCGTTCCGGGGTGGTCTTGGCGTGGTGCCGCAACCTGGCCCGGTGGACCGGGGTTCGCCGTGGGGGGTCATGCGGGTGGCCGAAGCGCCGTTCGAAGCGCCTCTGGCCCGAATGCTGGGCGCCGCGTGGGTCCGGCACACCAACTGGAACATGGTTGAACCGACGCAAGAGGGTGTAAACGCCACGAGGTTCCGCCGCATCGCCGAGCAATACCACGATCAGGGCCTGCACATCATGGCCTCGATCTCGATGGTGCCGCGGGCGATGTCGTCGCGACCGGACGATGCTTCACAATCCGGCGATGCCGGCCCGATGCACGCCCGCGTTCGTCCCCGTGACTGGAACCAATGGCAGGCGTTCATGCGAGAGACCGCCGCCGCCACGCGCGATCTGATTGACTACTGGGAAATCGGCAACGAACCGAACACGCCGCACCACTACTGGGCCGGCAGCGTGGAGGAGTTCGCCGACCTGGTCAAGCACGCCGCCGCGGGCATCCGCCAGGCCAACCCCGATGCGGTGATTCTCACCAGCGGCTTCACGCTCAATCCCTCGGCCAGGACTTACTTGGATCGGCTGCTGGACCTGGGTGTCGGTTCATCCTTCGACATCCTGACCGTCCACAGTCTCTACGCCAAGGCGGTGACGGTGGATGAAATGCGCCAGGTGCTCGGCCGTCACAACCTGGATCCGAACATGGCCGTGTGGTCGACCGAGCCGAAGCACGTTTTGCCGATCCGCAACTTCGAGGCCGGTGTTCGGAAGAACATGCACTTCATGCTGGTCAACCCCGGAGCGTATGGGGCTTTCCAGAACCTGGCCGAGCGCGACGGCGCCGCCACGCGCTGGGGCGTGGCTTATGCGATCGCGTCCAAAACCCTGGGCGATGCGGCGTATGAGCGGACCATCCCGACCGGCCTGCCCGATGTGGAACTGGGACTGTTCAGACGCGACCGCGAGAAGCTGCTCGCCGCCGCCGCGGACGAAGGGCCCCGAGGTGCCGGCATCCGATTGCGCGTCACCGCGGAAGATGGAAAGCTGCCGATCTACACCGACTTGCTCGGCCATGGGCTGGACATGCCCGCCAACGGCGAATTCATCATGCCGCTTGACCGATCGGGCATCCTCCACGGTGCCTCCGATATTCAGATCCTGGAGGTGGCGGTCGACGTCGACGCGAAAGACCGTGGGCTGATCGTCACGGCGGACAAAGCCAGGTTGGCCAACGGCTTTGTGATGCGATCCGGCGAGGACCGCGAACATTACGCGGCGGTCTACCAACCGGCGGACAGCGCGCGGCCTCGCCTGACTTTCCCCTTCAAGCTGAGCGAAGGCGGAACCTATGAGTTTTACGTCTCCGCCAAGTGGTTTCCCAGCCATGCCGGGGTTCTTGTTTCGCCTTTTTCCTGGTCGGTCGACGGAAAAGCCCCGGCGACGGCTCAGGGCGCCACCACGATGCACTGGCGTCGCAGCACACGCTCGCATCTTCGGTTCGGGGTCATCGATGCCAGCCGGATTGAGACCGTGCCTTCTTCCCAGATCCTTGCGAAACTCGGCGTCGTGCGGAATCTGCAAGGCGGCGAACATACGCTGACGCTTGAACTGCAGAAGCCGCGCACTCACGATCAACACTACAGCATGGAGGTCGAGTTGATCGCGGCGCGCCCGATCACCGACGACCGGGAATGATCCCTGCCGACCCGTATCGCAGGCCGTTTGCTGGAGCGGCAAGTACCGATTCGCTTGTTCCGCCATCCGTGGAGTCAAGACCGTGACGTCTCAGCCATCCGATCTTCTGTTGCGGCGAGGCCCTGTGGTCATGCCGGTCGAGCGGCAAGCCCCACCGCTCGCGCGGCGCCATCCCCGCAACCCGATCCTCACCCCCGCCATGATGCCCGGCGGCGCGGCCTGCGTGTTCAACAGCGGCGTGGTGCGCCACGGCGGGCGCTTCGTCATGCTCGTCAATGCCTGGGATCGCGAATGGGCGCCGCGCTTCATGGTGGCCACCAGTGACAACGGCATCGACTTCGACATTGATCCTCGCAGCCGGTTCACTTCGCCGCAGGAGTATCCGTACGTCCGCCATGAGGGCATCTTCGACACCCGCGTGACGCCGATCGAGGGGCGATATCTGATCACCTACAACGTCGCTTCGCATCTGGGCGGGCGCATTCGTCTGGCCAGCACCCGCGACTTCGATACGTTCGAAGACATGGGCTTCATCACGGGCCCCGACCACCGCAATTGCGTCATCTTCCCCCAGAAGATGGACGGCATGTATCTGCGCCTGGAACGGCCGAACGTCGACGACGCCGGCGACATCTACCTCAGCCGCTCGCCCGACCTGATCCACTGGGGTCAGACGCAACTGGTGCTCGAACGCAATCACCGTTACTGGGCCAGCGCGAAGATCGGTCCCGGTGCTCCGCCGATTCGGACCGATGCGGGATGGCTGTGTATCTATCATGGCGCTCGTAAAGGCATGAACGGCTACACCTATCAAGCCGGCGCCATGCTGCTGGATCATCACAATCCCGGTCGTGTGCTGGGCAACATGAACCAGTGTCTGCTCTGGCCGGAGGCGGATTATGAGCAATCGGGCATCACGCCCAACGTGGTGTTCCCCACCTCAGCCTTGCCTGGCACTTCCGATGAACTGCTGCTGTACTATGGCGCAGCCGACACGACCGTCTGTCTGGCGACCCTCAAGCTTTCGAGATTGATCGAGGCCTGCCTCGGAAAGTGCGCGAGAAGCGGCGGTTGAGCTCAGGCGGTGGCGGTATCGAGGAATGCGCGACCACGGCCCGGCGGACGAAACAGATGGACCCCTCCCCTTTCCGGGGCCTTTCCGGCCCCGTAAGCCGCCCTCCCCGAACGCCCTCACGAACCCCCGCCCGCCCCTGCCATCCGACATCCCGACGCCAACCTTCGCCCGCCCCAAACACCATACGAATTTTTCCGACAAATCCCGGCCAAACGCCCGTTTCCCACGATCCGCGCGGACCCGGCGCCCGGGGTGCCTGCCGTGTTTTTCCCGTTTCTGCGGCGATTGACGAAACATTCATCGCACTCGGACGTCTTATTTGCGGTATACTGGTTTTTTTGCAGGCACACCGGGAACCGGACGGAATCGAGTAAGTTGGCCGGGGCGTGCCTGATCCGAACACCTCCGCAGGGGGCTGAATGTCATGATGCGTCAAACGATGATGATCGTTGCCTTGTCGGTCGGGGTGCTGATCGGCGACCTGGCCTGCTGGGCCGAGACGCCCGAGCAGTTGTACCGTCAGATGTACGGCCAGAGCGAGACGATGGTCCGCCGCTCGCGTGCGTTCGACGATGACCTGGAATTCGCCAACAAGCTGCTGACCGCTTCGGGCCAGTTGCGAGAGAACCCGAAGTTCGCCGCGTACCTGTGCGAGCAGGCGGCCCAGATGGCCGCCCGCCACGTCGAAGGCATCGACCTGGCCGTGCAGGCCCAACGCAAGCGGATGGAGATCGACGAGACGCAGACCGGCGATGCGCTGGACCAGATCGTCCTGCTGCGCGAGCGGGCCTACCGCATGGCGCGGGGCGGCGATCGTGACCGCGCCGGCGCGGTGCTGCTGAACGAACTGGTCTCCGTGGCCCGCCAGCGCGAGAAGGCCGGCGAGTATACCGACGCCTCCCGCCTTTACCGCAAGGCGTCCGGCATCGCGCGGGTGATTGCCAGCCCGCAACAGGCTTCGATCCAGGACCAGGCCGACCGCGCCAACGACCTGGCCGGCGCCCAGCGACGCCTGGGCATTCTCAAGGATCGGCTGGCCCGGGATGCGTCGGACGCTGCGGCCCACCGCGAGATCGCCCTGCTGTATCTCAGCGACCTGGGCAATTTGAGCGCCGCGATCAAGCACGCCGAACAGGCCGGCGACGAGCCGCTTCAGGCCATCGCCGAACTGCACCGCCGAGGCGTGGGCCAACTCAGCGATGACGAAGCCCTCAAATTGGCCGAGTGGTGCCATCAGCAGGCCGGCAACGCCACCATCTCCAACGTGGGCAAGGTGAATCTGTTGCAGCAGGCGAAGTTGGCTTACCAGAAATACCTGTCGGTGCATACCGCCGGCGACGTCGCTCGGCTTCGGGCGAACACCGCCCTTTCCCGCGTGACCGAACAACTGGCCCAACTGAAGCCCGGGCGCATCGGCCACATCCCCGTCCGCGATACCACCTCCACCTCCGCCACGCCCTCCAACTCCGGCGCCCAGAGCGCCAAAGGCACGATCTATGCCGCCGGTGATTACCACCTGACCCTCTGCGTCAACGGCAAGCAGATATGCAGCGGCAGCTACAGCACATTGTCCTCAGCGAGCGTGGAACTGAAAGACGGCGACGTCATCAGCGCCAAGGTCGACTATTACGACGAGGATTTTTACGATGGCACGCTGGGCTTCTGGTGCATGTTCATCGCCGAGGACGGCCGACGAAACTCTTTCATGACCAACCCGCGCGACTGGTATATCTACACGCCCACTGACCGATCCAATTGGGCGAAGGTGAACCTCGACGCCCGCCACGCTCACGCCCAGCTTGCCCGACCGTTCCCCATCAAGCTGGCCCAGGTTATCCAGGGCGCCCCGAACATCAACTCCGCCGAAGTGCTCCGCGGTGCGATGCTCTGGGGCCCGGCCCGCGGCTCGGACACCTACTTCTACCACGTCGTCGACATCAAGTAGCCCTTCCGCCTTCACCGGCGCACCGGCCGACGTTGCGATCGGTTCCGCCAAGGTATTCCGTCATGTTCAGGCGCACACTGGCCATTCTCATCGCCTGTACCGGGGTGCTGACCGCCGCCGTCGCCGATGACGGCGGGTCCGACGTCGATGTGGCCGGCCTGTACGAGGAACTGTTCGGCGAACAGGATCGCGCCGCCGGATCGACCCGCGAATTCGACGATGACCTGGCGCTGGCCGAGCGCCTGCTCGAAGCCTGCCGGCAGCTCGCCGAACCGCAAGCCCTGCGCGAACACCTGTGCGAGCGTGCATTCGGCCTGGCGGCGGCCCGCCACGAAGGCCTGCCCACCGCCGCCGGCGCGATGGATCTGCTGTGCGAGATCGCCCCCGCCCGCGCCGACCAGGCCCGGCAGCGCACCGTCGACCTGCACGTCCAGGCCTACCGCCGCGCCCGCGGCAAGCAGCGTACCGACGCCGCTGAAGATCTCATCCGATACTGCACCCGATTCGGCGATCATTACTTCACCGACCGCCGATTCACCGAGGCGCTGCAGTTCTATCAGCGCGGCGCCGCGATCGCCCGCAGCATCCGCTCGTCCCGGCGCGATCCGCTCGAACGGCGATCCAGTTGCGCTCATGCCGTCCTCGCGGCGCAAGCCCGCGTCGCCCGCCTCGCCGAAGCACTCGACACCACCACCGAACCGGGCGCCCTGAACAGCCGGCTGGCCCGCGCCTGCCTGACCGAACTGGCCGACTTCGACGCCGCCGCCTGGTACGCCCAGTCCGCCGACGACCGCGAACTGGTGCGCATGATCGCCCTGGCCCGCCGCCGTCCGGCCCAACTGAAACCCGATCACCTGATCGAACTGGGCGACTGGCTGGTCGAGTTGGCCGATGAGGGCTGCGAATACGCTCAAGCCGCCCTGCTGCGACGGGCGCGGCGGATATACACCGCGTACCTGCAGGAAGAGAAACTCCACGAGATCCGCCGTCTGCTCGGCGAAACCCGCCGCGCCGATGTCAAACGCCGGCTCGACCAGCTCAGCGTTCCCCATATCCAACCGCCCAAGTAAGTGGCCGGCCCGGCTCGCCGTCGCCCCGCCCTCCGGCGCCATGCCCCTTTCACCGCCTTCTAACCGCCGATGCAATTGCAGGGGGTCGTTCATGCGGCTAGAATCTGCGATCGATTCGCGTCCTGCCGGAGCAGGTGAGTGATGATCGCCCAGAACGCCGGTCTCAATGCCAACGTGCTCGTGCTCAACCGCCTTTACATGGCGGTGCGGGTGATCAATGCGCGCCGGGCGTTCAGCCTCCTGTTCCGCGACCTCGCTGAAGTCATCAGCGTCGACAACGGGAAATACGCCAGCTACGACTTCGATAGCTGGACCGAACTGTCAACCTACCGCGAGCAGTTCGATGCCCACACCGACTGGGTTCGCACCGTGCGCATGCACATCGCCGTGCCCAAGATTATCCGACTGCTGGGTTACGACCGCCTGCCCAAGCAGACCGTCAAACTCAACCGGCGCAACATCTACGCCCGCGACCGCAACGTCTGCCAGTATTGCGGCAGCAGCTTCCCCACCAGCGAACTGACCCTCGACCACATCGTGCCCCGCGCTCAAGGCGGTAAGAGCACCTGGAGCAACCTCGTGTGCTGCTGCGTGGCCTGCAATAGTAAGAAAGGCGGCCGAACCCCGACCCAAGCCCGCCTTGGCCTGATCCGCAAACCCATTCAGCCCCGCCGCAACCCCGTAATCAACATCCGTCTGGGCATGGATAAGTACGCCTGCTGGCAGGCGTTCCTCGACAACGCCTACTGGTCCGTGGAACTGAAGTAATTCCTCCCGCCGGCTGAGCGCCGCAGCAAGGGCGTTGGATAGCCGGCGGCTCACAGCCGCCGGGGGGCGATTCATCGCTCCGGCGGGCGTGGCCCGCCGGCTGAGCACCGCAGCAAGGACGTTGGATAGCCGGCGGCTCACAGCCGCCGGGCGGGCGATTCGTCGCTCCGGCGGGCGGGGCCCGCCGGCAGAGCACCGCAGCAAGGACGTTGGATAGCCGGCGGCTCACAGCCGCCGGGCGGGCG
>CAYNCM010000002.1:7835-79187 GCA_964395825.1 uncultured Planctomycetaceae bacterium
GGCGGGCGATTCGTCGCTCCGGCGGGCGGGGCCCGCCGGCAGAGCACCGCAGCAAAAGGGCGTAGGGGACAACTTTTCTTTCCGGTCAGCGGGGGTTTATGAAGTCTTGTGGTACACTGGCCGATGTAAAAATAGCTAATTTGGCTAAGATAGATGGAATAACCGGACTGGGTTGCGACCCGGTGCTGCAAGGAGGCTGTCATGGCCGAAACATCCACCCACACCGCGGATCTGCGGGGCAAGCAGGTGTTCACGACGGGTGAGGCGGCGGAAGTCTGCCAGGTGTCCCAGCAAACGATCATCCGTTGCTTCGACGCCGGGCGGCTGAAGGGGTTTCGCGTGCCCGGGTCACGTTTTCGTCGGATACCTCGGGAGGAACTGCTGCGGTTCATGAAAAGCAACGGCATTCCCGCCGACCGGCTGGACAGCGGCAAGCGCCGCATCCTCGTGGTCGACGACGATGAGCAGATCGTCGAGCTGTTCAGTGACGTGCTCGCGCGCGACGGCCGATTCGAGGTGCGCACCGCGGCGACCGGTTACGACGCCGGCGTGGCCACACAGGACTTCCGCCCCGACCTGATGATTCTCGATTACATGCTTCCGGACGTGAACGGCAACGTGGTGTGTCAGACGGTGCGGAAGAACCCCGACCTCGAGGGCATGAAGATCATCATCGTCTCGGGCGTCGTGAACCAGGATGAGATCAACGATCTGTTGCAGGCCGGCGCGGACGATTTCGTCAAGAAGCCGTTCAACATCGAGAAGCTGGTCGGGCGGATCGCGGAGTTGCTGGAGTTGGTGTAGGAAGGCTGATGGACGCGAGCGCGCCGGGATGAGCCCGGCGGCCAACAGCGCGAGGCAATCGAACGAACGCACATGACCACCACGGCCGATCCCAATTCGGTTCGCCGCATCGAGCTGATTCTCCAGCAGGTCGAAGCGTTGCCGACGCTGCCGGCGGTGGCGATGCGACTGCTGCAACTGACCAGCGATGAGGATTCCAATGCGCGTCAGGTGATCGACCTGGTGCGGGCGGATCAGGCGCTGACGGCGAAGATTCTGGCGATGTGCCATTCGGCGTCGAGCGGGGTGCGTGGCGACGCGGTGACGGTGGACCGGGCGGTGGTGTTGCTGGGTTTCGAGGCGATCCGCAACGCGGTGCTGTCGATCAAGGTGTTCGAGGCGTTCGCCGAGGAATCGGAACCGGACGACGAAGCGGACGCGGCGGGGTTCAGCCGTCCGTCGTTCTGGCGTCACTGCCTGGCGGTGGGGATCGCGGCGGAGTTGATCGCCGCGGCGCATCCGCATCAGCGTGAGTTGAAGCCGGCCAACGCCTTCGTGTGCGGGCTGCTGCACGATCTGGGCAAGCTGGCGCTGGAGCACGTGCTGCCCAAGAGCTACGACCGGGTGATCGAGCTGACCGAGACCGCGCACGCGGACATCGCGGAGGTGGAGCGGAAGATCCTGGGCATCGATCATCACACGGCGGGCAAGCGGCTGGCCGAGCACTGGCAACTGCCGCACGTGTTGCAGGACTGCATGTGGCTGCACGGCACGTCTTACGACTCGGTGCCGAACGTCAAGCACAAGCCGGTGGTGGGGCTGATCAACCTGGCGGACCTGGTGGTTCGCCGCCAGCACATCGGCTACAGCGGCAATCACAAGTTGCGGGACACGGTCGAATCGCGTGCCGAGGCGATGGGCCTGGACCCGCGTCGGGTGATCGCGGCGTCGGAAAACGTGATGGAGGAACTGGAGCGTCGGGCGTCGCTGCTGGGGCTGGGCGGGTCGCCCAGCCGCAAGCTGTTCCTCGAATCGATCATGCAGGCCAACGCGGTGCTGGGTCGTCTGAACGCGAAGCTGGAATCGCGCCGCCAGTTGACTGAAGGCCAGGGGCGGGCGCTCGAATCGATCAGCCGATTCCACGAAAAGTCGACCGTGCCGGGCCGCAACGTGCAGCACGTGCTGGCGCAGGTGGTCGCATCGGCGGGTTCAGTGTTCGGGCGGGGATTCTACGCGATGCTGTACCAGGCGGCGGGCGATGCGTCCTGGCAGATCAGCCAGTATTCGACGGATGGCCGGCCGCTGCGCAGTCAACTGATCGACCCGCCCCCGTCCATCGAGAAGCTTTCATCGCTGGGTGAAGGCGACCCGTTGCCCATGGACTGGATGAGCATTCTGCCGTGGGTAAGCGATTACCTGATGGAATCGGACGACATGCGTCAGGTGCGGCTGCTGCCGTTGCCGTGCGGCTGGGGGACGGCGTCGGTGCTGCTGCACGACCGGCAGGTGCTTCCGCCGTCGGCGCAGTTGCAGGCGCTGGTGCACACCTGGGGCGCTTCGATCGCGGCCGCGGCACAACACGAAGGCGCCCGCCGCATGGGCGAGCAGCTTGCCGAGGTCAACCGCGAGATGGCCGAAGCACAACAGGCGCTGACCCGGTCGCAAACGATGGCGCAGTTGGGCGAGGTGGCTGCGGGCGCGGCGCACGAGATGAACAATCCGCTGGCCGTCATCAGCGGCCGGGCGCAATTGCTGGCGTCCGCCCTGGCCGAGGGATCGAAGCACCGCGAAGACGCGCAGCTCATCTTCGAGCAGTCGCAGAAGCTCAGCGATCTGATCACCGCGCTGCACCTGTTCGCCGATCCACCGGCGCCGAAACCGGCGAGCGTGGCGGTGGTGGATGTGCTGGAGCAGGCGGTCAGGCGGGTCAAGCGCCGGAGGCCCGGAGCCCCGGCGGTGAAGGTCAGCGCGATCAACGATCTGCCACCATTGTGGACCGACCGCGATCAGGTCGCCGCGGCGATCGCCGAACTGATGCTCAACGCCCTTCAGGCCGAGCCTCGCTCGCCCATTCAGATTCGCCTTCAGATTGATCTGCTGCGCGACCAGCTCGTGTTCGGCGTGGTCGACGACGGGGTGGGGATGGATGAGCACACGCTGAATCACGCGTTCGATCCGTTCTTCAGCGCCAAGGACGCCGGTCGCCGGACGGGCCTGGGTCTGGCCAAGGCGCGGCGACTGATCGAGCGGCTGGGCGGTGACATCGACCTGGAAAGCCAACCGGGCGAAGGGACAACGGCGCGGCTGAGAATTCCGCTTTCCGATCCGCCGGACCTGCTGGATCGCGCCCATGAATCGACCGATGAAATCAACACGCCTTCGGATCATCCGCAGAGAGGAGAACCCCGTGCGATCAACGCCGAGGCAAGATGAACTGGCCGTGAAGGCTGACGCGGACTCGCCCGAGACGTTCAATCTGCTGGTCATCGACGATGAAGCGGACATCCGCGAGGTCATCGGCCGCGCGCTGGCAAGCGAACAGGTGCAGGTACACACCGCCGGCACGCTCGACGACGCCCGCGGGCAACTGGCCGAACGGACGCTCGACATGGTGCTGCTGGACGTGGGGATGCCGGACGGCGACGGCCTGGCATTCGCCGCGGAACTGAGCGCTGATCATCCGCATGTGCAGACGATCGTGATCACCGGCCGGGCGACGACCGAACACGCGGTGGCGGCGATGCGCGCCGGGGCGGTGGATTTCCTGGCTAAGCCGCTGGACCTCGACGAGTTGACCGAGCGCGTCACCATCGCCCTGCACGCGCCGCGCCACGACCCGCAACGCGACCAGCAGCTCCGGCGCCTCAAGCGCCTGTGCCGCAAGCTCAACCGCTCCCGCCACGACATCACCCAGCAGGTCGACATCCTCTGCAACGACCTGGTCACGGCCTACCAGGAACTGGCCAGCCAGATGCACCACGTCGAAACCACCACCACCTTCAAAGCGATGCTCGAAGACGAACTGGATCTCGAACAGTTGCTGCGGCGGATGATGGAATTCGTGCTGGACAAGATCGGCCCGACCAACGCGGTCATCTTCCTGCCGGCGCACGAGGGCGGGTTCACGGTGGGCGGATACGTCAACTACAGTTGCCAGAGGGAATCGGCGCCGGTGCTGCTGCAGCATCTGGCCGACGCGGTCGCGCCGCGCATCGCCGAGGAGCCCGACGTGATGTGGCTGACCGACCATGCGATGATCGAAGCCTGGCTGGGCGACGACGCGGCGTGGCTGACCGATGCGCAGGTGATCGCCGGCGGCTGCCGCGAAGGCGATGACGTGCTCGCCGCGGTCATGCTCTTCCGCGATGGCGAAGAATCCTTCGAGGACGCCCATTACGAACTGATCGAGGCGATCTGCCCGGTGTTCGCGGCCCACCTGGTCAAGGTGATCAACATCCACCACCGCCGGCACGATCTGTTCGGTCCTGACGGCGACGGCGATCCGTCGGGCGATTACGACTGGCTCAACGGCGACGATGACGAAGGCGGCCTGGCCGCGTGAGGTGACACCGCCCGCCGATCACGCTACATTGGATCGCTTCCGCTGATTCTTCCGGAAGGATCCCGCCGTGCGTGACGATCTGCTCAGCGAAATTCGTCGCATTCCCATCATCGACGTCCACAGCCACATGAACCGCGACCAGATCGCGGCCAAGGGGCTCAGCAGCGTAATCCTGTATCACATGATACGTTACCCGCTGCGTTCGGCGGGGGCCGACCCGAACGTCATCTGGCCCGGCAAGGGACGGGAAGTGGATGACCGGACCCAGCAGGCCGAGTGGGCGAAGTTCTTCCCCGCCATCGCCAACACCGCTTTCGCCCGCAAGCTCGGCGCCATGCTGGCCGAGTTGTACGATTTCCACGATCCGATTTCCGCCGACAGCCTGCCCCGTTTGCAGGAGAAGTTCGACCGGGCCAACGCTGATCCCGATTGGGGCATGGAGGTGCTCGACCGCGCCGGCGTGGTGCGGATTCTCTCGGCGCATGCCGACGTCAAGCCGATCGAACCCGGCGACCGACGCGACATTTTCCGCTTCACCCTCGAACCGCCGATCTTCAGCGCCAACAACGAATTCACCGATCCGGCCAATCGCCTCGAGCGCGTCGACCATTATCTCGGCCTCGAGGCGAAGACGTTCGACGACCTGGTCGAAGCCCACCGGGCCCGACTGGCAAAACTGGACTTCGGCGATCGGCGGGTGCTCGTCGGGTGGATCAGCGCGATGGGCGATGTCTCCACCGTCAACGACCGGTCGGTCAAGGCGACGATCGAGCGCCTGCGCCGCGGCGAGCCGATCACCCCGAACGACCAGGCCGTCTACGAAGGCGCGCTGATCCGTGCCCTGTGCAGCGTGCTCGGCGAGTTCACCGACACCTACCAGTTCGTTTACGGCACGCAGTTTCTCACCGCACCCGACCCGGCCACCCACCCGGTCACCCGCGCCAACCCCGCCTTCGCCACCAGCTTCGCCCGCCTGCTCGGCGAGTTTCCCGATATCCACTTCAACCTTCTCAGCGGCGTGGAAAACGACGAGGTGGCCTGGTGTTCGCTGGGCCAGGGCTATGCCAACCTGTCGTTCGGCGGATACTGGTGGAGCGGGTTCTATCCCACCGCCATGCACCACGGCTGGCATCGCCGGCTCGACATGGTGCCCATCAACCGCCTGTGCGGATTCTTCTCCGACGGCTACTGCGCCGACTGGGTCTTCGCCCGCGTCCGCCAGACCCAGCGCGTCCTGGCCAACGTGTTGGCCGAGAAGATCGAACGCGGCGAATTCACCTTCGACCAGGCCCTCGACGCCGCCCGGAACATCCTTTTCGAAACCCCGCGCCAACTGTTCCTGCCCCACGAAAGCATCTGACCGCCCGACCGGCGCCCACGCGAAGACCGCGCCCGGCGGGCCGCCGGCAATCCCCCGCGCCAACTTCACCAACCTTATTCCTCGTACACCACCTCGTCGGCGTGGTCGCTCGCCACGCGCCGGGTGCGCGGCCGGATGACCAGTTTGATCGGTACTTCGGCGAACGGCAGGCGCTCGCGGAACTGGTTGATCATGTACCGCTGGTACTGCGCGGTGAACAGGTTCACGTGATTGACAAACAGCACGATGGTCGGCGGATTGACGGCCACCTGCGTGACGAAATACACCTTCGCCCGCAGGCCCAGACCCGAGCTCGGCCCGCGCGCCGCGAGAATCTGCCGCACGCACGTGTTCAACTCGCCCGTGGTCACCCGTGTCGAGGCCTGTTCGTAAAGCGACAGCGCCGTGGCCGCGGCTTCCTGAACGTATTCATCGTTCAACGCCGAGGCGCACACGATCGGGGCGAAGTCGAGCCCGCGCAGTTCGGCGGCGATGTACTCGGCGAACGCGTCGCTCGTGGCGCGATCGCCCACCTGGTCCCACTTGTTCACCACGATCACGCACGGCTTGTCATGCTTGAGAATCTCCCCGCTGAGCTTCTTGTCCACCTGCGAAATCTCGGTCGTCGCGTCGATCATGAGCACCACCGCCTCCGCCCGGCGGATCGAACGCAGCGCCCGGTGCAGCGAGTAGTATTCCACGTCGTCGGCCAGGCTCTTACGCTTGCGGACGCCGGCGGTGTCGATGGCGGTGAACGTGCGTTCGCCCATGCGGAACTTCACGTCCACGCTGTCCCGCGTGGTGCCCGGCAGTTCGTGGGCGATCACCCGCTCGGCGCCGGCCAGGGCGTTGACGAACGTGCTCTTGCCCGCGTTCCGCTTGCCCACGATCGCCAGCAGCATTTCGCTTGGAGGCTCTCCGGGAAGCTCGGCCGACCAGTCGATCGCGCCGGCGATCGCTTCGATCAGGTCGAACTTGCCGCGCTTCGTGGTGGCGCTGACGGCGACCGGATCGCCCAGGCCCAGCGCCGCGGCTTCCAAGGCGTCGGCTTCGTACTTCTCGTCGTCCACCTTGTTCGCCGCCAGCACAATGGGCGTTTTCCCCTGCACCCGCCGCCGAAGCAACCTCGCCACCTGTTGATCCAGCGGCGCCACGCCCGTCATCGCGTCGATCACGAACACCACGAGCTGCGCTTCGTCCACCGCCGTGGTGATCTGGCGTTCGATGTCTTCCGTCAGCACGCACAACGCGTCATCGCCGCTGTACACGCCGTACCCGCCGGTGTCGATCACCTCGACCCATCGTTCCTTGCCGCCCTGCGTGGCCGGCGGCAGCTCCACGTCGATGCTCACCCGGTCGCGCGTCACCCCGGCCGTCGGATCGACAATCGACACCCGACGCCCGGCCAGCATGTTCAGCAGGCTGCTCTTGCCGACGTTCGGCCGACCCACAATGGCGACTTTCGGTAGCATTGTTTTCGCCTTCGGCGAGACGATGGACCTTGGACGATCGACGTTAGACCTGTCAGCCCGCCGCCCGACAGTCCAAGGTCCAGAGTCTAAGATCCATGGTCCCTCTGCCACACTTCTTCCGCTTCGGGCAACCGCACGTACAACGGCTTCAGCGCCAGCGGATCAATGAACGACCCGCGCTTCGCCGCCGATCGGCCCAGCCGCCACAACATCTCGACCCGCGGCGCGGCGAACGATGCATCGAGCAACCTCGCCCGCGCCGGCCAGGCATGGGCCGGCAGATGATCGCCGATCACCACAAACGCTCCCGCCAGGGCGTCGCACACCTCCGCCGGCGTCATCAGCGACGCTTCGCCCAGCGCCTGCCATCGCCCATCGCGGTGTTCGTACAGACCGGTGAAACACTGACCACGCTTGGCGTTGAGCATCACACAGGCCCCCGCAAGCCCGTCCGGCGCATCGGGAACATTTCGCACGACCACGTCCAGCGTCGGGACGGCGACCAGCTTCGCCCCCACCGATCGGCCGAGCATCTTCGCCGTGGTCACCGCGATCCGCAAACCGGTGAACGAGCCCGGCCCGATGGACACGGACACTTCGCCGAGGCCGGCCGGCCCGATGCCCCACTCGCCGCACAACCGATCGATGGCCGGCATCAACGCCACCCCGTGACGCTGACGCCCGATTGCCGCCGTCGCCAGCAGCTCATCGCCCCGCCCCAGCGCCACGCTTCCGCAGCGGCTGGACGTCTCGATGGCCAGGTTGAATGGATCGGCCGGCATGAAGCGGACCATTCTAACTGAACCGGCGAGGGTTCGCGGATATCAAGTTTATTGATTAAAACTTGACATAGTGAAACTCGAAATGTATATTCCAGTTGAAAAATCGAGGCCCCTCCCGATGAACGAACAGACGAACAACAAGGCCAACTGGCTGGACCTGCTGACCGATGAGGATCGCGCCTTCGTCAAGCGGTTCGTGCTCAACAGCGGCTCGCTCAAGGCGCTGGCCCAGGAATACGGCATCAGCTACCCGACCGTGCGCCTGCGCCTCGACCGGCTGATTCAGAAAATCCATCTCGTCGACGATCACCGGATCACGACCGATTTCGAACTGACGCTTCGGGCCCAGCACGCCGACGGCCGCATCGACGCGCCGACCCTGAAGGTACTGCTGGAATCCTACCGCGAAGACCTGGAGAACCGCACATGAAACGTCTGATCTGCGCCTGCGTGGTGCTGGCGGCCGGCCTGGCCATGCACCCGCCGGCCGCGAGATCACCGTCCTGCGCGTGACCAACGATGCCGACGAACCGCTCACTTTTCCGGTCGGCCGGTTCGAGGGAAATCTCATCCGCAACCCGCGGTGTGTGGTCGTGGGCGAACTGTCGTGCGAGGACGTCGAAGGCAAGGCGTACCTGGAGATGTGGGCGGTATATCGAAACAGCGATCGCTACTTCTCACGCACGTTGGCCGATGGCGGACCACTCCAATCGATCACCGGCGACCAGATGCGGCGAGACTTTGCCCTGCCGTTCGACACGATGGGCAGAGGCTTCCCGGATCAACTGGAGATCAACCTGCTGCTGCCGGGCTTGCTGCTGACGATCCGGGCGGTTGTTCCGGGGGGCGCTGTTTCTGCTGCCGGGGATCGCCGCCATCGTGATCGCCGCGGTCGTGCTGCACCGCGCCGGCGCGGATCGCGGCACGTGTTCGCAAGAGAAACCCGACGATGAGTTCCGCAAGATGCAGGCGATGGATGGGTGATGCTTCCCCCTCTCCCTGACAGGGAGAGGGAACGAACCGCGGCCCGCGACCTGTCCGGTCGCGGCTACCAGCCGCATGCAGTCATGCTTCGGCGCGGCGAAGCCATTCTTTTTCGAGGGGTTTGAGCTTCGCCGCCAGCGCTTCGCGTTCCTCGTGGACCTTGCTGAACTGCTTGGGATCACGATACAGGTCCGGATCGGCCAAGCGCTGGTCGAGGGCGGCCAGTTGCTGTTCCAACGCCATGATCTGCTGTTCGAGATCGTCCTGTTTCAACCAGGCGAGTTTGCCCTTCTTCGGCCTGCGGGCTGCGGCTTGCGGCGCGGGTGAAGCGGGCGGCTTCGTTGCTTGCGCCGAACGCTCTTTCACCTTGTGCTCTTCCGGACCGGCGGTGCGAACCGTTTCGAGGTAATCGCGGTACTTGCCGTAGAAGTGCCGCACGTTTGCCCGGCCGTCGAAGATCAGCAACTCATCCACCGTATCCTGGAGCAACATGCGGTCGTGGGTCACCAGCAGCAGTGTGCCGTCGAACTGCTGCAGCGCCGCTTCCAGCCGTTCGGCCGAGGGGATGTCCAGGTGGTTGGAAGGTTCATCGAGCACCAGCAGGTTATGCCCGCCGATCACCAGCGCCGCGAGCACGGCGCGAGTGCGTTCGCCGCCGCTGAGCACGCCGAACGGCTTGTCCTGGTCGACGCCGGAAAACAGAAACGCCCCGGCCACGTCGCGGGCGGTCTGCTCGGAGGTGTCGGCCGCGCGGCGTTGGAGATAGGTGACCGGCGTGTCGCGCTCGTCGAGGTGTTCGTGGGTCTGGTGGTAGTAGCCGATGCTCAGCGCCGAGCCGAGTTTCACGCTGCCGGTGTCGGGTGCGAGTTCGCCCATCAGCGTGCGCACGAAGGTGCTCTTGCCGCAGCCGTTGGGTCCGATGATGCCGAGGCGCTGGCCGCGCTTGACCGACACGCTCACGCCGGCGAACAGCTTCTTCTCGCCGTAGGCCTTGGTGATGTCGTGGGCGGTGACGACGATGTCCCCGCTGCGCGGGGCCTTGGGCAGAACGAGATTCATCACGTCCTCGTCGGGCACGTGCTCGACCATTTCCTGTTCGATGAACCGTTCGAGCCTCGCTTCGCGCCCGCGGGCCTGCTTGGAGCGCTGGCCGGCGCGGTAGCGGTCGATGAACTGCTGTTGATGGCGGACGTAGGTCCGTTGCTTTTCGTACTCGCGCTGCTGTTCGAGCTGGCGCACCGCACGCTGTTCCCTGAACGTCTGGTAATTGCCGGGATACTCGATCAGCCGGCCTCGCTCGAGTTCGACGATTCTTCCCACCACTTCGTCCAGCAGCCAGCGATCGTGCGAAACCACCAGCACCGCCCCGGCGTAGGCCCGAAGGAATTGTTCAAGCCACTGCCGGCCGTCGATGTCCAGGTGGTTGGTCGGCTCGTCAAGCAGAAGCACGTCCGGCTCGCTGAGCAGCAGCTTCGCCATGGCCAGCCGCGCCTTTTGTCCGCCGGACAGGTCGGCCACCCGCACGTCGAACGTTTCATCGCCCAGGCCCAGGCCGTGCAGCATCGCGTCGATGCGATGGTCGACGGTGTACCCGCCGGCCGCGTGCATCCGCTGTTCGAGTTTCTCGTATTCGCTCATCCGCCGATCGAGTTCGGCGCCGGTCGCCTCGGCCATGCGGTGCGCCACTTCGTCGAGCCGATCGTGCAGGCGGGCGAGTTCGGCGAAGGCCTGTTCGGCTTCGCGCCGGAGCGTGCGCTGACCCTCCAGTTGCGGATCCTGGGCCAGATACCCCACGCGCGTGCCGCGCGAAAGCTGCACCTGCCCGGCGTCGGGGGCGTAGTCGCCGCAGATCAGCTTCAACAGCGTGGTCTTGCCGCAGCCGTTGCGCCCGACCAGGCCGATCTTCTGACCGCGGTCGAGCGAGACGCTGGCGCCGTCGAGCACGCGCTTGTCGCCGTGGGCGTGGGTCAGGTTGGCGCAGGTGAGCAATGCCATAAGCGGACGAGTGTAACGCCGGGATGGAGTTGGAGCGACCCGCTTGAGCGTGGCGCGGGGCCAAGGTGACGAACCGCGTCGACGATGGTACCGTACTGGTGTCATGAACAGTTCCTCGTGGCGCGGGCGTTGGAGTTTCGGGCTGATCGTTTTGCTGTCGCTGGTGCTGATCGTGCTGGCCGACTGGTTGTTCTACCGTCGGGCGGTCGGCTGGGCGCTGGGCGCGTATGCGGGTTTTCTGGTCATGCTGCTGGCGTGGCGCGGGGGGCGGATGCTGCTCGGCGCGCCGGGGCTTGTGCTGGTCGCCGGGGGCCTGGGGCTGGCCGGGGCGATGGTCGAACATCCCGGTGGGGTGCCGGTGGTGCTGGGGGCGCTATGCCTCGGCACGTTGGCGATGACCGGCCGCGGGGGATGGACCGGCGGGACTCCACGTGAAAGGTGCAGCGGATGAAGTTGACGTTTCTTGGCGCCAATCGCCAGGTCACCGGCTCCTCGTACCTGCTGGAAGCGGGCGGCTTGCGGGTGCTGATCGACTGCGGCATGTTCCAGGAGCGCAAGTTCCTTGATCGCAACTGGGAGCCGCTCGGATGCGATCCGCCGAACGTCGATGTCATGCTGCTGACCCACGCGCACCTCGATCATTGCGGGCTGATTCCGAAACTGGTTAACGAGGGGTTCAAGGGCGACATCTTCACCACCGCCCCCACGTGCGAACTGGCTGAACTGGTGATGACCGATTCGGGTCACATTCAGGAAGAGGACGCGGCGTACAAGCGCAAGCGTCACCAGCGCGAAGGGCGCAAGGCCCGCCACCCCGAGCAGCCGCTGTACACGCAAGCCGACGCGCAGCGCGCCGCCGGGCATCTCAAACCTGTGCCGCTGGGCGAACCGGTGCGGCTGAACGACCGCGTCACTGCCCGCTTCCGTTGCGCCGGTCACATTCTCGGCTCGGCCAGCATCGCCTTGACCGTGCGCGAAGGCGGCGCTGAGCGGACGATCGTCTTCTCCGGCGACATCGGCCAGTGGGCCAAGCCCCTGGTCAACGACCCCGCCCCGTTCGACCAGGCCGACTACGTGGTGATCGAGTCGACCTACGGCGATCGCGAACACGACGACCACGCCGACATCCTCACCACGCTGGCCGACGTGATCAATCGCGCCCAGGAAGCCGGCGGCAACGTGCTGATTCCCGCGTTCGCCATCGAACGTTCGCAGGAGTTGCTTTTCTACCTGGGGCGGCTGTGGCGGCGGAAGATGATCGAACCGGCCCCGGTCTTCCTCGATTCCCCGATGGCGATCCGGGCCACGGAAACGTTCAACCGGTTCCGGGAAATTCTCGACGCCGAGGCGCAGGACATCATCGCCCGGGGCGGCGATCCGCTGGATTTCCCGGGCCTGCAGTTCACCCGCACCGCCGAGCAAAGCAAGTCGATCAATGCGATCCGGGGCACGGCGATCATCGTGGCCGGCTCGGGCATGTGCACCGGCGGGCGAATCAAGCATCACATGGTGCACAACGTCACGCGGCAAGAAAGCGTGATGCTGTTCGTCGGTTACCAGGCGCCCGGCACCCTGGGGCGGGTGATGCTCGATCGGCCGGAACAGGTGCGCCTGCACGGCCGGCCATGGCCGCTGCGCTGCAAGGTGGAGCAACTGCACGGCATGAGCGCCCACGGCGATCAGGATGATCTGCTGCGGTGGATCGGCGCGCTGCAAAACGAACCGCGCACCGTGTTCGTCACCCACGGCGAGGAACGCGCGGCGAAACACCTGGCCGGCGATCTGCACCAGCAACACCAATGGCGCACCGTGGTGCCCGGGTACGGCCAACGGGTGGACCTGGACTGATCGGCGGGCGCGCGGTTTTACCGTTTCACGGATTGAAAGTTGACACAGGCGCCGGCCGTTGTGCTAAGATAATCACCGTCATCCTTTCATCGCATTCACCGATGCGTCCGCTCCGATGACGCATCGAATGAAAGCCCCGGCCCCACCGGGGCTTTGTTCGTGCGCTTCCATGCAAACCGCTTTACGCTGCTGCGCGGGCGAAGTACATTGGCCCGGTCCACCTCGAAGGAGCCGACGCCATGACCGCCACCACCGCCGCCGCTGCGCGGATTCCCACGTTGCACATCGTCGCCGAGAACATCCCGCAGGCGCACTTTCGCGCGATGAAGGCGGTTTGGGAACAGGGGCTGGCGATCCGCACGGAATACGACCGCCGGGATGCCCAGGGCCGGTCCATCGACCCCCCCAGCCGCGATGCGCGGGTGCTGGTCGAGATCATCGATCCGTTCGCCGAGCCTCGCTACCCACCGGTCAGCTTCTGCGAGATCGGCACGTACATTGCTGAGATCATGGGCGTGAAGGATCACCTGGTGCTGGACATCGACACGCTCAAGCAGGCGATGGGCGGTGAGCTGAGCGCCCACCAGTGGCCGTACACCTATCACCAGCGCCTGACGGCGCATCCAGACCTCGATGGGTCGCTTGTGGATCAGGTGGACATGGCGATCGCGCGGGTGGCGAAAACGCCCTGCACCCGCCGGGCGGTGGCGACGACCAGCGTGCCGAACCTCGATGCCTATCTGACCGAGGACGTGCCGTGCCTGCGGGAGGTGCAGTGGCGCTGCCCGGAAGACGCCGCGGGCAACCTTGTGGTGAACGTGAACACCGCCTGGCGCAGCCGCGACCTGTTCAAGGCCTGGCCGGACAACGTCATCGGCCTGACGTACCTGTTCCAGACGATCGCCGGTCGGATCGGCGAGCACGCCGGGCGGCCGTGCCGGCTGGGATCGTACGCCGACTACGCCATGAGTCTGCACATCTACGGGCAGGATCACAAACAGGTGGGCGGCGACGCCGACCGCGGCCTGGCCAGCTTCTTCGACACCTTCGACGAACAGACCTACCTCGACCGCTCCCTGACCAGCGACCAAGCGAAGGACATGCTCGTCCTGCCGCAACTGAACGAACTGCTGACCGACCGCATGATCGCACAGTGGAAGTTTCCCCCCACGTCGATCGACCTGATCAAGCGGATCATCGCGGACATCGAGTCGGGGCGGTGCAGGGCGTGAGGCGACGTCGGCGCTTCGCCAGACGGCGCGCACGTCGTCACGGCCAATGTCCTTGCCGCACCTGGCCAGCGTCAGGCCTTCGGCGCGAGCCTGGGCGATCAACAGGCCGTCGACCGTGGTCGAACGGGCGAAGGCCGGTAGAATGGTCGACATGGATGCCTGGCAGACCCTTTTCGACGTGTTGGTGTTGCTGGCCTCGGCGCTGGCGGCGGGAGTGGTGTGCGAGCGATTGCGGCAAAGCGCGATCATCGGCTATCTGTTGGCGGGCATGGCGATGGGCCCGCAGGGGCTGCACCTGATTGGAAGGCGGGGCGAGGTGGAGTTGCTGGCCGAACTGGGCGTGGCGCTGCTGCTGTTCACGATCGGGCTGGAGTTCAGTTGGCGTCGCATGGTGCGCATGGGTCGGATGGCGTTCGGGGGCGGATCGCTGCAGGTGGTCGGCACGCTGGCGGCGGGCGCGGGGGCGGCGATCGCGTTCGGGCTGGACTGGCGCAGCAGCGTGGTGGTCGGGGCGGCGATCGCGCTGAGCAGCACGGCGGTGGTGCTGAGGCTGCTGATGCGGCGGGCGGAGTTGGACAGCCTGCATGGCCGCAATGCGGTGGCGGTGCTGCTGCTTCAGGACATCGCGGTGGTGCCGCTGGTGGTTGCGGTGTCGCTGCTGGGCGGGGGCGGCGGGTTGAAGGAGGCGGGCTACGAACTGCTCAGGACACTGGGGCTGGGCACGGGACTGGTGGCGGTTTTCTATCTGCTGTTCAACCACGTCGTGCCGCGCGTGCTGGGTTCGCAACTGATGGCCCGCAACCGCGACCTGCCGATTCTGCTGGCGCTGGTCACGGCGCTGGGTTCGGCGTGGGCGGCGCACGCGGCGGGGCTGAGCCCGGCCCTCGGCGCGTTCGTGGCGGGAATGCTGCTGGCCGAATCGCCGTTCGCCACGCAGGTCCGCGCGGATGTCGGGTCGCTGCGCACGCTGCTGGTGACGCTGTTCTTCTCGTCGGTGGGGATGCTGGCCGACCCGTCGTGGATGTTCTTCAACGCGCCGCTGCTGATCGCGGCGGTGGCGGCGGTGATCGTGGGCAAGGCGGCGATCGCCGGGTTGGCGGTGCGCCTGATGGGCCAGACCACCAGCCACGCCGCGGCCACCGGTGTGTGCCTGGCCCAGGTGGGCGAGTTTTCGTTCGTGCTGGCGACCATCGCCCACGCGCCCGACGTGGCGGTGATCGACGACGGCACGTTCGCGCTGCTGATCTCGATGACGATTCTGACCATGATGATCGCGCCCTACCAGGTGATCGCGGCGCCACACGTCGGCGGATGGTTCGCGCGCCGGTTCGGTGCGAGGCTGCCCGCGACGACCGCGGCGGCGGCAGCGGAAGACGGCGACGATCGGCCTCGCATCGTCATCGTGGGGTTTGGCCCGGCGGGTCAGGGCGTGGGCGCGGCGCTGATCAAGGCCGACGCGGTGGTCACCGTGCTCGACGCTTCGCCGCGCGGGGCGAACATGGCCCGCCAGATGAACCTCATCGGTCTGGTGGGCGATGCGACCAGCGTGGACGTGCTCGAACACGCCGGGGCGGCGACGGCGTCGGCGGTGGTGGTGACGCTGCCCGATCCCGGGGCGGCGCGGCGGGTGATCGAAAACGTCCGCGCGGTCAACCGCGACGCCCGCATCGTCGTCCGCGCCCGCTATCACGTGTACCGCTGGGAACTGATGCTCGCCGGGGCCGACGTGGTCGTCGACGAGGAAGAACAGATCGGCCGCCGCCTGGCCGGGGAGATGCGGCGGCAGCTTCGCCGGGGCGAAACCGGTTCGGGCGCCGCCCCATCCTGATCCCGCCGCGACGTTTGCCCACCGGGGTTTCCGGAACCGGGCGGGGCGGCCTCGCCAGATCGCCCTACACGTTGAAGTACTTCGCCTCGGGGTGGTGAACGACCATGGCGCTGGTCGACTGTTCGGGGTCGATCTGCCAGTTGTCGGTCAGCCTGCAGTCGATACGCTCGGGGCGGAGCAGCTTGAACAGCTTGGTCTGGTCGCTCATTTCCGGGCAGGCCGGATACCCGAACGAATACCGCGAGCCGCGATAGCCCTGGGTGAACAGTTCGCGGATGGTGGGCGCATCGTCGCCGGCGATGTCCATCTCCTGGCGCATGCGTTTGTGCCACAACTCGGCCAGGGCCTCGGCGCATTCGACGCCCAGCCCGTGCAGGTAAAGGTATTCCTGGTAGTGGTGGCTTTCGAACAACTGCCGCGCCCGCCGCGTGACCTCCGGGCCCATCGTCACGCAGAACAGGCCCAGCACGTCGCGGCTGTCGTGTTCGACCGACTTGAAGAAATCGCTGATACACAACCGGCGGCGCTTCTGCTGGCGGGGGAAACGGAACCGCTCGATCTCGCGCTCCTCGTCGTTCGGGTCGTAGACGATCAGGTCGTCGCCGGCGCCGGCGACCGGGTAATAGCCATAGACCACCCTGGGATGGAGAATCTCATCGCGCTGACCTTGTTCGATCAGGCGCTGGAAGATCGGCTCGACCTGATTTTCGATCTGGTCGGCGTATTGGTCGGCGTCCATCGCGCCTTTCTTGAAACCCCATTGGCCGCGGTACAGCGCAACCTTGTTCACGTAGGGCACGATCTCGGCCAGCGGCACGTTCTCGACCAGCCGATCGCCGAAGAACGGCGGCTGAGGGATATCCGCGTCCGTGGCCACGTCCGACGTCGCCGGCGCCTCGGCCACCGCCGTCGACGATGCTCCGCCTTTCGCCGCGGCGAGCTTCGCGTCCGTTTCCGCCCGCTTGGCCAGGCGGGTGGCGATGTCCTGTTCCAGTTCGTCGCGCCGGCCGGCCCGGAGCATCTGCATGATGTGCAGCGCCTCGAACGCATCCTTGCCGTAGTACAGCGGCCCGGCGTAGGTCTCGCGCAGTTCCGTCTCCGCGTAATGCCGCGTCAGCGCCGCACCACCGACCAGCGTCGCCACGTCCAGTCCCTGCCGCGACATCTCCGCCAGGTTTTCCTTCATCACCCCCACACTCTTGACCAGCAGGCCGCTCATCCCGATCGCATCGGCGCTGTGCTCATGGGCCGCGCCAACGATCGCGGTGATCGGCTGCTTGATCCCCAGGTTCACCACCCGATAACCGTTGTTGGTCAGGATGATATCCACCAGGTTCTTGCCGATGTCATGCACGTCGCCCTTCACCGTGGCCAGCACCAGCGTGCCCTTGCCCGCTTGCGAATCCTCCCTGGGCATGTGCGGCTCGAGGTGCGCCACCGCCTGCTTCATCACCTCGGCGCTCTGCAACACGAACGGCAACTGCATCTGCCCGCTGCCGAACAGGTCGCCGACCACCTTCATCCCGGCCAACAGGTGATCGTTCACGATGTCCAGCGGGTTGTACTGGTCCAGCGCCTCGTCGAGATCCTTCTCGAGGTCCAGTTTTTCGCCGTCGATGATGTGTCGCTGAAGCTTGTCTTCCAGCGACAGCGCCTCGGCCGCCTGTTTCGTCTGCTCGCCCGAATCGTCATCGGGGAACAGGCCGATGAAATGCATCAGGGGGTCGAAGTCCGCCGGCTTGCCTTCGGGCCGATCATCGCCGCGCTGGTCGAAGATCAGCCACTGGGCGGCGTCCCAGTGTTGCGGGTCGATCTTGTGCTGGGGAATGATTTTCGATGGGTGCAGGATGGCCGCGGTCAGGCCCCGTTGCTGCGCTTCGTGCAGAAAGACGCTGTTCAGCACCTGCCGGGCCGCGGGCTTCAGACCGAAGCTGATGTTGCTCAAACCCAGCAGAATGCCGCATGCGGGAAAGCGGTCGGCGATCAGGCGGATGCCTTCGAGCGTTTCCAGCCCGAGCTTGCGGTCGTCCTCGTTGCCGGTGGCAATGGTGAACGTGAGCGGGTCGAACAGAATGTCGCGCTCGTCGATGCCGTACTTGCTGGTACACAGATCATGCAGCCGAGCGGCGATCTCCAACTTCCGAGGGGCGACCTTGGCCATGCCGGCCTCGCGGTCCTCATCGATGGTCAGCGCCACGACCGCCGCGCCGTAACGGTGCAACAGCGGAGCGACCTCCTCCAACCGCTTCTCGCCTTCCTCGAGGTTGATCGAGTTGACGATGCACTTGCCACCGGCCAGTTTCAGTCCCGCCTCAAGCACGGGCGCTTCGGTGCTGTCGAGCATGAGCGGGGCCTGGATCTGCTGAACGTAGCGTCGGACGACTTCGGTCATGTCCTTCACGCCGTCGCGGCCGACATAATCCACGCACACATCCAGCACGTGCGCGCCGCCTTGCACTTCCTGCCGCGCCCAACTGACCAGGCCGTCCCAGTCGTCATCGGCGAGCATCTGTTTGAACTTGCGGCTGCCGTTGGCATTGGTGCGCTCGCCGATCATCAGCACGCTGAGTTCCTGTTTCAGCTCGACGGGGCTGTAGAGGCTGGAACATTGCGGAATGAACTTCGCCTGGCGCGAGGGGGGCGGGCGAACGCCGATCGCCTCGACCACCGCCTTGAGGTGTTCGGGCGTGGTGCCGCAGCAACCGCCGACGATGTTCACGCCGAATTCATCGACGAAGCGTTTGAGTTCCTCGGCCAGCGCTTCGGGGCCGAGCGGGAACGTGGTTTGGCCATCGACCAGCACGGGCAGGCCGGCGTTGGGCAGCACACTGACGAGCAGATCGGCGTGTTCGCCGAGGTGGGCGATGTGCTCACGCATCTCGACCGGACCGGTGGCGCAGTTGAGGCCAATGCCGTCGATGGGCATCTGTCGCAGGGCGACGACGGCGGCGCCGATCTCGCTGCCCAGCAGCATCGTGCCGGTCGTTTCAATGGTGACCTGGACGAAGATGGGGATGCGGCCTTCGGTGTGCCAGATACCGGCTTCGCGCTGAGCATCGACGCAGGCGTTGATCGCGCACTTGGTCTGGAGCAGATCCTGACATGTTTCAATCAGCAGCGCATCGACCTTGCCGTCGACCAGTCCTCGCACCTGTTCGGTGTAGCTGGCGAGCATGTCATCCCAGGCGATCTGCCCGAGGGTGAGCAGTTTCGTGCCCGGGCCCATGGACCCGACCACGAAGCGAGGCTTGTCGTCGGTGGCGTGAGCCGCGCAGGCCTTGCGGGCGATCTCGGCGGCGGTGCGGTTGATCTGGCGGCATCGCGCGGCCAGGTCGAACTCCGCGAGCACGTGCGCCGCCCCGCCGAAGGTGTTGGTTTCCACCGCATCGCATCCCACGGCCAGGAACGATTCGTGGATCGACCCCACCGCGTCGGGCCGGGTGAGGTTCAACACTTCCGGGCAATTCTCCTTGCCGAGAAAGTCGGTTTCGAGATCGAGATCAAGCGCGTGGGTGGCGGTGCCCATCGCTCCGTCGAGAAAGAGCACGCGCTCGGAGACTGCTTGAAGGTAACGACTGGCCATGGAAACTCCCGTCGCGCCGCCCGTGGGCGTTGCTGCTGCAATTAGAGTGCAACATTATTGCCGCAGGACACGGGCGAGGCAAGCACAAATCATCCGTTCATCCGGATTAACGAATATTCAGACGCCCCCCTCCGGTTGATCGTCACCCCCGGAGAAGTACAATCTCCGCCCATGAATGGTCCCGATCGCGTGATCCCCCTGTGGCCTGACGACTGCCCGCACCACGGCGCTGCCGACGCGGCGCCCCGCCTGGAGGTGTATCGGCCCACGGTCCGGTCGGGCGAACCGGCGGCGGCGATCATCGTCCTGCCCGGCGGCGGGTACCACCACCTGGCCGACCACGAAGGCGCTCCGGTCGCCCGGCTGTTCGCTTCGCGCGGCCTGGTGGGCGTGGTATGTCGCTATCGCACCGCCCCGCATCGCCACCCCGCCCCCTACGCCGACGCCGCCCGCGCCGTGCGACGGGTCCGAAGCCTGAGGCGAGAGTTGGGCATCGACCCCCAGCGCCTCGGCCTGATGGGCTTCAGTGCCGGCGGACATAACGCCTGCACCGTCGCCACCCAGCCCGACCTGCATCTTGATGAACACGATGACCTGGTCGGCGCGTTCAGCGCCCGCCCGGACCGGCTCATCCTCGCGTATCCGGTCGTTTCGTTCATCAACCACGCGCACGGCCGCTCGGCGCAGAACCTGCTCGGGCCGAACGCCACCGACGTGATGTTGAAGAATCTGTCGGGCGAACGACACGTCAAGCCCAACACGCCGCCGACGTTCCTGTTCCATACCGCCGATGATCCCGGCGTGCCGGTGGAGAACAGCCTTCACTTCGCCGCGGCCTGCCGACGCGCCGGCGTGCCGGTCGAGTTGCACGTCTACGCCCACGGCCGCCACGGGGTGGGCATGGCCGAGGACCACCCCGCCCTGCGTTCGTGGACGTCGTTGATGCTCGACTGGTTAAGCGATTTCTGATCGCACGAGGCACGCGCCACCGGGCGGCAGGTTCGTTGGATCGCCGCTGATCGCTTCACCGGCGCACCACGACCGCACATCGTGCGATGCGTCGCCGAAGTTCGCCGCCACGGTATAGCGCCGGCCGTCGAGCCCCGTCACGCGCACCGCGCGCAGATCGTTGCGCCCGGTGTCGATCTTTTCCCCGGCCCCGGCAAAGCACTCCGTCACGGCCGCATCGGCTGAACTGATGACCGCCCAACCGACGTCGAGCACGACGGTGTTCGGATCGACGGCCATGGTGCCGCGATGGCAACCGAAGGCCAGGCGCTCGATGAACAGCGACTCGTACGGGCCTGCGCGGCGTTGGGCCGAGCGGTCAACGGTCAGTTCTCCGTCGCCGTACAGGCCGACCAGCCCGATGCGCCCATCGACGTTGGCCCAGCGCGACGCCAGGCCGATCGCCCCCTCCCGGTCCGGCGGGCTGGTCAGCACCCGTTCGCCCCGGGCAGTCGCCAAACGACGGGCGAAGTCGTTGTACAGGTCGTTGGGCAGGTTGAAGCACATCCCGGTGATTGCATCGATGTACACACGATGCGAGGCGGTCACCGCGCGCTGCAGGCCGATGACGCTGTGAGCATCGGGCAGCGCGACGAAGACGATCCGATGCATGACGCTGTCGCCGCCGCACCATCCTTCGGCCAGGGACACGTCGGCGCCTTCGATGATCGTGCCGTGGGCGATAAATCCGCCGTTGAAGGTTTGCACGTGGTGCTCGCCCAGCCGGCGGGGCTGCGACCGGTGCGGGTGCAGCGAGTCAGGCCGATCGGCCACGTCCACCGAGCCGGCGAGGTTCCGCGCCCACTCGGCGAAGTGCCCGTCATCGGGCGGCTGGCACAGGCCCTGGGCCAAGCCCTGCGCCCGCCAGGCGAACGACGCCAGCCGCGTCGGACTGCGATGCAGCGCCGCGCCGTACGTCGGCTCGCACCACGAACCGGCGACGGAGGATTCAAACACGCCGTCGGCCTGGTCGACCGGCCGAACCAGCGGCGCATAGGCGACGGTCATCCCCACGGCACAGGCGCGATCCGACTCCAAACGGGTGTAGTAATACGGACTGCGCCCGGCCAGCGTGGCCAGCCGTTTGCCGAAAAAACTGCCATCGCCGTTGTATCGGTGTTCGCGATCGATCAGTTGCAGTTGCCCTGCGATCAGTTGCGGAGCGTGGGCATCACCGAGATGGTCAGCCGCATAACACAAGGACGGCAGCAGATAATCCTGGCAATAGCAGTATCGCACGCGGGTGTCGCCGCCGATGCGGGCGAGCCGGCCGTCCGTGAAAATCATCCGCCGCAGCACCCGCCACAGATCGGCCTGATGACGATGAATCAACCGCGGCGCATCGAACCCGAACAGCTTTGCATCGAAATGCAGCATCGCCGCCTGGCTGACACAGATCGTCATGTAACCGACGTTCAGGTAGCCGTGATGATCGAGCGCGTAGTTCACGAAGAAGTTGGGCCCGATGTAGCGGGGATCATCGGCGTCGGCTTCGGTCGTCAGGCTGTTGAACAGGAACTGCTCGGCCCGGCGGGCCCAGGCATCGCGATGAGGATGATCGGGATTGGCGGCAATGGCGCGGAGCAGGATCGCGCCGTTCCACAGATTCGATTCCGGATCGTTGCCGCCGGACTCATTCCACTTCGCCGCCTGAACGCCCTTGTGCGATCCGCGATGGTAGTCAGTGGCCAGCCAGTCGGCCTCGTCGGCCAGCAACCGCGCCAGCCGCGCGCGATCCTCGTCGGTCAGCAGTCCCGCCCCATCGAGCAGCGACACGCCGTGCATCATCCGCTCCAGGCCCAGGCCGCTGATCCACGTGCGGCCCCACGGCGTGCCGTCGGTGCAACGTCCTTCGCCGGTCACGTGCGAAGCGAGGCTGAACCGCAACGCCGACAGCGCCCGATCCGCCGCCCGCGACCGGTCCACGCCATCCAACGCCCCGCCCTTCGTCGCCAGCACCGCCATCGCCGCGGCGTATTTCTGGTTCGTCTGAACGCCCCAGTTGTTGTAGCCGGTCCCGTAACAGCCCAGGCCCGACGAACCCGGGATCGGATACCACCATTGCTCGGCGTTCTCCGCCCAGTCACCCAACCATCGCAGACACAGGTCGGTATCGATCATGGTTCGATGATCTGCCGGTCAGAACGCATCAGGCCTCCAGGCCGCCGGGCCGCTGCACGCCAGCCTCAGCGCGGCAAGCTGGTCGGCATCGCCGTCGAACGCCTGGCCCCTCAGCGCGGCTTCCGCCGGGGCTTCGTCGAGGGTGTTGGGCGTGACGAATCGCCACGAGGAATGGCTCATGGTCCGCTCCGGGTCGGTCAGAGGTTCAGTTCGCCGATGGTTTCGACGACGGCCTCGGCCAGTTGCCGCAGGTGTTCATCGCGGATCGCCGGCGGCGGCATCAGCACGACCACGTTGCCCAGCGGGCGCACGATCACGCCGCGCGACCGGCAGGCATCGCACATCTTATACCCCAGCCGGCGCGACGGGTCAAAGCCCACCCCCGCTTCGCCGCCCGGCGGGACCAATTCGATCCCCGCCATCAACCCCTTCTGCCGCACGTCGCCGACGACCGGAAGTTCCCGCAAGGGGTTGAGCCACTCGGCCAGCCGCGCCGCTTTGCGGTTGACTTCGTCCAGCAGGTTGTTGCGATCGAACAGCTCGAGCGAAGCCAGCGCCGCGGCGCAGGCCAGCGGATTGCCGGTGTACGTATGGCCGTGGTAGAGCGTGCGATGCTCGTGCAGTTCGCCCTCGAAGGCGGCGGCGATCTCATCGGTGCACAGCGTCGCGGCCAGCGGCATGTATCCGCCGGTGATCCCCTTGCCCAGGCACATCAGGTCCGGTTCGACGTCCTCCTGTTCACAGGCGAACATCGTGCCGGTGCGGCCGAAGCCGGTCGCCACCTCGTCGGCGATCAGCAGCACACCGTGCTTGCGGCACAGTTCCGCCGCGCCGCGCAGGTAGCCCGCCGGATGCACGACAATCCCCGCGGCGCCCTGCACCAGGGGCTCAACCACCACCGCCGCCACGCGCCCGGCCTTCGCCGTCAGCTTGCGGTCCAATTCGGCCAACGCCGTGTCACGCACCATGGCGGTGATGTTCTCGCACTCCAGCGCCCAGCGTCGCCGGCCGACCCGCCGCGCCCCTTCGCACTGTACCGCCCCCGGCGATCGCTGGCAGCAGCTTCGGCCGATCTCACCGTGAAAACCGTCGGGCGCTTCGACGAACTCGGTGTGAAACACCATCGACTTGAACGGCCGGTGGAACGTGGCGCTGTAGCCCACGCTCATCGCGCCGGTGGTGTCGCCGTGGTAGGCGCCTTCGACGGCGATGAACGTGTCGCGATGCGCATCGCCCCGGTGGAACCAGTAACCCACGGCCATCTTGAAGGCGACCTCGGTCGCGGTGGCGCCGGCGTCGGAGTAGAACACCCTGCTCAACCCGTCCGGCGCCATTCGGCACAGGCGGGCGGCCAGTTCCACCGCCATCGGATGCGTCAGCCCGAGCATCGTGGTGTGCGCGACTTTGTCGAGCTGACTTCGCACCGCCTCGTCGATCGCCTTCACACGGTGGCCGTGTACGTTGCACCAGAGACTGGACACGCCGTCGATGTAGCGGTTGCCTTCGGCGTCGATCAGGTGATCGCCGTCGGCCCGCTCGATCACCAGCGGCGGTTGCTGTCGCCACTGGCGCATGGGCGTGAACGGATGCCAGACATGGGCGTGGTCCAGTTCGATCAGTCGCTGCTGATGCTCGCGATCCATGTCCGCCACGATAGCCGCTGACCGCCTGCGATGCACCCGCCGAAGGGCCGACGAAACCAGCCTCGCCCGTCCGCATACCCCCATGACAAAACCGCCGCTCCGGAGAGCAGCGGTCAATACCCCCAAGGGGATTTGAACCCCTGTCTTCAGCATGAAAAGCTGATGTCCTGGGCCAGGCTAGACGATGGGGGCGGCCGAGTCAGTTATTGTATCGGCCTGGCGGTTGATATCAACATCATCGGTTGGCCGGAGAACGGGATTGAATCCGGCGCCGCATTCCCAGCCGTAGGCGGCTAAGATGTACCCATGAAAGACTGTGCTGACCAGGCCGGGACGGAGGATCACCGGTGCCTGCTGGTGATCTTCGGGGCGTCGGGCGATCTGACCATGCGGAAGCTGATTCCGTCGCTGTACGATCTTTGCCGCACGAAGCAGTTGCCGAGGCGGGTGGGTGTTCTGGGCGTCTCGCGAACCGGAATGAGCGATGATGAATTCCGCGAGCGCGCCAAGCCGTGGTGCGAAAATCGCCCGGGCTACAGCGACCCAACGTGGGCCCGCTTCGCCGGACGGCTGCACTACCACGCCGGCGACGCGACGGACTTAAGCGAGTTTGACGCGCTCAAGCATCGCCTGACCGAACTGGCCGCCGAGCACGACACCGCTGACAACCTGCTGTTTTACCTGTCGGTCGCCCCGGCGTTGTACGAGCCGATCATCGTCAACATCGGCGCGGCGGGATTGGTCACGGAAGGCAAGCGATGGTGCAGCCTGCAACGGGACCGTGCGCCGTTTCAGCGGGTCATCGTCGAGAAACCGTTCGGCTACGACCTGGAATCGGCGGCGCATCTGAACCGCGTGCTCGGCCGGGTGTTCGAGGATGAATCGGTCTACCGCATCGACCATTACCTCGGCAAGGAAACGGTGCAGAATCTGCTGGTGTTCCGCTTCGCCAATGCGATCTGGGAGCCGCTGTGGAATCGTCAGTTCGTCGATCACGTGCAGATCACCGCCACGGAGACGGTGGGCGTGGAGGATCGCGGGGCGTATTACGACACTTCCGGAGCGCTGCGGGACATGATCCAGTCGCACCTGCTGCAGTTGATGGCGGTGCTGGCGATGGAACCGCCGAACAGCTTCCGGGCCGCCGACCTGCGAACCGAGCAGCGCAAGGTGCTTGAAGCGGTGCGCCCGATCCGCCCGGACGACGTGCGGCACACCGCCGTGCGCGCGCAGTACGCCGAAGGCGAGATCAACGGGCAACGGGTCCGCGCCTACCGGCATGAAGCGGGCATCGACGGCCAATCGCGGACCGAAACATTCGCCGCGGTCAAGCTGCACATGGACAACTGGCGATGGCAATCGGTGCCCTTTTTCCTGCGCACAGGCAAGCGGATGAAGCGGAAGCTGACGCAGATCGTCATCACCTTCCGCCCCGTGCCGCACTGCCTGTTCCGCGAAGCGGTCGGCGAAAACGGCGCGGCCTGTCCCACACCCAATCGTCTGGTCATCAACGTCCAGCCGGACGAGGGCATCAGCCTGCGCTTCGAGGGCAAAGTGCCGGGGCAGGATTTGAGCATCCGCTCGGCGGTGATGGACTTCGACTGGGTCGAACACTTCGGCGGCGAACAGCCGGAGGCTTACGCCACGCTGCTGCTGGACGCGGTGCAGGGCGATCAGTCGCTGTTCAAGGACCGGTTCGAGATCGAGGCCGCCTGGCGCATCGTCATGCCGATTCTCGAACAGTGGCCGGACCAGGCGCAGAACGATCTGCCGACTTACCCCGCCGGCTCGTGGGGGCCCGAAGCGGCGGATCGTCTGATCGCTGACCACGGCCGCTGGCGCAACCCCGAAGGTAAAGTCTCCCGCTCGCGGTATCTCGGCCAATCGTCTGACACGCCATGACCCGTTCGCGCGAACAATCCGTTTCACCGCGGGCGTATGAAGCGGTGCGCACGCTGAAGGGCCGATGCGTGATTCTGTCGGACGTCGACGAATTGATCGACCGGCTGGCCGATGCGATGATGATCCGGGCGGTCGAGACGAGGCGGCGGGAACGGCCGTTTCACCTGGCCCTCAGCGGCGGATCGACGCCGCGCACGCTGTACCGCCGGCTGATCATCGACCCGGCGTACCGCTTCTTTCCCTGGCAGCGCACCCACGTGTGGTTGGTCGACGAACGCTGCGTCGACGTGGACGATGAACAGTCGAACTTCCGCATGATCCGCGAAATGTTGCTCCAGCACGTGCCCATCGAACCGGCGCACGTTCACCCCATGCCCGTGCACGAGCGGGATGGTGATCGGACCTACGAGGCCGAACTGTACGCGGCCCTGGGCGAAGGCGGACGGCTGGATTTCGCATTGCTGGGCATGGGGGCCGACGGCCACACCGCGTCGCTGTTTCCCGAATCGCCCGCGCTCCACGAAACACGCCGCCGCATCGCCTTCAACAGCGGCGATGCCGTCGCTCCGCCCCGCCCGCGCATGACCATGACCTTCCCCCTGATCAACGCCTCGCGGGCCATCGCGATTCTCGTCACCGGCGAATCGAAGCGCCCCGCCCTCCAGCGCATCGCGCTGGCCCAACGCGATGTGCAGCGCCTGCCCGTCACCGGCGTCGAGCCGAACCACGACGACGGCGAACTGACCTGGTATCTCGACGAAGCGGCCGTGCAGACGAAGAGGGTATCTGAATAACCTCACAGCAAGCCGCGAGGGGCGGATAAGGGGTCAGGCCCCTAATTCGGGGCGGAAAGCGGGACTGGTCCAATTGGGTGAGATAGCCGGCGGCACACTTGCCGCCGGATCGGGTGGGATGCGGCGCGAGTTGTGTATGGGGTGTTTCGTGGTTTCCGGCGGCTGTGAGCCGCCGGCTGTTTGCGATGGGCGTTGTGCGTATCTTCGGGAACCAGCGGGCGTGGCCCGGTCCATCCCGCTGGTCGCGCCGATGATCAGGCCGACTTTCCCGTTCAGCCTCCGCTGCGCTGGCAACGATACAGCATGCGCGCCGTCTGGTCATCCGCTTCGTCCAACGTGTCCAGGTCATAGCGTTCGCAACCCAAGCCGATCCGGTCGAGCAGCGGGTCGATTTCCTCACGCCGCCACGCACGCAGGTCGTGCGCTTCGGTAAACCGCCGCCACCACCGCCCGGCTTTCACGAAACCGGTCACTTCCCACCGCGCCCGGCGCTTCGCGCCATCCCAACGCACGGTGATGAAGGTCGGCCGCTCGGCATCGGGCAACACGATCGTCCGCCCCGCGTTCGCCTCGAACGCCGCCGGCAGGTTCACGTCGAACAACATCACCCCCGCCGTTTTCAGGTGGCCGGCCATCCGCCGCAACGCCCGCTCCAGGTCGCGCTTCGTCGCCAGGTAACCGACACTGCCGCCGACGCACGTGACCGCGTCGAACCTCCGCCGGCCCACCTCGAACGTGCGTACATCGCCCCGCACGAACCGCGCGGCCGGCGCCTTGTCGCGCGCGTGGTCCAACTGGTGCGATGAAATGTCCAAGCCCGTCACCTCGAAGCCCCGCTTCGCCACCACCGCGGCCAATTCGCCCGTGCCGCACGCCACGTCCAGCCACGCCCCGCCGTCCACCCCGGCCAAGTCGATCAGAAACGGCGCCCACTCCCCGGCGCCCCACCGCCGCCAGTGCTCGCGGTACGCCGCCGCGTAATCCGGTCCGTAAATCGCCATGATGCTTCCCGGGCGATTCGCATCGCCTAACCCGCAATGCGCAGGTCGAGCAGTTCCAGTTCCACGTTCGCGCGTCCGCGCCAGCGGTTGATCTTCGGCCGGCCGGCCAGGTCCACGATCATGCCCGCCGCCAGCTTCGGCAGCGCCCACGACAGGTTCCAGCCCACACAACGCAGGGCCGCGCCGCCGCGCGGATCGCGCACGATCATCGCCATGTGCTTGCCGCTGCGGCCCAGCGGCGTCGGGTCCTGCCCGATCTGCACGCCCGAGACCATGACCTTCGGCGACGGGTTGCCGCGACCGAACGGCCCCATCGTTTCCAGCCGTTCCACCGCCGCGGTCGACAGGTCGGCCAAGCCCACCGCCGCGTCGAGTTCCATCCGCGGCACCAGATCCTCCACGGCGATGTGCTCGCGGGCATGGGCCACCATCGCTTCGCGCAGGGCGTCGATATTCTCGCGCCTGACTTTCAGCCCGGCCGCCATCGCATGACCGCCGAACGTTTCCATGTGTGCGGCACACGCGCACAGAGCCTCGTGCAGGTTGTACCCGTCGATCGATCGGCCGGAGCCCTGGGCCACGCCGTTGGCCGTGTTCAGCAGAATCGCCGGTCGCCCGAACGCCTCGACGAGCCGGCTGCACACGATGCCCACCACGCCGGGATGCCACTGCTCGTCGTCCAGCAAAATCAGCCGCACGTCATCGCCATCGTCGCCGCGCTCGGCGACGCGCTGTTTGGCCTGGTCGAAGATGCGGCGCTCGACGGCGCGGCGCTTGTCGTTTTCGCGGTTGAGAAACTCGGCGATTTCCCTGGCGTCATCACCTTCGGCGGTGGTCAGCAACTTGCACGCCAGCTTCGCGTGGCCCATGCGGCCGCAGGCGTTGAGGCGCGGGCCGATCACGAACCCCACGTGGTAGGCGTCGATCGCCTCGTCGCGCAGGCGCGAAGCATCGATCAGCGCCCCGAGTCCGGCGAACGGCGTGTGCTTGATCCGCGCCAAGCCGCAATGCACGATCACGCGATTCTCGCCGATCAGCGGCACCACATCGGCCACCGTGCCCAGCGCCGCCAGCGCCAGCGCGTGCACCAACAGCTCGCGGAAGGTCTGCGAGACCCGCTCGCTGCCGCACCACGTGCGCGCGACCTGCCAGGCCAGCTTGTACGCCACGGCCGCCCCGCAAAGATGTTCGAACGGATAGGTCGACTCGGTCAACCGCGGATGCACCACCGAGAACGCCTCGGGCAGCGCATCGGCCAACGCGTGGTGATCGGTGATGATCAGATCGACGCCGTGCTGCCTGGCGACCGCGGCCGGTTCGACCGCCGTGATGCCGCAGTCGACGGTGACGATGAGATCGGCGCCGGCGTCGGCGAGTTTCGCGATCGCCTCACTGTTCAGGCCGTAACCCTCATCGATGCGATGGGGGATGTACCGCCGCACGTCGGCGTCGGGATCGGCGGCCTTGAGGATGTGGAACAGGATGGCCAGGCCGGCGATTCCGTCGACATCGTAATCGCCGTAGAGAACGATCGTTTCACGGTTCTTGACAGCGTTGACGATGCGCCCGGCGGCGGTTTCGATGTTCGGCAGGCCAAGCGGATCGTGCAGGTCGTTGAGGGTGGGTTCGAAGAAACGTTCGGCGGCGGCGGGCTGGGTGATGCCGCGCTGCATGAGCATCTGACCGACCAGCGGATCGGTGCGCAGGGCGTCGGCCAACGCGCGCGCCTCGGCGTGCGGCTCGGCCACCCGCCATCGCTTGCACAATCCCTCGATCATGGGGGCATTGTAACGCGCCAGTTGCGGGGGCGGACCGCCATGGCGGGGCTTGGGCGGTTCGGGGCTTATGGAGTCTTCATCACTTCGCCCATAACGATGGTGGCGAAGCATCCTCGGGGCAGGAAGAAGCGGCATCGGACGTAGGGTCCGAAGTCGTCGGCGCCGCCGGTGGTTTCGATTTCGGTGACGAACATGCGCAGCGGCTTCCGCGAGCCGGGCACGCCGTACGGCTTGGCGGCGAGTTGTTCGAGGCTGACGCCGGTCGCATCGAGTTCGGCTTTCTCGTATTGATCGACCTGGCGGTCGGCGCGGATCATGGTCGCGCCCCACATCGGGCCGGTGGGCGAGATTTCGTGGGCGTCGCATCGGGGCTGCTCGGCGTGGGGATCGGTCACGCGGCGAATGCGGCGCGTTTCGTGGATATAAGCCACGTCGCCATCGATCAACGTGCCCAGCGTGCCCGCTTCGAGTCGCCGGCGGACCATGCGGTTGAAGATGCTCGACTGGAAAGCGCTGACCAGCAGTTGCCGCTGGGTCAGGTCGATGTTGCTGATCGCTTCGCGGGGCGAAGCGCCGCGGCTGAGCGGACCGATCGCCTGTCGCTCGAAACGGTGAACGGTGGTCCAGTTGCTCAGGGCCTCGGTGTAATGGCCGGCCTCGTAGGCCCGTCGCGCCGCGTGATCGTAGGGCGGTTCGCCGTCGACCGGCCGGCCGAGCAGTTCGTCGAGGAACTCATCCCATCGCTGCTGCAGCAGGAACATCCCCATCAGGTGATTGGTGCGGCGGTAGCCGAAGCGCTGTTCGCCGGCGAAGTTGGGCACGCCGTCGCGGCCAAGCCGATCGAGAATCGCCTTGGCCCGCACGACATGGGCCGGCTCGACGTGGCGAACCTTGATGTCGAAGTGATTGCCCAGCAGGTTGCCGCGCTCGATCGGGCGATCATGCCGGTCGGCCTGAAGGATGTGGATCGCGCTGTCGTGAAAGTCGGCGGCGCGATCGAGATCGGTCGACGGCACGGTGATCGCCTGATGGGCGACGGCGTGCTTGTCCTTGAGGCCGGCGAAACCGATCGACGCCATCGGCACCTCGAAGTGCTCGGCGATCAGGCGGGAGACATCGGTGGTCAACCGCCGGCGCTTGCGCACCCACAGATAGAGAAAATCGCCCGCCCCGGCCGGCTCGAACAGCGGCCGTTCGGCGACGACGAAATCTTCCGGCCGGCGCTTGATCGCGCCGCCAATGCCGGGCTGATCGGCCGTAAGATACGGCGTCGGTTCGAGTACCGGATATCGCTGCATGGAAGCCCCAACGCTCGCAAGCCCGCGCAGGCCGGCGGTCCAATCATCATAGCGATCCATGCTAGAATTCTCACATGGCCGAGCGAACCGAAGTAAGCCGCGAAGCGCCGGCGCGATTGTCGGGCATATTGGATTGCGCGGCGGCGGCGAGGGCGTCGGACATCCACTTCGAGCCGACCGCCGAGGGCATGACGGTGCGCTATCGCATTGATGGTCTGCTGCGCGAGGCGGATCGCTTCGACGCGGCGGCGGGTCGGGCATTGGTCACGCGGCTGATGGTGATGGCGGGGTTGTTGACGTATCGGCTGGACGTGCCGCAGGAAGGTCGCTTGGCGCATTCGCCAGGCGGCGGGGGCGGGGCGCTGGACCTGCGCCTGGCGGTGATGCCCACCACACACGGTCTGCGGGCGGCGGTGCGGCTGCCGGCGGAGCTGACTTCGCCGCGCAGGCTGGACGAACTGGACCTGCCGGGCCAGGTGGCGGCGGGGCTGAAGCGGTTTGCCGCGGCCGAGCAGGGATTGCTGCTGTTGACCGGGCCGGCCGGCTGCGGCAAGACGACGACGATTTACGCGCTGTTGGACCACATCGTCCAGACGCAACCCGGCACGAGCGTGATCGCGCTGGAAGACCCCGTCGAGCGCGACCTGAAGGGCGTGACGCAGATTCAGGTCTCGCCGTTCGGCGAACTGACCTACGAGCGGGCTTTGAAAAGCATCGTGCGGCAGGATCCGCAGGTGCTGATGATCGGCGAAATCCGCGACCCGGCCACCGCCTCGATCGCCATCCAGGCGGCGCTGAGCGGGCATCGGCTGATCAGCACCCTGCACGCCGGGTCGCCGGCCACGGCGATCGCCCGGCTGATGGAGATGGGCGTCGCACCCTACCAGATCTGCAGCACCCTGGACGCGGTGATCACCCAGCGGCTGTTGCGGCGCAAGGCGAACGCCGGCTATGCCGGTCGCGTGCCGACGGCCGAGTGGGCGCCGGTGGACGGGGCACTGCGCAAGGCGATCGCTGAGCGGGCGGACGCGGATCGGCTGGCGCGGGTGCTCGGCGAACAGGCCAACCACCGCACGATGCGCCACGCCGCCGAAGCGATGGCGGACGCGGGCATCACGGACCGGGCGGAAATCGATCGCGTGCTGGGCGCGGCCTAAATGAAAACGGGCAGGCCCGATTCGCACGGTTGGCTGTTCCCCGATCCGGCGGCAGACCCTATACTGGCAGTCAGACTTCATCCGCGGGGGATGCCGATTTGAGCGACAACCACACCGCCCAGGCCGCACCGTGTTTCGTCTACGAAGCGCAGAGCCGCGACGGTCAGACGATCACCGGCACGATCGACGCGGCCGACGTGCACGAGGCGCGGTGGAAGCTGCAAACGCTGGGCGTGCGTGTGCTGGACCTGGCGCCAGGTAAACCGCGCCGCCCGGCCGCGCCACAGCGCGAAGCGACCGGCGGCCGGGTGCGCAGCGAAGACTTCGTCGCCTTTAACCAGCAACTGGCCCAACTCACGAAGGCCGGCCTGCCGCTGGAGCGGGGGCTGCGACTGATCGGGCGCGACATGCGCTCCGGCAGGCTGCGCCGCGCGATCGGGCAAATCGCCGACGACCTGGAAGCCGGCCAACCGCTGGACGAGGCGTTCGACAAACATCGCGGGCGATTTCCGGCGATGTACGGCCGACTGATCGACGCAGGGGTGCGCAGCGGCAACCTCTCGGCGGTGTTGTTGAACCTGGCCTCGCACCTGGAACTGGGCGCGCGACTGCGGGCGGCGATCTGGCAGGCGATCAGCTATCCACTGGTCGTGCTGGCGGCGATGGCGCTGGTGTTGTGTTTTGTCGGTTACGTGGTGGTCCCGCCGATGCAGGCGATGATTGAAGGCTTTACCGAACAGGCGGACTTCATGGGCACGCACCGCCCGCGTACGCCGGTGCTGGCGGCGATGCTGTTTGTCGTTTCGCGCCACATGCCGATGCTGGTGTTGCTGGCGGCGGCGGGAGGGATCGCGGCGTGGGCGGCGTGGCGGTGGCAGCGTCGCGCCGGGCGCGAACAGTGGCTGGTCGAACAGTGGATCATGCCGTTGCCGTTGATCGGGCCGGTGCTGGTCAAGGACCGGATCGCACGATGGTGCGATGCGTTGCGGATCGCGATCGACGCGGGGCTGGACCTGCCGGGCGCGATCGAACTGGCCGGTCAGGCCACGCGCTCGCCGCGGCTGATCGAGGATGGCGCTAAGCTGATCGCCGCCTTGCACAACGGCCAATCACTGGAAGAGGCCGCGCGCACGAAGCTGGTTCCGGCGTCGGTGCAGGTGGCGATCGACCTGGGCGCGGCGCGCGGCGATCTTTCGCGGACGCTGGCCACGCTGACCGAACTGCACCGGCAACAGGCCGACCACCGCATCGACCTCATGGCCGCGGTCCTCCAGCCGGCGCTGGTGGTGGTACTGGGCCTGGTGGCCGGTCTGATGATGGGCGGGCTGTACAGCATGATCACCTCGTTCCTCGACCATGGGCCCGGCATGATCCAGAGCGTGATGAGCTGATGATTCTCACCTTCCTGCCCATTGCGCTGTTGTACCTGGCGATGCTGGTGGCGGTGATCGTGGCGGTGGTGTTGTACGTTCGCCGTCGGCGCGCCGGGGTGCTGATCGGTTATCTCGACCAGGCGGTGCGTCTTCGGCTGCCGCTTTCGCGCTATCTGGAAGCCGCCGCGCCAAGTGAATCCGACGCCACCGCCGCACGACTGCTCCGTATCGCCGCCGGACTGGGCCGCGGCGCGCCCCTTGCCCACACCCTCCGATGGGCCGCACCCGAAATCGGCCAACGCGACCGCACCCTCATCGCCGCCGCCGAACGCATTGGCCGACTCGAACCGGCCCTCGCCCGCATCGCCGACCGCCACCGGCACGCCCGCCACGCCGATCCCCAGCAGGCGTTCGTGTGGGCCTATCCCATCGGCCTCGTCGGGTTCCTGCTCGTGCTGCTGACCGCCGTGATCTACTTCGTCATCCCCAAATTCCACCAGATCTTCAACGACTTCGGCGCCGCGCTGCCCGCGTCCACCGTCTTCGTCACCGACTTCGCCCGGCGCTACAGCCCCATCATCGCCCCCGCGCTGGCGTCGGCCATCCTGCTCGGGGGCGTGGCGATGTTTCTCATGCTCCTCGGCGTGACGACCGGCCTGGGCCATTACCTGGTCAACCCCCTCGTGGGCTTCATCCCCTTCGCCCGCGCCGCGGCGCGCGACCGCGCGCTCGGCGACGCCCTGACCATCCTCCATCAGGCCCTGATCGCCGGGGCCCCGCTGCCCGATGCCGCCACCGAAGCCGCACAACTCGGCGCGCCCCCCTTCATCCGCAATCGTCTGCGGCGCTTTGCCGATCTGCTCCACCAGGGCCACGAAACCTCCGCCGCCGCGCGACGCGCCGGCCTGCCCCGCATCGACGCCGCCATGCTCGCCACCGCCCACAACGCCGACCAGGCCCAGCACACCACGCGATTCCTCGCCCATTACCACACCACACGCTTCCACCGCGCCGCCGAAACCGCCCGCGCCGCCATCATGCCCCTCGTCGTCATCGCGGTCGGCCTGCTCGTCGGATTCGTCGTCTACAGCCTCTTCGCCCCACTGCCCGCACTCATCCAAGCCACCATCCCCCAGTCCCAATGGACCGGAGGTGTCATGTGACCCACCAGCCCGCCGCCACTGCCCGCCGCCTAAGCCCGTCCCGCAGCGCCGCGAAGGGCCGGGTTCTCCGTGCCTCGCACGGCCCCTTCCGAGGCCCCACCTTCCGGGTGCGCCGCCGCGCCTTTCTCCTGACCGACACCCTCGTCGGCCTGACCATCGCCGCGGTCATCGCCGCCGCACTCGCCGTCGCCCTGCACACCTTCCGCACCCACGACCGCACCCTCGCCGACCTCCGCGCCGCCACCCGGCTCGCCGAACAGACCCTCACCAACCTCCAGGCCGAACGCACACGCCCCGCCCCACCGCCCCACACCACCATCGACCTGCAGCGCCTCCAGACCGGCGACCGCATCCCCGGCCAGACCTGGCTCAAAGTCTCCGTCACCCGCAGCCAACGCACCGTCAGCCTCACCGGCGCCGTGCCCACCGCCGCCCTGCCACCCAAACCATGATCCACCACCCCCCCCAACCCCACGCCAAACCTCGCGATCACGTTAAGCCCCGCCATGGCCCAAAGGGCCTTGGCCGGGATCACTCGCACGGGCATCCTCCACGCGAAGATCATCCGCAACCCACCTGTCCCAATCGAATCTCAAGTCCCGCACTTCGAGCTTCCGCCTTTCCCCGCCGCCCAGGCCGATCCCGCAGCGCCGCGAAGGGCCGGGACCCCCGTTCCCCAAACGCCACCTTCCGGGGGCAGGGGCGGGCTTTTACGCTCCTCGAAGCCCTTATCGCCGTCATCCTCATCGCCTCCGCCGCGCTCGTTTTTGTTCGCCTGTTCGACAGCATCATGTCCACCACCGCCGTCGCCCGCGACACCCACAACGCCGCTATCGCCTTCGACCGCTTCGTCCGAGCCGTCCGCAAGGACGTGTGGAACAGCTATGACCTCCGCGCCGGCGATCCGCACACCATCGTCATCCGCCACGCCCACCAGCACACCGTCAGTTGGCGATACGACCCCCACACCCGCGCGGCGCGGCGAATCGAATCCACCCCCCGTCAGCCCGACCGCATCAGCCGCTATCCCAACCTCCCGACCGGCGTGCGCTTCTCCGTCGACCGTGCCGACCTGCTCATCGCCCTCGCGCCCGGCCGGACCCGCTCCGCCGAATCCATCCGTCTGGTCAGCCAACTCCGCATCCTCAAGGGCCGAGCCCAATGACCCAGCCCCCCGCCCCCCATTCCCCAAGCCGTCCCCGCAGCGCCGCGAAAGGCCGGGGTTCCCGGTCTTTGCGCTGCCCCTTCCGGGGGCGGGGGTTTGCTTTCCTCCTCGCCTTGTCGATGATCGTCCTGGTCGCCGCCGCCTTCGTCGCCCTGGCCTCGCTGCACACCCATCAGCTCAACCGGACCGTCGAACAGGCCCGCCGCGCCCAGCTTCGCCAGGTTCTCCTCGCCGCCGGCAGGGTTGCCCCCGAACTTGTCGTCCGCTGGAACGCTGACGACCACCCCGCCTCCTTCCGTCTCCACCTGCCCGACGACCTGACCGACCGTAACGCCGCCTGCCGCATCCGTATCGAACCCCGCGCCGCCGGCCTCGAACGCCTCGTCCACATCGAAGCGGCGCTCGCTCGGCCATCGCCCAAACCAAGCCCGGATGGCCCCCCGACCGGAGGGCCGGCTCACCCAGGCTCCAAGCCCCAGGCCGAACGCCTCGCCCAGACCCTTCGTTTCGTCCAAACCGAAGTCGGCTGGGCCCTGATCGAATCCCGACTCCAGTGATCGTTGACTTGTGGAACCGCCACACCGGACCGAAGCGCAGCGCCGATTGCAACTCCCGCCCGGGGCGTGGCCGCTTGAGCGACCATGCCGAACGCCCGGTCCACCTCAGGCCAAGAGAGCGAACCGGCGGGGCGGCACATCGCGACGCCTCGGCGGCTGGAATCCGGTCAGGGAACGGGCCGGTCAGATCTCCGCATCGTACTCGGGCAAGCGGTCGGCGGAGGTGCGGGGGCCATCGATGTAACGCTCTTCGAGGGTGCGGCGGATCTTGTCGAGGGCTTTGTTCTGGATCTGCCGGACGCGCTCCTTGGTCAGACCCACCAGTTTGCCCACCTGTTCGAGGGTGAGCGGATTGGCTTCTTCGGTGCGGTTGATGGCGAAGCGATGGTTGATGACGGCCTTCTCGACATCGGTCAGCTCGGCGGTGTTGAGCTGGACGATCCGTTTGACTTCATCGGCGCAGTCGGCTTCGTGGCCATCGAGCTTGCGACGCTGGTGGTCGGATCGTTCGAGGGCGGGGTCGAAATCGGTGGGGAACATGTTTCGGTACTGCGTCTGCTTGACGCCGATGCGGCTGAACGCTTTGAGGATGGCGCGGCAGGCGTAGGTGGAGAACTTGAAGCCGCGCGAGACGTTGAACTTGTCGATCGCGCGCAGCAGGGCCATGTTCCCTTCACTGATGAGGTCGGCGAAGTCGAGGTCGCTGGATCGGACGCGCTTGGCCATGGCAAGCACGAGGGCGAGGTTGAACTGGGCGATGCGGTCGCGCAGATGACTGGCTTTGCCATACCAGCGGAGCAGCTCGCGGGCCTGTTCATCCGTGACCGGGTCGTCACCGACTTCATCCTGGAGCCGGCGGACGCGGTAGCGGGCGTAGTTGAACTGGAGGAACAGGGCGCGTTCCTGCCTGGCGGTGAGCACGACGTTGACGATGCCATTGGCCGATCGTGCATCGGTGAGGTTCTCCATCACCGGGTGATACCAACTGGTGTTGGGGGTGGGGATTTCAGGAGCCCGGTCAAAGAGGGCGGCCTCGGCGTTCTTCCGCCTGAAAGCCGGGTCTTCGACGTAATCCATCGGCTCGGCCAGGACGGCCTGCAGGTCAGCCTGCTGCCGCGGGGTGAGATGGGCGGCGGGCGACTGGGCGGATCGGATGCGTCGGCGACGCAGTTGATCGAGCGGCGAATGAGTGTGGGTCAACGTAGCCATGGTCGTACCTCGCGTCTGTGCCCGGCGTTTGTGTCTTCCTTCCTCGACCCGCCAGGGTCCAAGGGAGTTACACGCAACTCAGATGCCAGCCGGCTCCCGCCGGGCATGCTGCCCGACTGACGATTCATATCGTACCATTTTAGTACCTGATTGAAAAGCCCTGTTCGGCCAAAACGTGAGAAAATTTGTTGCGTGGATTTGACTGTGAACCGGCCGCCGGGCAAATCCCCCAAAATGAGGACAAAAGACCCTTTTTGAAGGTACCAGACGGAACGGGCGCGCCCGGAGCGGTGAATACGCCACGGCCAAGCGATCCCGGTGGGCGCTCGGCCCGGCGGGCGGCTGGAAAGCTGGGGAACATCACCCGGGCGTCCTTATCCTGCTCAACGCGCCCAATCGACGGGAAGCATGGCGTGCGATCGTGCCGCGCCGCCGGGCACGGAGCGGGGCGGTGGTGAAAACTTGAATAATTGTGGGATTATGTGTTGCATTGTGGGTCAAAGTGGGGTAAAACCCCATAAACCAGTCGGGCACGGACGCCCGTGGGGGACACATGCTTTGCTCTTCACCGGCATTTACGAACACACGATCGACGCGAAACAGCGGCTGGCCATCCCATCCGACGTACGGGATCGGCTCGATCCGCAACGCGACGGCAACTCCCTGTTCGTCACCGTCGGCGAAGGCCCCACGCTGTGCCTCTACACCGAGCGCGGCTTCGAGCGCCGGGCGGAGGAACTGGAAGACTCCGAACTTTCGGCGGATGAAGTGCTCGAATACGAGCAGATGCTCTTCAGCCTCACCCGCCGGGTCGAGTTGGACAAGCAAGGCCGAATCCGCCTGCCCGAACAGCTTCTCCGCATCGCCAATCCGGGGCGGGACGTGGTGCTGTGCGGGGCGAAGGATCACCTGCAGGTCCACCCGCGAAAGGCGTGGCTGACGAAGCTGAACGAGAAACTCACCACCCGGCCGGAACTGCTCCGCAATCCGCGCCGCGTGATGCGAAAGAAGATGAATCGCCCGGAGAACGGATAGACGGATCTCAGCAATCGGTAATCGGCGAAGGTGAAAGGATTCGCATGTCGTCCGCAGCGTCGACCGACCAATTACAACCGACCGGCCCGCTCACGGACGAGCGGTCGGTCCGTTGGCATCCAGCCGCAATCAGCGATCGGAAGCTGACCGAGCTTCACAAGCGACTGGAGAAGGTCCGACGCCTGGGCGACGCCTTCGCCCACGTGCGTTTGTCGCCGCAGGTCGAACGCCGACTGCACCGGCTCCTGGGTGAAGCCTGACACGATGAATGGACGCACCGCGTCAGGCTTTCGTATTTAGGTTGCTCATTCTCCTCCTCCGCCCCGTTTTCGGTGCCCTCCTCCGAAGACGGGGTTTTTCTTTGACGCGCGCCTGCCCGCCGCACGTTCGGTGACTGAGCGTCGGCCGAACCATCACGATCCACCCGATCGCGGCGATGACCCCTGCCGCTCGGCGCGTCCGGCTTCCCCGCCCTGCCGCCGTTTTGATTCCGCTTGACGTTCCCGCATCGGCGGTCAACGGGGCGATCGTCCGCGCCACCGCCGGTTCATGGGTCGGCCGGCGCCACGATAACGGTTGCGCCGGTTGCGCGGGCTGGGCACTGGTGAGAAAAAAGGTGATCGGGGTTTGCGTCCAGGGCCGTTATATCGTCCGCTTGGATCGCCTTGGAAAACCGCCGACCCAGCGGATACCGGGGCGACTCGCCGGGCGACAGTCGGCCGACGCCCGAATCGGCCCAGCGGGATGCGCAAAGCGGCAGGCAACGCTGGTATCCCGAATCCAGGGCGACCCTTTACCACGGAGGTTTACCATGGTCGCAACAATGACTCGAACGTTCATGGTTTTCGCAGTGGCCGGTGTGGTGAGTCTGGCGATCGGCGGATGCAGCTCGCAGGCGACGAACGGGCCGGCGGCGCCGGAAACCGCGCAGAGCCAGGCCTATCGCAGCCCCGACAACGCGCTGGCCGCGTGCGACGGGCTGGGCTCGGTTGTGTTCGGCGATGAAACGGTGCGGAACCAGGTCGCGATGCTGCGGCACGGCACCGCCGCCTTCGCCCGGGCCGAAGCCGAGGACGCCATCGGCGACATTCCGTTGGCCAACCCGGCGGTTTACGCCACGGTCGATCCGGCCAGCGAGGAATAATCCCCAGACCCCCGGCGGCGCCGGAGGCCGCGCCGTGAAACCAAGTCCGGGCGAGAGCGCTCGGCAGCGAAAAAAACGGACCGTCCCACGCGGGACGGTCCGTGTCTTTCTGCTCTCGGGGCCAGCGGATCGCCTCCGCCCCCACCCCAGGCCTCTGCCCGGGGGACGGGGCCTATCATCGGGCGGCAACTTCGCCAGCCGGCACGGGCTCGGTCTCGATCACCTGCTGCAACTGCTGAGGCGTCATGCCCTCGGGCGTGATCTGCGGCAGGAGCACGGTCTTGGCCACGGTCGTTTCGGCCGGCGTCAGGCCGGCGACCTCGATGCGGCGGAACAGGTTCTCCAGACCTTCGACGGTCCGGTTGGCCTGTTCGTAAGCCGGCGCCGAGGCGAGGAACGCCCGGAAGGTGGCCGCATCGAACGCTCCAGCCCGTTCCATGTAGTCGGCGAACGCCCGGCCGATCGCCTTGCGCAGCCGCACGTGGCGACTCTTGATGATCGTGTCGCCGGTGGCCGGATCGACTTCGGCATACAGGAACAACTCGGTGTAGGTGGCAATGACCGCGGTGACCGGATCCCAGGTCAGACGATCGCGGGTCACGTCGTGGCCCGGCCCGCCGACCATGTACGGGCTGCCGCGCTTGGACAGGTCGTTGTACAGGGCCCGGCCGGAGAGAAACTCGATCAACTGACTGGCCGAGAGGCTCTCCAGGTCATACCCGAGCCGCGCCAGCAGGTCGCGCTGGCTCTGGCCCGGCGCGGTGTCCTTCTGCACGTCGCCGCTCTGCTCCAGCCGCGGGGTCGCCGCCGCGATCGCCTCGGCGACGTTGGCCGTCGACGGGCCGGTGCTCGAGAAGTCGAGGGTGACGTTGGCCGGCGGATCGGCCAAAGCCCCGGTGAGGACCAGGTACGTCGACTGAATCGCGCCGGTGTCACGGTTGTAGTACGGCGAGAGCACGCCACCGAATCCGCCCGGATCGTGATCGCCGCCCGGCGAGGCGAAGATCGGATCGGGGCTTCCGCCGATGCCCGCGAGCGTCGGGGCCTCGGAGAAGTCGATCAGGTTGCCCGCGATGATGTCCAGGGCCAGATCGGTGCTGACCCCGCCGTTGAAGTCGAGCACCTGCCCGGCCGGCCGCAGCAGCAGATTGATGCTGTTGGCCACGGGCACGTCGAACTCGATCGACTGGAAGGCGGTCACGTCGCCGACGGTGATGTCGCCGTCGGTGGTGGTGACGTTGAAGTCGCCGAAGAAGGTGGCCTTCTCGTTCTGGCCCGTGGTGAAGGCGCCGGCGTTGACGGTGACGTCGCTTCCGACCACCTGCCGACCGCTGATGGTGGCGATCGAGGGCACCGCCGCCCGGCCGTCCGGCGAAACGAAGAACGTGCCGCCGGCCGCGCCGCCGTCACCGGCGAGGGTGAACACGCCGTCGAGGAAGATGCGATCCTCAGGCTGATTGCCCTGACCGGGCACCGCGATCAGAGGCCGCGCCGTGCCGACCGGGATCACCGCCACACCGACCCTCAGGTCCGGATGGAGCAGGACATCGCCGGCGTTGGCAGCGCTGCCCGCCGCGGCGCTGGTGTTCGCACCGCCGAACAGCGTGATGTCGCCATCGGTGAAGAGGCGGATGTAACCGCCTTCGCCGGCCGGACCCGCCGGAGCGGGCGGCACCGGGTTGACCAGCACCGCGGCCACGCCGGACACGTCGAGCATGCCCTGGAAGGTGGTGTTGCCCGTCCCGCCGGTCAGCGTGGAGCCGAGGGCGCTTTCCTGGGTGAAGGTGGCGGCGGTGAAGGCCGCGCCCGCGGTCAGGTCGTCCGTACTGGTGACCAGCACGTCGCCCAGCCGCACGTTGCCGCCGACGATGCCGTCGAAGAACAGATCGCTGCCGCCGGTCAGCGTATAGGTGACGTCGAAATCTTCCAGCGTGGCCGGGTTCACGTCGACGTCGACGCTGTCCAGGGTGCTGAAGAACCGGACGACCGAGCCGTTGGGACCGGCGTGCGTGAACACGATGCCGTTGGCGCCGATGCCCGTCGGATCGCCGAACCGTTGGCCGTCGCCCGCCGCGGCGCCGGTGGTGGTGACGTTGGCGTCGATGCGGGAGGTTCCGGCGGCGTCGGTTTCCAGCTTCTCGAGCAGGGCGTTGTTGCCGCCCACGGCGCCCATGAAGTAGGTCAGGCCCGCACCGTTGATCAGGATCGACTGCGGATCGGTGTTCGGCGCGCCCGCGGCGTCGAGCGTCGACCCGAACGTGACGTTGTTCCCGTCGAACTGGGTCAGGTCGGTGGTGGCATCGTTGGCGGTCGGATCGCCGTCCACCTGGACCGGACCGGTATAGGTCTGGTCGTTGGCGGTGGCCACGCCGAACCCGGGGGTGTTGTTGGCCGTGCCGCCGGTCAGCAGGATCACGCCGTCATCGGCCGGGCCGGCCAGGGGACCGGTGGTGACGATGAGCAGATCGTTGATGAAGCTGTTGCCGCCGGCGTTGTCGTCGACGAGGTCCATGGTGACCGCGCCGCCGTTGCCGCCGCCGAACGTGGTGGCGGTGTTGACCGTCAGGTCGAGCCCCGCCGCGTCGGCGTAGACGTTCGACAGGTTGAAGTCGACCGGCCCGCCGTTGGCGCTGTTGGCCTGTTCGGTGTCGATGGTAACCATGTTCGCCGTGCCGACGAGCCCGACGTTCGGCGAAACGACGATGTCGCCGTTGCCGATCACCGTCAGGGCGGACGGCACGCCGCCGTCGTCGTCCAGCAGCAGGTCACCGTGGAAGGTGGTCGCGCCGCTGGTGGTGCCGGCGGTGGTGGTGAGGGTGACGACGCTGACGAACGCTTCGTCGCCGGCCGCGCCGGCGGCGGTGTCGGCGAAGTCGGTGAACAGGCCGAGTTGCACCGCACCGCCGGTCGCCCCGGCCGTGGCGGTGTTGACCGTCAGGTCGAACGGGCCGGTGCCGCCGTCGGAATAAACCTGGGCATCGGTCAGGTTGACCGCGCCGCCGGTGTTATCGCCCAGCGCCGCGCCGTTCTCGGTGTCGATGGTGGTGTCGGCCAGCAGTTCCCAGTTGCCCAGGAACGTGACCGAACCGGGGTTGGTCGAGGCGTTGTCGTCGACTTGGATCGTCGCGCCGGTCTGGATGACGCCGTCGCCGCCGCCGCCGGCCGTATCGCCTTCGGTGTTGACCCGCAGGTCCTGGAGGAAGAACCCCCCGCCGACGTTGTCGACCAGACCGAACGTGACCGCCCCGCCCGTGCCGGTGGCGAAGCCGGTGTTGGTCATGAGGGACAGGTCCTGGTCGGCCGCATCACTGCTGATCGGCGAAGCGTTGAAGTTGACCAGGCCGCCCGAGGCATCGTCGCCCTGTTCGGTGTCGACGAGGACGGTGCCGGCCGTGCCGACGATCGCCGCGTCGGGCGAGACGATCACGTTGCCGTCGCCGGTGACCGTGAACGAGGCGAGCGTGGCGCCGTCGTTATCCAGCAGCACGTCGCCGTGCAGCGTGGTGGCGCCGGCGCCGCCAGCGCTGGTGGTCACGACATTGAGATTGTTGACGAACGCTTCGTCGCCGGCCGCGCCGGCGGCGGTGTCGGCGAAGTCGGTGAACAGGCCGAGTTGCACCGCACCGCCGGTCGCCCCGGCCGTGGCGGTGTTGACCGTCAGGTCGAACGGGCCGGTGCCGCCGTCGGAATAAACCTGGGCATCGGTCAGGTTGACCGCGCCGCCGGTGTTATCGCCCAGCGCCGCGCCGTTCTCGGTGTCGATGGTGGTGTCGGCCAGCAGTTCCCAGTTGCCCAGGAACGTGACCGAACCGGGGTTGGTCGAGGCGTTGTCGTCGACTTGGATCGTCGCGCCGGTCTGGATGACGCCGTCGCCGCCGCCGCCGGCCGTATCGCCTTCGGTGTTGACCCGCAGGTCCTGGAGGAAGAACCCCCCGCCGACGTTGTCGACCAGACCGAACGTGACCGCCCCGCCCGTGCCGGTGGCGAAGCCGGTGTTGGTCATGAGGGACAGGTCCTGGTCGGCCGCATCACTGCTGATCGGCGAAGCGTTGAAGTTGACCAGGCCGCCCGAGGCATCGTCGCCCTGTTCGGTGTCGACGAGGACGGTGCCGGCCGTGCCGACGATCGCCGCGTCGGGCGAGACGATCACGTTGCCGTCGCCGGTGACCGTGAACGAGGCGAGCGTGGCGCCGTCGTTATCCAGCAGCACGTCGCCGTGCAGCGTGGTGGCGCCATCGCCGCCGCCGCCGTTGTTGTTCACGGCGATCTGGTTGAGGTAACTGCCGGCGGTGTTGCCGAACGCGCCGAACAGCACGTTGCCCGCCGCGCCGGCGGTGTCGGTGTTGACGGTGAGGACGGAACCGGCCACCGTGGAGGACGTTTCGCCGTAGGTGGCGGTGTTGAACTGATCGAACGCCGCGCCCGCGCCGCGGGTGGCGCCGAGGTCGAACACACCGCTGGCCCCGGCGTCGTCGGCGTTGGTGTCGACGGTGACGCTGGTGGTGAGGACGTTGTTGCCGCCGCCGATGAACTGGAAGTCACCGGGGTTGGCGCCGCCGTCGTTTTCGAGGGTGATGTCGGCGGTCAGCGTGAGATTGCCCGGGCCGGTGCCCGAGTCGCTGTTGGTCTGGAGGGTCAGGGCGTTGACATAGTTGCCGCCGCCGTTGGTAAAGCCGCCCAGACCGATCGGCCCGCCGACGCCGGCCGTACCCGTGCCCGGCACGCCGCCGGGCCCCGGGAAGTTGCTCGAAGCGGTCAGCAGGTCCAGATCCCACGGGCCGGCCCCATCGCTGGAGACCGTCGCCCCGGTCAGGTCGATCGTCAGCGGATTGACCCCGTCGTTCGCCGGGCCGTCGCCCACGCCCATCGGGTCGGCGTTGTTGCCGTTGTGGTTGTAGTTGACCACCACGTCGGCACACAGCACGATATTGCCCGTGACGGTCAGGCTGACCGAACCGGTCACATCGTTGGGGTTCAACAGGTTGTTGCACCACATGTGGGTGGTGGCGTTGAGCACGGTGCTGCCGGTGTTGCACAGCCCGTTGAGGGTCATGGTGCCGCCGGCGGTGAAGTTGACATCGTTGACCGGATGGAAGCATCCGACGGTGTCCGCGAAGGTCAGGTCGTTGGCGGCGTTGATGGCGACGTTCTGCGGCACGGCGGGCGCGGGCGCCGTCGAGCCGAGCGCGTCGAACGTGCCGACGACCAGCGTATCGTTGAAGTTGAACAGGATGTCGCCCGTGCCGCCGCCGGTCACGGTGCTGGTGATGACGATCGAGCCTTCGCCGGGGGTTCCGCCGACACCCGCGCCGAGGTTCAGCTCGGCGCGATCGTTGAAGGTCATGGTGGCCGAGCCGCCGCCGGCGTCGGAGGTGTCGAGGGTCGCGCCCTGGAACTCGGTCCGGCCGTAGGCTCCGGCCACCGCGCCCAGCGCCGTCTGATCGGCGGCCAGGTCGCTGGTCAGGAAGCCCAACGGGCGGGTCGCGCCCACCGCGCCGACGAACACCACGTCCACGTCGCCGTTGAAGATGGTGCTGACGACCAGGCCCTGCGTGCCGGCCGCGGCCGCGTCGACCGTCGAGCCGAACGTCGCATCGACGCCCGCGGCCCCGCTGATCTCGGCAAAGTTCAGGTTCGACGTCAGGCTGACCGCATCGCCGAAGTGGGTCTGGTCGGCGACCGTGCCGTTGACCAGCATCACCCCGCCGCCGATCGTGGTCGAACCGTCGGCGTTGGTGACGATCGCCCGCAGGGGCTTGTCGGCGTTGGCGCCGGCCCCGCCGTAGGCATCGTCATCGCCCACGCCCACCGAACCGTTGAAACTGGTCACGCCACCGCCGGTCGTGTTGACCGTGAGGATGCGCGGCGTGCCGACCGCATCGGAGTTCACACGATCGCCGAACGTCACGTTGTTGCCCAGCAGCGTCGTGTCGGCGCCGAGAATCACCGAGTTGCCGTAGTTCTGATTGCCGACGGTTTCGACGGTTTCATCGCCCGCGTCGCCGGCATTGAACCGCGTGAACCCGTTGGCGCCCACGATCAGGTCGTTCAGCGCCCGGACACTGCCGACGAAGTCGCCGGCACCGTCGCCGAAGGTCAACTGGCCGGCGCCGTTGTTGTCGGCGTCGACATTGAGGGCCAGGTTGCTCGAACCGGCAGGGGCGGCCGTCACCCCGTCGGTCAGCGTGGACGCCTGATCCAGAAGGTTATTGAAGGCGATGCCCGTGTCGCCGAAGTCGGTCAGCGTGCGGGTGCCGCCGATCGCGTCGGTGTAGATCAGCACCGGATCGTTGAACACCATCGTCCCGCCGTTGGTGGTCATGTCGGCCATGATGTGCGTGGTGCCGTCGGCGTTGGTGGTCACGGAAGCCACGCGCTCGGTCCCGCCGACCGTTCCGCGGAAGAACGTGTCGCCGGCGTTGGTGCTGGCGGCGGTGAGGTTCTGATTGATCGAACCCGGGCCGGACTCGTCGATGGTCGACCGGAAGTCGATCGTGTCGCCGGTGACGGTAATGCTGCCGCCGCCGACCTGGTTATCGAGGGTCACCGCATCGTCGAGCGGCGCGGTCGGATCGCCGAACTGGACCAGGCCCGTCCCGCCGCCGGCGCTGGAGACGGTGATCACGTCCGTGCGGACGGTGGTGTCGCCGGTGATGGTCAGGAAGCCCAGCGCCCCGGTGCCGACGGTCGTCCCGTCGCCCACGCGATCGGGGGCGGCGTTGTTGCCGAACACGGCGTTGCCGACGATGGCCAGGCCCTGGTCGCCCGGCAGGTCCGCATCCACCGAGTTGAGGTAGGTGCTGGCAGAACCGGTGTGGGTCACGTCCTGGTTGAGCACGACCGGGCCGGTGAAGCTGATCGGCTGAGCGCCCAGGCCGGCCGAGATGTCGGCGCTGAGGTTGTTGATGCCCACGTCGTCGGAGGCGAAGGCGCCGGCGACGTTGAAGTTGGCCCCGGCGTCCTGGGCCAGGCCGCGGGTCTGGTCGGCGGTCGAGGTGTCGGCCGCGGAAACCGTCATCGTACCCGCCAGCACGTTCACCACGCCCTGGAAACGGGCGCGGAACGAGTCGATGTCGATGTCGCCCAGCGTGACGGTCATCGTGTCCTGGAAGAGGAACTGGTGGCTGGCCGCATCGCCGTCGCCGGTGAAGTTGCCGGTGGTGAGGGTCACCGCGTCCTGGAAGTCGGTGAGCGTGGTGCCGTCGAGCTGCGTGTAGCTGGTCGCGCGGAAGGTGCTCATCGCGGTGACGGTGTCGGCGTCGGTGACGGTGATCGGGCCCATGGTCTTGTTCGACCCGACGGCGCCGGTCATGGTGATGGTTCCGCCGCTGCCGGCGTCGAGGGTCAGATCCTGCACGCCGGCGGTGTCGGCGTCGATCGTGCCGTCGAAGAAGATGTCCGAACCGACCGGGTCGCCGCCGGACGTATCGACGTCCACGCCGACCGCCGTGACGGTCACGGCGCTGATGCCCGCGCCGCCGGCCGCCTGCTGGTTGTCGAAGTTGATCGCCGCGGTGGTCGCCGCGCCGTTGGTCGTCACGTCGGCCCCGAGGTTGATTTCGGGACTGTTGAACAGGAACGAGGCGTTATCGACGTCCGGACCGCCGCCGTCCGGGTCGGCCGTGGTGACCGCGCCCTCGATGTCGATGCTGCCGCCGGTGCCCGGCATGGCGAACTCGACCGGATCGCCGAAGGTCACGTTGCCGACCTTCATCGTGCCCGTCGAATCGTTGGGCGCGTGGGCGGCGTTGTTGAACCCCGCCCGGCCGAGGAAGATGCCGCTGAACCCGTCGTCGAACAGACCCACTTCCGCCGCGCTGACGTCCAGCGCGCCGGTGGGAATGCCCACGCCCATGTTGCGGTCCTGCGAGAACGGCTGAATGGTCAGCGGATTGCCGTCGGCGCTGACCACGTCGTCGATGTCGATCACGTTCACGGTGAACGTGAGGTAGCCGCTGCCGTCGGCGTTGCCGGCCACGTCGCCGGTCATCGGCCCGCCGATGGTCAGTTGATTGCTCGCGGTCACGTCCACGAACGTGTGCGACCGAACGTCATCCTGGAAGTCGACGTTCAGGGCGCTGGTCACGGTCAGGCTGTTGACCTGCGTGTTGGCCGCGCCGCCGATGGTGCTGTTGAAGATCACCTGGCCGGTGCCGGCGGTAAGGACCAGATCCCACGGGCTGCCGACTTCACTGGCAAAGGCGCTGGAGAACTGGATCGTCCCCGTGCCCGCGGCGCCGGTGGTGAAGGTGGTGTGGTGGTTGATGGTCGTCGGACCGTCCACGGTGATCTGGCCGTTGTTCGTGGTGACCAGCAACGGATCGCCCGGCGTGAGCGTGTCGTCGAAGACGAACGCCGCGGCGTTCAGGGCGATGCCGCTGGACGTGTTGGCGGTCACGTCGCCGTCGAAGGTGGTGGTGCCGCTGCCGGCGGTCTGGGTGATCGAGGCGGCGGTGGTCGTGCCCAGCACGTCCCAGTCGTTGGCGTCGTCGACCTGCAGGGCGCCGGTGAGGTTGAACGCGACCTTGGTGGCCAGCGGATTGATGGTGTCGTGGGTAATGATGTTGCCGTCGCCGGCGTTGAGGGTCAGGCCGAACGGCCCGCTGATGGTTCCGGCAATGTCGATGTCGGCGGTGCCGGGATGACCGGGGTTGGCCGATTCGCCGGTATCGATGGTGAGGGTGGCGCCGAGGGTGACCGGGCCGTCCATGTCGATCGCGCCGGCGTCGCCCTGGGCGCCGCCGTTGACGCCCGAGCCGCCGATGGCGGTCTGGTCGCCGCGGAGGGTGATGTCCGGGTTGCCGCCGGCCAGACGCTCGTAGGTGATGTCGCCCGCGTTGCCGCCGTTGTGGGTGCCCGGGGCCTGGGCGGACGAGCCGTTGGTGCTCACGGCGCCGACACTGATCGTCGCACCGTCAATGGTCAGGTTGCCGCCATTCTGGCCGACGGAGCCGGCCGGGGGCGTGCCGCCGGCCAGCGTGGTCGAGCCGCTCGAACCGTTGAGCGTCACGCTGTTGTCGTTGGTGTTGATGGTGATGTCGCCGCCGTCGGTGCCCGCGGTGCCCGCGGTATTCACCCCGGCATCGAAGAAGGTGTCGCCGGTGCCCGTGGCCTGCTGGATGTTGAGGCTGCGGGCGGTGAAGTTGGCATTGGCGGTGACCGACTGCACGTCGCGGGCCACGCCGATGGCCACCGGCCCAAGCCGCGTGTTGCCCCCGACCACGCCGGCGAACAGCACGTCGCCGCTGGTGCCCGGCTCGACGGTCAGGCCCTGCGCCGCGACCGCGGTCGCGTTGAGCGTGCCGTTGAAGGTCACGTCCCCGCCCGTCGCCGTCGATCCGCCGTCGGTCGTGTCGATCAGCACCGTGTTGCCCAGTTGCACGTTGTCGTGGAAGGTGGCCGTGCCACCGTCGATGTCAATCTGGTCGGCGTTGAGGATGGTCACGCCGTCGCCGTTGCCCGCCGAGTCGGTGGTCAGGCTGGCCAGGGCGCTGATGGCGCCCACGCGATCGGCCGCGGCGTTGCCGAAGCGGGTCGTCCCGCCGCCGGTGGTGATGACCGTCAGGTTCCGCGCCGTGCCGTCCGAGTCGACGGTGTTGTTGTAGAACACACCCGAGCCGGCGTCGATTGCGGTGGTGTCGGCGTTGAGCACGACCGGGTCGTTGAACGTCTGCGTGCCGCCGTTGGTGACAATCTCCATCAGCCCGTCGCCGCCCGCTTCGCCGGCGCCCATCGTGGTGCTGTCGGCGGTGGCGCCGTCGTCATCGGTGGTGATCGATTCGATCGGGCTGGTCGTGCCGATGTCGTAACGCAGATCGGTCACGCCGGAACTGTTGATGACCAGGTCGCTGGACGAAGCGCCGCTGGCGTCGTCGTTGATTTCGCCCCAGAAGGTGACGTTGGACCCGGCAGCGTTGGAAGCGGTGAGGGTGGTGTCGCCGATGATGACGGTCGGCGTGGTGTTGCCGCCGTGACCCGCCGGGTCAAGCCCGACGTTCACGTGGCCGCCGGCACCGGTGGTGGTCACGCCCGCGCCCAGCAGGACGTTTTCGCCCTGGCGGGTGAGCAGATCGGTCTGGCCGACCGATTCGATGTCGCCGGCGATGCGGATGCCGTCGTCGTTGGTGGCGGTGGCGCTGACATCGCTGCCGCGCAGGTCCAGCGCCGCGGCCGAATCGAGGTTGCCGGTCGAGGTGACGCGCACGCCGCCGACCCCGTCCTCGGCCGTGGCCAGCACGTCGGCCGCCGGGAAGCTGGTGGCCGAGTCGGCGAACAGCTCGATGTCACCGGCGCTGGTGGCCAGCAGGGCGCTGACGATGATGTCGCGCTCGACCTGCACCCGCACCGGGCCGGCAAAGGTGAAATCGCTGTCATGCACGTAGTCCAGCCCGGACCCGTTGGCGTTGAGGATGATGTTCCCGCCGCCGGGGTTCAGCGTGGCCGCGCCGTTCAGATCGACGCCCGCCCCGAGCACGATGATCCCCCCGGCGCCCGGCGTGGTGTCCACGTTCGCCGTGGCCGAGAGGAACAGCATGTCCCCGGCCCCGGTGAAGTTGTTGACCGTGAATTCGATGTCGCTGCCACTGGTGGTGGCGTTGCCGTTGACCGTCAGCGTGCCGGTGTTGGTGTTCAAGGCGTCCTGCACGAAGTCGATCTGGCCTCCCGCGGTGGTCAGCGTGTTAACGGTCACCGCCGCGGCGTTGCGGTTTTCGATGTTGATCGGCGCCGCGCCGCTGTTGTCGGCGGTGAGGACGGTGGCGGCGGTGATGAACGGATCGTTGACCGTGTTGCCGCGGATGCCGCCGTCGGCGTTCAGGTCCAGCGTGTCGGTGGTCACGCTGATCGCCGTGCCGGTCTGCGAAATCAGGCCGCTGCCGTCGCCTTCGGCGTCGGCGGTGACGACGACGGTGTTGTTGTTGCCGGCGTTGCCGGCCACGGTGGCCGTGCCCTGGAAGGTGACGTGGTCGCCGGCCTCGAAGGTGAGCGTCGAATTGGTGCCGGTCTGCGTGACCGTCACGCCGGTGTTGAGGGTCAGGTCATCGCCCGCGCCGCCGCTGTCGGCCGCGTCGAACTTGAACGTGCCGCCGACGTTGGAATCGCTGGCGATCGTCAGCGGACTGGAGGCGACGATGGTGCCGCCGGCCGCGGCGTTGACCGCCGTGCCGCTGGCGTTCAGGTCGGTCAGCACCAGCGCGCCGTTGTTGGTGATGTTCGTCGCGCCGCCGGTGCTGTTGGTCACGTCGAGGTTGTCGACATCGGTGTCCAGCGCGCTGGTCAGGCCGATGCCGCCGCTGGCGCTGAGGGTCAGGTCGGCCGCGAGCACGTCCACCCCGTCGGCCGCCGCGTCGTCGACCGCGCCCGAAGCCAGCAGATCGATCGCCCCGGTCCCCGCGTCGAGGTCGAGGTTGCTCAGACCGCTGGCCTCGTCGATAAACTGATCGCCGTTGCCCGCCGAGGTGTCGACGGCGAGGTTGGTCACGTCGGTGTCCATGCGGTTGCCCGCGGCGCCGAAGTCGGCCCCGCCGGCATCGGAGAGCGTCACCGTCGCTGTCGCCGCGCTCAGGTCGGCCGCCCCGTCGCCGTCGGTCACCGCGCCCAGCGTCGCCACCAGCGTTACGTCACCGGCACCCGCATTGACGTTCAGGGCCGTCAGCGCGTTGGCCTCGGTGATGAACTGGTCGCCACCGGCGCCTGACGTATTCGTGGTCAGGCTGTCGACCACGGTGTCGAGCGGGTTGCCCGCAGCGCCGATCGCTGTGCCGTTGATCGTGGCATTGGCGGCGGTGATGTCGGCGTCGAGTTCGTTGCCGCCGGTCAGGTCGTTCACCGTGCCGGCGGAGTCGAGGACCACGCCGCTGCCGGCGCCGGCGGCGGTCACGTCGTCGAGGGTCACGTTGCCGCTGGTGGTCGTGCCGAGGGTGACGGTCTGCGCCGCGCCGGCGGCGGTGGCCGTGGTCACCTGCAGGTTGCCGTTGGTCACGTCGATGTGGATCGACCCGCTGGTCGTGGTGGCGGTGTTCGTGACCGCGAGGTTCACCCCGCCGAACTGGTCGAAGGTCACGTCGCCGGTGTCGGCGGTGAGGCTGTTGACGGTGACGTCGGCTCCGCCGGTGTTGGCCAGGTTGACGTTGCCAGCGCCGGTGGAATCGGCGTCGATGGTGGTGGCGGCGGTTTCGATGGCCGCGGCCGGGCCGATCCCCGTGACCGCGTTGAGATCGAGGGTGTCGGCGGCCAGGTCGATCCCGGCGTCCGAGCCGGATTCGCCGATCGCACCCGCGGAGGTGACCGTGATCTGCCCGGCCCCGGCGGTCACGCTGTTGACCAGCACGTCGCCCGCCCCGGAGGTGGTGAGGGTGACGTTCTGATCGTTGCCGCTGGCGACCATGTTGGCGATGAGGTTGCCACCGCCGGCCTGGTCGATGGTGATGGTGCCGTCGGCGGTGGTGGCGGCGCTGACGGTGGCGGCGGTGGCGCTGGTGTTGTCGATGTCGATCGCGCCGGTGTCGTTGTTCGACAGGTTCAGCGTGGTGACGGCGGTGTCCAGGACGATGCCGTCATCGGCGATGGCGTTCAGCGTGGTGCCGGTCACGTTGGTGGTGCCGGCGTCGGTATTGCTGATCTGCCCGTCGGCCGCGTTGAGGGTGACGCTGTTGATGGCGGTGTTGCCGGTGAGTTGGATGTTGTCGGTGTCGCCGGCCAGGGAATCGACGACCAGCGTCTCGATGGACGCGGCGGTGTAGGTGGTGGTGATGCCGCCGATGCCGAGGGTGGCGGTGGTGCCGTTGACGTCGAGGGTCTCATTGCCGGCGGTGCCGATGACGTTGAGCGTATCGGCGGCGCCGGCCGAGTCGGCGATGGCCGCGGCCGTGCCGTAGGTGCCGCTGAGGGTCACGTTGTAGGTATCGCTGCCGGAACCGGCGTCGAACGTGGCGGCGGTGGTGGTCGTGGCGCTGATGCCGGTGACGTTGACCGTATCGTTGCCCGTGCCGCCGTTGACGTTGAGCGTCTCGGCGTTGGAATAGGCGACCGTCGGGCCCGCGGTGCGGGTGATCTGCGTGTCGCTGATCGCCATGGTGCGGTTGGTGTTGTCGGCGCTGTCATCGACGGTCAGCGTGTCGTTGTTGGCGCCCGCGTCAACGGTGTAGGTGAACGTGTCGAGCAGGTCGAGATCCTGGTTGGTCGCGCCGAGGGTGATGGCGTCGTCACCGGCATTGCCGTTGATCGCCACGCCGCCGGCCATCGCGCCGGTGATGTCGACCGCTTCGACGTTGATCGTGTCGTTGTTCGTCCCGCCGTTGATGGTCAGGCTGGTCGTGGGGCCGACGAAGGTGACCTGCTCGCCGACGGTCGAGTCGATGACGCTGACGTTGTCGGCGGGCGCCGCGTCGTCGGACAGCGTGATCGTCTGCACCACGTTGGAGAAGGTGAACACGCGGTTGGCCGGCGACATGTTGTCGGCAATCGGCTCGAGGTCGAAGTAGTTGACATCGCGGTCGTCGGCGTTGGCCAGTGTGCCGTCGGTGTCGATGGTGACGACGCCGTCGTTGGCGTTGGTGAAGCTGTGGACGATGCGGTCGGGCGAGAAGTTGTCCAACTGGAGCGAATCGCCCGGGCCGGACGTTTCGCCGCCGGCGTTGAAGTCGATGTCGCCGGTGGGAATGGGCAGGCCGTTGGTCCCGTCAACGATCAACTTGTCGCTGTCGTTGGAGCCGGTGACGTCCAGGTCGGTCAGCGAAGCCAGGGGAATCGGGAAGAAGGTGAACGACCCGAGCACATCATCGGTGAAAGTGGCCAGCAGATTGGTTCCGCCGCCGTCGAGGATCAGGCTGATCGTGTCGTCGTCGCCGGTGTTGCCGATGCCGGCGCTGACGGTATCGAAGGCGAGGGTCCAGGAGCCGTTGGTCTGGGCGTCTTCGAATTCGCCGACTTTGAGGATGACGTTGCCGACTTCGGTGATGACGGCGCTCTCGGCGCCGGTGGGGGTGACGGTGGCGGTGCCGCCGAAGTTCTCATGGTAGAGTTCATCGTCATCGCCGCCGGTCTCGCCGCCGAGCACGGTCAGGCCCACGCCCGCGGTGGCGGAACTGGCCACGCCGCTGAGGCTCAGGTCCGGTCCGGGGTCGGCATTGGCATCGCCCACACCGGGGGTGGCGAAGGGCGTGCCGCCGATGGCCACGTCGGCCGAGTTGGCCCCGGTCAGGTCGACCCACACATCGTCGTCGGTCGCGTTGGCCGCCGAGACGTTGACGTTATCGTCGTTCGCCCCGTCGCCGACCCAGTTGACCCCTTCCACCTGGTTCAGGTCGATCACGGTTCCCGCGTCGATGGCCACGTCCACGTCGCCGTCGCCGGTCGACTGGTAGGTGATGTCGACGGTGCGGGTTCCGCCGGCGTCGGTGATGGTCACCGCGTCGCCGGCGGCGTCGGACGACGGCGCCCCGCCGATGATGTCGATGCTGTTGCCGCTGACCGCCGCGCCATTGGCCAGCGCCAGCGCGAACACGTCCGCCCCGCCGGCGCCGTCAAGAGCATAATCCACCGCACCGTCGAGCGTGTCGAGTTGCACGTTGAACGTGTCGACTTCCGCGCTGCCGGTGAAGGTTTCGAAGTCGGTCAGCGTGAGGGTGCGGCCGTCGCCGGCGAAGGTTTCCGATCCGCCGTCGATCGTCCAGGTGGAGTTGTTGGCCGCGGTGTCGTAGCTGGTGACGCTGTCGGTGGTGCCGGCGGTCGAACCGACGACCGTGGTCACGTCGTCGAAGGTGTGGGGCACGGCGGCGAAGTTGCCGGCGAACCCGACCGTTCCGCCCAGGCCGGTCACGTTGACTGCCTGACTGGTCAGATCGGCCAGGTCGAGGGTGTTGGTCGCGCCGGCCTGCCCGTCGAACGAATACGCCTTGGTCCCGGTGATGGCGTTGATGTCGGCGGTGTCGACGCCGGTGCCGCCGACGATGCTGACCGTCGCGTCGAACGCCGCGTCCAGGGCGTTGACGATGACGGTGTCGCCCTGGTCGCCCATGTTGACCGTCAGGGAGGTCGAGGGGTTGGCGAAGGTGGTGTTTTCGAAGGTGGTGCCGGTGAGGATGCTGTTGCCGTCGGCCCCGCCGGTGTCGGCGACGGTGGCGTCGGTGTTGGGCGTGCCGACCACGTCGGGCAGGTTGAAGATGACGTTGGCCGCGGTGCCGGTGTTGGCCAGCGGGTCGAGGCCGGTGAAGGTGATCGTGCCGGCATCGGTGCCGGTCATGACGACCGACCCGTCGTTGCCGTTGGCCCCGGTGCCGGTGAAGTTGTAGGTCACGTCGGTGTGGGTGCCGCCGGTGATGTCGATCGAGTCGGTGCCGGTTCCGCCGTTGAAGGCGATGCCGCCGGTGGGGAGGGTGTTGCCGCCGCCGGACAGGTCGACGTTCAGGTCGTTGGTTCCGTTGCCGGCGTTGTAGGTGACGCTGTGGCCGACGGTGCCGGTGAAGTTGAACGTGTCGGCGCCCGCGGAGCCGGTCAGGGTCAGATCGGCGCCGGTGAGGGCGGCGTGGTTCAGGTCGTCGATGCCGCCGTCGTCGGACGTGATGGTGTACGGATCGGGCAGCGTGCCGCCGAATTGCGCTGCGGCCGGCAGGTGCGTGGCGGTGACGATGTCGCCGTCCTGGCGGAAGGTCATGTCGTCGGGTTCGGCGGCGCCGGCGCCGTTGCGGAAGCTGGGCGCATTGGTCAGGGCGTCGACCACGGCCGCGGTTCCGCCGCCGCCGGTGCCGTCGCCGGCCCGCAGCGTGATGCTGTCGCCGCGCACCGTCACCCCCGCCCCGAAGCCCACGTCGCCCGTGCCGTCGCTGCCGCTGCGCACGCTGGTGCTGGTGTCGCCGGTCAGGTTGGCCCCGACGGTCACGCCGCCGCTGTGATCGATGCCGATCGTGCTGGCGGTGATGGCGCCGCCGGTGTTGTCGAAGTCGGTGCCGGCGGAACTGAACGTGCCGTCTTCCAGATCGACCGCAGCGTTCAGGTCGACCACGCCGCTGGCCTGGATGTCGAGGTTGAGCGTGTCGTCATCGCCGGCGCTGTCGGCGATGCCGCCGGCCGCCCCGATGCTGAAGCCCGCGGTGGACACGACGTTCATGTTGATCGTCGCCCCGCCGCCCTTGTTGAAGTCCAGCGCGTTGTTCTGGGCGGTGATGCCCGCCACGTCCAGCGTGCCCCCGGCCGCCGGCAGCAGGTTCAAACCTTCCTGAACCCGGTCGGTCGCCCCGGTCTGAGAGCCGGACCCGGTGACGGTGATGTCGCTGAAATCGCCCTGGAAGCCGGCCGTGCCCCCGTCGGTGTCGGTGGAAGTGTTCAGGAACGGCGTGATGTCGACGGCTCCGTCGGCCTCGGCCAGCGCGGTCGCCGGCACGTCGCTGCCCCACCAGTTGCCGCTGGCGTTGACCGTGCCCGCGTTGTCGTTGTCCAGCCCGAACGCCGTATTGCCGGAAAGATTATTGTCGCTGATGGTGAGGGTCGAAGTATCAACCGTCGCCCCGCCGTCCGCATCGATCTGGATGCCTTCATCGTTGCCGGTCAGCACGTTGTTTTGAATGGTGATGTTCTCGACCGTGCCGGATCCGGCGACGGTGGTCAGCCAGATGGCCTGCTGCGCGCTGTTGGTGATGGTGTTCTGTTCGACGGTGACGCCGTCGGCATCGTTGGCGTCGCTGGAATACAGCAAAATGCCCCGGTTGTACTGGTCGATGGTGTTGCCGCGGATGGTCGACGCGCCGGTGATGCCGGAAAACTGCACGGCGTAGCCGCTGGTCTGCGCCCCGCCGTTGACCGCGAAGGTGTTGTCGATCACGTCGACGTTGGACACGTCCGGGCCCCAGATCGCCCCGTCGCCGTCGCCGACGGTGAAGTCATTGTCGGTGATGGTCAGGTTGTCGGCGCCCGCGGCGCCCACGGAGATGCCGATCGTACCGGCACCGTTGGCCGTCATGTTGATGGTGTTGTCTTCGAGGGTCACGCCGGTCGGACCGTTTTCCAGTTCGATGACCCGATCGGTGGCGGCGTTCTCGTTGATCGTGAAGCCCACGCCCGCCCCGCCGAGCGTGAAGTTGTCGGCATTGGCGCGCAGGACGATATCCGCCTGGCTGCCCGGATGCCCGCCGCCCTGGAGATTGATCGTCGCCCCGCCGCCGGTCGATTGCAGCGTGAGGTCCGGCTTGTCGATCAGCAGGTTCTCACCGTACGCCGCGTCGGCGGTGGTGATGGTCGCCCCGTCGGACGCATGGGCCACGTCGATGGCGTTCTGGATGCTGCCGGCGGCGGCGACGTTGATCGTCGTACCGTCGCCTTCGAGCGTCTGGCTGGCGCCCAGCGTAATCAGGGCGTTGAGGTTGATCGTCAGCCCGTCGTCGGGGTTGTTCTCATCCTGCAGGCGCAGCGTGTTGCTGTTGCCCTGGGCGGACGAATCGACCAGTTCGTCAACCGAGATGATGTTTTCCGCCTCGACGGTGAAGTCGCCGCCGCTCAGCCCCGCGACGATCGCCGCGGGGGTCACGTCGCCGGCCGCCGCGATGACCGCGGACAGCGGGTCGATCAGGATACTGCCGCCGGTTTCGCCGCCGGCGACGTCCACGATGGTGTTGAAGCGCACGTCGTCGGTGTAGACGGCCAGGTGGCCGCCGGCCGTGCCGCCGGTCGCGTCGACGAAGCCGCCTTCCATGATGACGCTGGCCGCGTCGATGGTCAGTTCACCGCCGGTCGTTTGGCCGGACACGTCCACGTAAGCGCCGTAGAGGGCGACCTGGTCGCCGGTGATGCCGACGGTTCCGCCGGCGCCGGTGTCGCTGGACGCATCGATGGAACCTTCAATGTCGATCCTGCCGCCGTCGCCGCCGTCGACGGTCACTTCGCCGCCGCGGACGCTGCCGCTGTCGCGGACGGCCAAGGAGTACATGTCGCCGGCCGCGAGGGTGACCTTCCCGCCGGGGCCCGCGTCGATCGTGCCGCGGTTGTCCACGGCCGGGGCGTCGCCAGCGCCGGCCGCCGCGTCGACCTTGACCATGATGTGCTCGCCGCGCTCGCCGATGTAGACCTCATCACCGGCCAGCAGCGTCACCAGTCCGTTGTCCGAAAAGATCGTGCCCCGGTTGACCACGCGCTGACCAATCAGGTGGACCAGGTGGCCCTGGATGTGACCTTCGTTGACGACCGACCCCTCGAGGTCGCTGAACAGGTCGATGTTGTTGAGGAAGTCCCGGTTGGTGATGCTGCCGGCGGCGGCGTAGAGCCCGGCGACGTTGACCACCGACTGTCCGCCGAAGAACACGCCGGCGGGGTTGGCGATGTAGACGATGCCGTTGGCCGTCAGCGACCCGTTGATCAGCGAGCGGTTGCCGCTGAGGTCGCGGTTCAGCACGCGCGCAGCGGCGCTGGGCTGGACAAACCGAACGGACTCGCCGGCTCCAATATTGAAACTGGAGTAGTTGATGATGGTGTTGTTGGCGGCCTCGATGATGGTCGAGTTGCCGTCGCGGGCGAAGCGGGCGCTGCCCGAGACCACCTGTTCGCCGGTGGGACCGGCCAGAGCCGCGCCGGCGCACGCGCCGACGGCCACGACCAGACCTGCCATCCGACTTACCCATCCCGATCGACTGCTTCGGTTCATCACGGTCGGAACCTCCTACCGCTGTTGTCTTGGCTCACATCCCCCGTCGCCGGCCGGCCGTTCGGTGGCCGACGCCCGCGGGGGTTCGGTTCATCAATAAAGGATCGTGCCTACCAGGTGGAACCGCTGATCGCCCTGATCTTCGGTGACGGTTCCCTCGAAATCGCGCAGGATGTAACCCCAGTCCATGCGGATGCTGAAGTTACGCTTGAACAACAGCTCCACACCGGCGCCGGTGCTGAGCATGTCAAAGTTGGTTTCGAATGTTTCGCGTTTGGAGTTGTACACCTTGCCGTAGTCCAGGAAGGTGCGCAACATCAGATTCCAGTCCGGCCGGCCGTACACTTCCTGCGGCGCCCAGCGGAACGGCGCGCCGAACAGCGGCGCATCGCCCGGTTCGGCCGGGCTGAACAGCCGCGGCAGGTGCAGGCGGTATTCCAGGTTGGCGATCAGCACCGTGTCGCCGGACGTGAGCGATTCACCGTACCCGCGCACCGAGTACAACCCGCCGATCGTCCGCTGGGCCTGCGGGATCAGCCGCGTGTCGAACGCATGCTGGCCTCTGAACGCCAGGAACAGTTCGTGGGCCAGCGTGGAGCTGTCGGGCGTGGACGTGTCGGCCCACTGGTCGGGCCAGAGGACCGGCTCGAGGAAGAACGAGTGACTCATGTCCCACTTGAGCAGATAGAAGTCCTCGTCGGTGTCCAGTCGGCCGAGGTTGTCCAGCGAGGATTCGTTGGTGCCGGCCACGTCGGACAGGTTCGCCTCGAATTCGATGCGGGCCAGCGTGTTGGTCGTTTCGCTGAGCTTTTCGTACTGAACGCCGACGTGCGGCAGGAAGAAGTTCTCGCGGTCCTCGATGCCCAGGAAGTCGTCGGTGACCTCGATGCTCTGCCACCGGGCGCCGATGAAAATATCGAGGAACGCCTCGCGTTCGTGCCAGATGTTGGCGATCAGGTCCGCCCCGCCCTGCCATTCGTTGCCCTCGAAGGTCTGGTTGGCGAAGCCCACGTCGGAGGCGGTGAACTCGCTCCACATGCCGTTGATCCGCCAGCGCAGCGTCTCGCTGTCGCCAACCGGGGCTTCATAGCTGGCGACCACCGCGTGGGCCGAGTCGAACGCCGCGGTGATGTAGTCGATCGACAGGATGTCGTCGTTGTGAGTCAACTGGTTGTGGATGAACCCGAAGCGCTCGCGCCATTCCTCGGTCTGTTCGGTGCCGGTGTTGGAGATCTGGGCGTAGACCATCCAGGGCTTGGCTTCGGTGATCAGGTAGTCCAGCGCCACGCCGCCTTCCTCCATGGCGGGCGAGACGGCCACGTCGACGCGGCGGCCGGGATGGCGGTTCATGCGGTAGATGAATTCGTCGAGCAGATCCTTGCGAAGCAGGTCGGGCGGGACGACGTCGCCCGGCTTGGCGGCGCGGATCGGGGCATGGGCCATCAGGCGGTTGTGCACGGGGTTGTTGATGCGCTCGTCGTCGGGGATGCGGTCGCCGGCGGCGATGGTGCGGACCTCGCGGACCACGCCGGTGCGGATCTGAACCCGCAGGGCCGTCTGGCCGGGCGGCCGGACATCTTCACCGGCCGGGCTGACGTCATCCGGATGCGGCGCCACGAAGATGCCGATGAAACCCTTGCCGTTGAAGTACTGGACCAGCATCGTGTTGATTTCACGGATGGCGCTGGCGAACAGAATCTGCTTGGGCAGCGTGGCGACGTCGAGCAGCTTGACCCGGATCTTCGGCGCCCCGGCCGGGGCGGCGATGTAGCCCTGGCTGGTCGGGGTCAGGTCGACCGACAGGTCCATCACCTCTTCCAGCGGCGGCAGGGCCGGATGGTTTTCCGAGTAGTCGACGATCAACTGGCTCACGCGGTACGGATCGCCGTCGCTCTTGCCGGGGACGATGGCCACGGAGGTGCGGCCGTAGTGCTCGCGGCCGGGCACGAATTTCACATCCGGCGAAATGGTGATGGCCTTGGTCACCAGCAGCCGCATGGCTGTCTGGTGTTCGAAGCGGGTGTCGTTGCCGTGCTTGTCGATTTCCGACGGGTGCGGGCCGACCGCCACGTCGCGATGACCGCGGGCGGCGAAGTAGCCGGCGACGGCGCGGCTCATCTCGTCGATCACGTCGGCATGGAAGTTCTGGTTCTGAAGCTTCGGCACGTCGCCGATCCGCAACATCATCCGGCGCATCGGATCGTGCGAGACCACCCAGCCGCGCGTCGTCTCTTCCACCGGCACGGTCAGGTCGAGCAACTCGCCGGTCGGCGGTTCGAGGGGCAGGCCCTTGTCCAGTTGAAGGATGAACTGCGTGACGTGATAGACGTGACCCTTCGGCGCCGCGGCGCCCATCGGATCGCCTCCCGGCGCGGGCGAGGCCGGTCCCATCATCGTCGGCCGGTACACCGGGCGCACGCGCGGCTGCTCGGCGCGAACCACGATGCGCAGCGCCGTCTGGCCGGCCATGCGCACGTCCTGGCCTTCGGGACTGATGTCATCGCGGTGGGGTTCGGCGATGATGCCGGCGTAGCCCCAGTTGTTGAAGTGGTCGACCACGCGCGAGCCGATGTGATGCAGCGCGCTGGCGTAAAAGTGATGCTGCTTGAGCTTGGGGACGTCGACGAGTTTGATCGTCCTGGCGGACACGCCTTCGCGCGGCGCGACGAAGCCCCGGTCGGTCACCCCGAGCTGAATGTCCAGCGTGGTGAACATCTTCGCCGGCGGCCTCACGGGCAGGTCGGGCCACAGGTCGATGAGGATCTGGTCGGCGCGGTAGCGCTGGCCGTCTTCGGCGATGGGCTCGGCGGCGCCGCTCACCCCGGTCAGCGCCCACACCACCGTCGCCACCACGAGCACCGCGAGAAGACCCGTGCCGCGCAATCCGCGCATCGCGCCAGGCTTCTCACAACGCACCCGTCCGATTGCTTTGCTGGTCATATCGTCAACCCTAGGATGTTCGATTCCCCAATCACGTGACTTGCACGTCACCACCAGCATAACACGTACAGTCGCTATACCCGGGGGCTTGTCGTGACGAGCGCCTCATCACCGAAGTGCCCCTGATCTCCTTGCGACCTATTTTCCCGCTCAACGGCCTGCGGTCAAGTGGTTTTGTCGCAAATCCCGTTCTGGCAAGCACCTCAATCCGGCTTCCCTGGTCCGTTTGGGCGTCCGGGGCAGGCCGGTCCCCTGGCCGCTTGCCGCGATTTCACCGGGTAAATCGACATGCCCCGCCCGCCGCCCGGGGACGCCGCGGCCTCCCGCCGCCCCAGCGGACCTGCCAACGGAAACTTCACTTTTCATTCATTCAGATCGCCACCAGCCGATGATGGGTCGAAGAATCGGCGCGTGGTTCGCCATCCGGCCGGCCGATCCTTTATAGTGTCCGCCTTCGCGCGACGGGCCGGAAACACGCTGAACCGTCCCGTCTCGGCGACGTTCTAAAGGTGAACGTCGGCGGGACGCGGCGAACGCCGCTCCGTCGTCTTCCGAACAACACCACCGTCCTTTGGCCGGATGCAAAGATGAACCCGTCCATCATGCCCCACCTCCGCCCGACCCTCGCCGTTTTGCTGTTTACGCTGATCGCCGGCCCGGCGCCGGGCGTGCGACCGGCTGCGGGCGGCGTACTTGATGACTGGCGCGAACTGGAACAGTTGGCCGACACGCCCGAAACCCGCGCTGCGCTGTCGCGGGAGATGATCCAGGCCATCCCGCACCTCAAGGCGCGGCGCGATCGGCTGCAACTGGCCCGGCGCGCCTTCGAGGTCGGCTCGCAGAACCCGCAGGGCTTTCGCTGGGCCGCCAAGGCGCTGGAGTGGATTCAGCGGGCCGATCCGTCTGGCCGCCTGTGGTGTCTCGAACAGTTGCGCCGCATGTACGACCAGGCCACGCGGAATCATCCGACCGAACCGAAATATCCGGTCGCGCTGGCTGACGTGCTCGAGCAACTGGCCGAGCAACGTCTGCTGGAGATCGACGCGGCGATCGATGCCGGACGCATCGACGCGGCCGCGGCGGTCGAGCAACTCGACGCGGCGCTCGATGAGTCCCGGCAGGCCGGTCACACGCTCCGACGCGCCGCCTCGTTGGCGCGGAATCAGGCACGCCGGTTGCGCGCCAGCCAACCGGCCGTGTCGGACGATCTGATCGGCCTGGCCGCGTCCCTCCCGTCGCAGACCGATGACAACCGCGCGCTGCAGCGCCGCCTCGGCCGCCGCAAGCACCTGTGGATGCGCATGCTCGACGCCCAGCAGCGCTTTGCCGATCAGCCCGACGCCGACACCGCCCGTGGACTGGCGATGATCTACATCACCGACTTCGATCGTCCCGAACTGATGCCCGACACCGTGCGCCGGCGCCTTGACGATCCAACCACCGCGCATGTCGCGCTGGCCTGCCGGGCGCCCGGCGAACTGTCGACCGACGAGGCGATGACCCTGGCGCGATGGTACGATCAGCTCGCCCGCGGGGCCGACGCCGAATCGCGCCCCGACATGCTCGTCCGCACCCGGGTCTACTTCCAGCGCGCCCAACAGACCGGCAGCACCACGGCGAAGATCATGCTTGTGCGGGTCGACCAGGACCTCGAGCGGGCCGGCGTTTATGCGGCCACGGCCACACGCCTGGGTCGGGAACTGACCGCCCGGCTGGACTTTCTGTTCGGCCCGAAGCAAGACCCGACGGTCGCCGTCGCCCAAGCCGACGCCGCCACCGCCTCCGCCCCCGACGGCCACCGCCACGCCGAGCATCCCGGGACCGATCACCCCGCTTCGGGCGGTCCGGTCATCACGGGCACGAGATACGGCCGGCCGATGGTCACCTGCGACCGGTGCGGCCGCGAGTTCTTCCCCGGCTGGACGCACGAGCAATCCACCTGCCCCCGCTGCCGGTCGGGCCACCGCAACATCTTCGACTTCGGCCACGGCGACGAGTGACCCTCGCCGCGCCGCCCCAGTGCCGAGTGCCGAATACGCAAGTCCGCCCGCCAATTCGCCGATGGTATGGGTGAGCGGCCCGGTCCGCTTTGCGGATCCAGGTTGGGGGTTTATTGGATGACGGTCTGTCACAGCGACCATCTGCGGATTCTCAGCCGGCCCGAGTGGGTCGAGCCGGTCGTGCTGTTCCTGCGTGACAAGGCCGTCGCCGCCGGCGCCTGCGATGAGGACACCGCCCAGCGCCTGGTCATCGCCTTCACCGAAGCGATCACCAACGCCATTGTCCACGGCAATTATGAACTGTCCTCCGATCTGAAGCAGGACGGAGGCGAGCCGTTCCGCCAGGCGATCGCCCAGCGCCAGGCCGATCCCGATTACGCCGAGCGCATCGTCGACATCCGCGTGGACTACCAGCCCGACCGCTGCGTGTGGACGGTGACCGACCAGGGGCGCGGGTTCGACGTGGACAAGACCCTCGCCCGCCTGGCGTCCAGCGACCCCGAAGCCGTCCTCGCCAGCGGCCGCGGTATCGCCATCATGCAGGCGTTCGTCAGCGAATTGAACTGGGACCAGGGCGGCCGGCAGGTGCAGCTCATCGTCGAATCGCAGCGCGGCGAAGAACGTCGCGTCAGTCGGCGACGCAAGTACACCGCCACCATCGCCGTCCAACCCGGCGCCGGCCAAGCCTTTGAAGCCATCGCCCGCGACCTGTCCGACACCGGCATCGCCTTCATCACCACCGAACCGCTGGCCGTTGGATCGCCGACCACCATCACCCTCGACCTGTACCGCGAAACCGAACGCCGGCAGCCCGGCACAATCGTCCGCTGCAACGCCATCGCCCCGCCGTTCTACGACGTGGCGGTGCACTTCGGGGCTTAGTATTGCGTCTGCACCCAAGATTCGGGCATCGGTTTTTGGCCGCGACCCGCGGGGGAGCGCTTCGACACCGCGCTCGCCTTCGGCTGGCGGCTGAACTTCCCGCCGAAGATCAACGGCAGACACGGCACTAGCCGATTCGGGGTTCAGCGATTGCCGCCCAAGCAGAATCCGGGCCGAGGTTCCCATCGGTCGCCGGTCGAACCGCGCGCCGGCGGCGCTCAGCCGGGACTGGGGGCGGTGAGCAGGTCGAGCAGGCGGCGAAGGGGCGACTCGCCGGGCGCCGCGCCGGTCGCGTGCGGCTGGTTGGTCCGTTCGTAGAACGTCGGCGGCTCGCAGGTCCATCCGTCGCGGAGGCGGGCGTCCTGCTGCCTCAGCTTGCGCGTCACGTATCGGCCGATCAGCGGCGCGGCGAGGCGCGAGCGCCACCCGAAGGTCCGGTACAGTTCGCGCATCATGCCATCGAGCTTCGCGTGCAGTGGGGGCTGGTCGGCGAACCATCGCCTGGCCGCCCACATCGCCCCGGCGTGGACGGTGGCCAGGCCCTTCGCCTCGCGCCGGAACCTTCGCCGAATGCGCCGGTCGGGGTGGTGGCGATAGCGCCGCCAGCCGGCCAGCGTGGTTCGGGCCACCCGCACGACGCTCGGGCCGTTCACTTCGAAATCGCGCTCGAACGCGCGGATCAGAAACGCCGTCTCCTCATCGGGTTCCAGGTGGCGATGGCGGTAGTTGAAATGCGACTGGCCGTGCGTGTCGGCCACGCGACGGCATTCCGGGTCGGTCAGCCGCCCGTCTTCTTCGAGTTGTTGCCACAATGGCGTGCCGGGAATCGGCGTGTAGAGCATGAACTGGTGGAACTCGGTGTCGTGGCTGACCGCGTGGTCGATGGCGGCGTCGAGATTGTCCGGCGTGTGCTCTTCCAGACCGATGATGGTCGAGCCCAGCACCCGCACGCCGTGTGATTGCAGCACCTTCACCAGTTCGCGCGTGTCGGTGCCGGCGAGCTTGGCGTATTGACTGTTCTCGCCCTCCAGGCCCATCCACACCCACGAAATGCCAAGTCCGACGAGTTGTTCGATCGTGTAGCTTTTGAGCACGTTCGCCGACGAGAAGACGTACAGCGCCCAGCTCTTGTCGTGCTCCCGCATCAGTTCCAGCAGGCGCAGCGCGCGCTTGCGGTGCAGCAGAAAGTTCTCGTCCATCACGAAGAACGACCAGACCTTCAGATGCTTTTCGAGGTCGCACATCACCTCGAACAGCTCATCGCCGGTCTTGTAGAAGTCGATGTGCTTGCCCTTGCCGCCGAACATGTGGCTGGTCGAACAGAAGTTGCAGCCCATCGGGCAGCCGACGGAAGGGATGAGCGTTGCGGCGATCGCGCCGGGCCTGGTCGAAAGCTTCACCCCCATGGTGCGGGCGCCGACCCCGCTGAGCGTTCGGGGATGGCGGATCGGCCGATCGTCGCGCTCGCCGAGGAACCGGCGGAACCACCGCACGCCTTCGCCGGGCACGACGTAATCGGCGTCGGTGCGCTCGTCGAGGCCCGGCATGTTGGCGATGTGCCCGCCGATCACGATCGTCGCGCCGGGCTGGTGCTCGCGGATTTTCCGGCACATCCACTCGACCTTGTTCACGTTCGACATGATCGCGCTGATGCCGATGATATCGTAGCGCCGGGAGGTGATTTCTTCGACGAACCGCTCGCGATGCGGGAAATCCAGCAGCGTGCACGGGGCGTTGATGTTCTGCTGAATGAGCATCAGCCCCCACGAGCGGTGGAACATGCGCAGGCTGAACGGCCCCTGCGCGCGGGTGACCTGGTTGTGGTACAACTCCATCGGGTTCAACGCCCGACTGCCAAACTCATCATCCTGGGCGTAAGGCCCGAACACGCTGGTCAGCAACACGCGGGCGCGATCGCCCAGGGGGTGAACCGGTGCATCGGCCGGCGAAGATGACCTGGCCCCGGGGGCCGCAATTGGACTTGTGGTTACGTTCAACAGAAACTCATTTCCGGCCGGTCGGCCACAGGCGGGAATGTCGGACCCCTCAGTTCATTCAGTATAACCGATATCCCTGCGTTCGGCGAACGGTCGGGTTCGGCCGGATGAGAATTCGGTTTGGATTCGCCTGCGGGATTCGGCGAGCGGTTCAGGCCCGCCGGCGCACCATCGCGCCCGCCGCGACCAGCAGCAGCGCGGTGGCCGGTTCGGGCACCGCCGTGCCGGTGAGATTGAAAGCGAAGTCATCGCCATCGCCGCCGGGCGTGGTGCCGGTGGTCGTAGCCGGTGCGGCGATGGGCGCCCCGAAGGGGTGGGCCGACACGCCCGGCTTGCGGCGGCACGGTTCGCCGTGCTCAGTCTTCCTGTTCGGCCAGCCAGCGTTCGGCGTCCATGGCGGCCCGGCAACCCATGCCCGCGGCGGTGACGGCCTGGCGGTACATCGCGTCGGCCACGTCGCCGGCCGCGAAAACCCCCTCCATGTTCGTCAGCGACCGGCCGGCGTCTTCCAGCCTGATGTAGCCCTTATCGTCGAGAGCCAGACCGGTGGCTTCGAGGAACTGCGTGGCGGGCGTGTGACCGATCGCCACGAACAGGCCGCGGCATTCCAGTTGCGACGCTTCGCCGGTCTGCGTGTCTTCCAGTTTCACGCCGGTCACCTGATCGTCGCCCAGCACGTCGACGACCACCTTGTTCCACAGCACCTGGCACTTGTCGTTGTTCAGCACGCGGTCCTGCATGGTCCGGCTGGCGCGCAGTGCGTCGCGACGGTGGACGATGTACACCTTCGAGGCGAACTTGGACAGGTAGGCGGCCTCTTCCATGGCCGTATCGCCTCCGCCGACCACGACCAGCACCTGATCGCGGAACGCCGGCAGCGCCCCGTCGCACACCGCACAGGCGCTGACGCCTCCGCCGCGCTGGGCCAGACGCTTTTCGTTTTCCAGTCCCAGCCACCTGGCCACCGCGCCGGTGGCGATGATGACGGCTTGGGCCTTGACCGTCTGCCCCCCGGAGGTGGTCAACTTGAACGGGCGCTCGGAGAAATCACAACCGGTGATGTCCTGCTCAATGATGCGCGTCTCGAATCGCCGGGCCTGCTTCTTGAACGCTTCCATCATGTCCGGCCCGGTGATGCCTTCGGGGAAGCCGGGGTAGTTCTCGACTTCGGTGGTAAGCATGAGCTGGCCGCCGGGCAGAATGAGCGCCGGGTCCTGCTTGGGTACGCCCTCGTAGACCAGCGGCTTCAGGTCGGCGCGGGCGGCGTAAATGGCCGCGGTCCAGCCGGCCGGGCCGGAACCGATAATGACCACGTTCTCGATATCGTGCGGTTTGTCAGGCATGGCGGATCATCTCGTATGGGTTCGGGGTTGCCATGATAGCAGTGCCGTGCGCTGATGTCTCGGCATGGGGCGTTAGACGTTACAATGCCACGGAAGTTACACCACCGGATGCCCCATGAGCCAGTTTCAGTCATCTTCCTACGACGTCGAGCGGCCCACCGGCGCCTGCGCCTTTACCGGCCGCACGCTCGAACCCGATGAGGCCTACATCGCCACGCTGGTCGAAGACGGCGACGACCTGCGGCGGGTGGACATCAGCCTCGAAGCCTGGCAGCGAGGCCAACGCCCCGAACCCCTGTTCAGCTACTGGCGGGCCACCGTGCCGAAGCCGGACGACAAGAAGAAGCTGTTCGTCGACGACGAAGTGCTGATGAACCTGCTCCGCCGGCTGGCGGATGCCACGCAGGCCCAGCGCGTGGCGTTCCGATTCGTGCTGGCGCTGATCCTCATGCGTAAGAAGCTCGTGCGCTACGACCGCACCGAGCGCCGCCTGATCAACAACCCTGCCGGCGAGCAAGTCGAGCAGGACTGGTGGCGGTTGACGCCCAAACTCGATCTGGCCAAGGGGCCGATGGGCAAGTGGAACGAACAGGAAACCATCGAAGTGCTCGACCCGCACCTCGACGAACAGCAGATCCGCAGCGTCACCGAGCAGTTGAGCGAAATCCTCCAGACGGAGCTGTGAGACAACCGCCAGGGCGCCAAGAACACCAGGGTGCGATGCCGTTCATTCCACACAAACCCAGTCGGACTTGGCGCGGCCGGCGTCTTGGCGGTTTGATGGCCCTGGCCGCGGCGCTGACCGGTTGTCCGCCGGCCGAACCGCCCACTGCCCCCGTCGTTGTGCACGCCGACCCGGCCCAGCTCGTCACCCGGTACAACCAGCGCGTCGACAAGATCGGCCAGTGGTGGTCGCGCGTGGTGGCCGAGATTCGCTGGACCGATGACGAGGGGAACAGCCACTTCGAGCAGGCCGACGGCAAACTCATCCTTCGCCGACCCGACGAACTGGCCCTGGCCATCGGCAAGTTCGATGAGATCATGCTCTGGGTCGGTTGCGATGACGAGCATTACTGGCTGTTCCAATTGCGCCCGCCCGAAGGCGAACCGAAGACCGCTTACCTCGGCGAACGCGGCGCGGGGCCGGTCGGGCCACGGCGCATCGCCGGTCTGCCCGTGGCCCCCGATCAACTGATGCGACTGCTGGCCGTCGATCCGCTGCCCGCGCCCGACGCGCCCGGCGTCGAAATCCGCCACCACCAGCAGGACACCGTCATCACGCTGCCGGCCGATCCGCAACTGGCCGCGGCGCGCCGGCGGTATGTGATCGACGAATCGACCGCCCGGCCACGCGTCATCGAACTGCTCAACGCCCACGGCGACGCCGTGCTGACCACGCGCCTGACACACTGGAAGCCGCTCACCCAGCTCGGCAAACCCCCCGGCGCCTTCCCGCACGTGGCCACCCGCATCGACACCGTCATGCCCGGCGAACAGTTCCGCCTCACCCTCGGCCTGTCCGACCCCACCGACGGCCGGAAGTGGGACCGGATCAAGGATGCCCAGTTCGACTTCGGCCGGCTGGTCAAACTGCTCAAGGTCGAGCGGGTGGTCCGGATCCATCCGCAGTAAGAACCTCGGGTATCCCCTGCCCCGCGCTTGCGGTATCCTCTTGACATGATGTGCCTTGGCCGATGGTTGACGATGGGCGTGGCGGTTGGCGTGGCGGTCGGGCTGTGGGCCGTCGCCGCCGGTCAGGACGAACCGCCGGGCCCTCTGCCGCCGCCGGTCGAGATGGCCTCCACGGAATCGGACGACGGCGATCGCGCCCCGCACCTGCTCGCCGCCGGCGACCGCGAAACGCTGTGGGTCTGCGTCGATGAACCCGACGAGACCTTTCGCCTGCTCCTGCGCCGGCCGAACACCGAACCCCATGTCCTGTGGAAGGACCCCGGCGCCCGATGGGCCGGCGATCCGATCGCCTTGACCGGTTACGAACGGCGGGCTTATCTGATCTACCGCGATCGCACCGCCCAGGCGTTTACCTTCTTCATGCCCGTCGACCCGGCGCAGACGCCCTTCGAAACCCGACAACTGCCGCCCCTGCCCCACGGATGCCAACTGCTCAGCCTCGCCGCCGGCGCAACCGGGCCGGTCGTGTTCATCCGTCACCCCCCCACCCGATCCATCGATCAACCGCCGAGCGGTGCTTCCGCCGACCCAACCGAAGGTTCTGACGACCCAACACCCCCCGCCCCAGCCGCGCCAGGCCCGCAGGTCGAACTGCTCGTGTTCGATCCCACCGGATGGTCAACCGCGCCCCTGCCCGATGCCGTCCAGCATGCCGAACGGCTCGCGGTGGTCATGCTCGATCCCGACCGCGACCGCTGGGCGATCGTGACGCTGAACGGTGGCCGGCTCACCGTCCACCAGACCGACGGCGAGGCGTGGCGGGCCCACGCCTACCCCGCCCCGCCATCCGATGACTTCCAGGCGATCGGCCTGCAGCGCCAGATCGTCATCGTCCATCCCGCCGGCGATCGACAGCTCGCCGCGACCATGCTGCGAAAGGGCCAGGCCATCGACCTCGGCCGCATCGGCCTGCCCGAAAATGTGGAGACTTGGACCGCGGTGGCCCGGGGCGCGATGATGGAGGCGGTGATGATCGATCGCCACGGCGTCGTGCACCACGCCATGCGCGATCCGGCCACCCGTCCGCATGGGGTCACCGAGCCGGACGTCCTGCGAATCGCCACGCTGCCCAGGCCAATCGATCAGAGCGTCCTGGCGATGATGCTGGTCTTCATCGCCGCCATGCTGATCCTCTTCGCCGCCTTGCGACGCGGACCGGCCGGCAACCGCGTCACGCTCCCGCCCGAAATGCACGCCACCGCCCTGTCCCGACGCCTGATCGCCGCCGCGATCGACCTGGTGCCCGGCGTGGTGGTGAGCATGTTCGTCTTCGGCGTCGGCAACCCCCTCACGCTCTTCATCGCCCACTGGCCCGGCGCCGCGCGCGGCGAGTGGACGCAGATGTTCCCCGGCGCGATGGCCATTCTCGTCACCGTCGGACACACCGCCGTCGGCGAACTGTTCACCGGCAGGTCGATCGGCAAACGCCTGGTCGGCTCGCGCGTGACCACCCACACCGGCAAGCCGCCCAACCTCTGGCAGGTGCTCGGCCGCAACGGCATGAAGATCATGGAACTGATCGCCTACCCCATGCTCGTGTTCATGATTCTGAGCCCCTACCGCCAGCGCCTCGGCGATGTCGTCGCCCAGACCGTCGTCGTCAGCGACCGGCCCAAGCCCCCGACCCCGACCCCGGACGATGAAAAAACAGCACCGCCAACGAAGCAAAAATGCAAAGAGCAAGATTCTTAGACATCCGACGTGAGACCCGCGACATCCGCCATGGCACGTGGGTCATTCGTCCTGGATCGTTTCGTCCAGGTAGCGCTGGAAGTCGCCCATCTTGTAGCTGATGAAGCAGAACGCGTGATGCAGGGCCAGCCACTCCATCGCCTCCGGGTCGCCCTCGGCGTCCTTGCGAAGCTCGTTCAGTTTGGCCAGCAGCGTCTCGGCTTTCATGGTCAGTCCCTCGGGTCGTGTGGATGATCAGCCCGGCAGCCGATTCTAGCGCCCCCCGACCCCTCCGGCCAGCGCTTGCCACCACCGGTCGACCGATTTACCATGGCTTGGCCGATCACATCACGGGGCGTAGCGCAGTTTGGTTAGCGCGCCTGACTGGGGGTCAGGAGGTCGGAGGTTCAAATCCTCTCGCC
>CAYNCM010000003.1:0-73590 GCA_964395825.1 uncultured Planctomycetaceae bacterium
CCACTGGGCATCGGCCGCCCTCGCGGCCAACACTGACATCGCAATCGCTAGACAGATTGCTCCTGCTGTTGGTTTCATACCATCATCCTTCTAAAAAAGTATGTTCAGAGGTAGCCCTCAAACTCTCACAGTCCAGTTCCCACGTGTGCCGGCGGATACCCCGGGAGAGGCCCTTCCCGCACACCCGGAAACTACACGGGGACTGTGTGTATTGCGTTAGCACAAGGTTTGCCGAACATTAATTCATGAGCACCTCCTTGCTGGCCGCAAGCCGTCGCCGGGCGAGTCCGTTCCCGTGCCCAACCCGTCGACTGGCGAGGTCGGGGTTGGACACAGCTCTCAGATGGTTCAACAGTAGCCCACGGATGTGTGGGCTGGATTAGGAAGGTTCGGGCATTGCGTTAGTTGTGGCGGTCTTGATTCCCGCCCCCCCACCGGCGGCGGCGTCCTTCGGGGGCGTGCGTCGATCACCCCCGCGTCCGGTGGGCGTGCGGCGCGGCCCCACCCCGCGCCGCATCGCCGGCTTCACGCCAGGCCGGTGGCGCGTCCGTGGGCGTCGACCTTGATGCGGGCGGCGGCGGGCACCTTCGGCAGGCCGGGCATCGTCATGATGTTGCCCGCGATCACCACCACGAACCCCGCGCCGGCACTGACGCGCAGTTCGTTGACCGTGATTTTGAAATCGCGCGGCCGGCCGGGCACGGTCGCATCGTCCGACAGCGACATGTTCGTCTTGGCGATGCACACCGGCAGGTTGGAAAAGCCCTGCCGGGTGAGCAGTTCGATATCCGTTTCGGCGGCCCGCTCGTACACCACGCCCTTGGCGCCGTAAACTTTCTTCGCCACCGCTTCAATCTTTCGCTTCAATGGCGCGTGGAGCGGATAGAGGAACTTCAGCTTCTTCCGCCCGTTGGCCTCGACGGCCTCGACCACCGCGCCGGCCAGGTCGATGGCGCCTTGCCCGCCGTCGGCGAAGTGGGTGGCGACCACCGCCTGGACCTTCTGCCGCCGGCAGTGACGGACGATCTTCTTGAGCTGCGCATCGTTGTCCTGGGGGAAGCGGTTGATCGCCACGACCGGTTGGAGGTTGAACAGGCGGATGTTCTCGATGTGCTTGGCCAGGTTCGCCAGTCCGTGCAGCGCCACCGCCTTGGCCGTGGCCACGATCACCGCGGCGCTGGGGTTCAGCCCGGCCAGGCGGCACTTGATGTGGAAGAACTTCTCGGCGCCCAGGTCGGTGCCGAAGCCGGCTTCGGTGATCACGTAGTCGCTCAGCTTCATGGCGGTGCGGGTGGCGATGGCGCTGTTGGTGCCCTGGGCGATGTTGGCGAACGGCCCGGCATGGACGAAGGCGGGCGTGCCTTCGATCGTCTGCACCAGGTTCGGGTGAATCGCGTCGCGGAGCAGCACCTGCATCGCCCCGTCGGCCATGATGTCCTTCGCCCGGACCGGCTCGCCCTTGTAGGTGAAGCCCACCACGATCCGCGCCAGGCGTTTGCCCAGGTCCTGGTAATCTTTGGCCAGGCACAGAATCGCCATGATCTCCGACGCCGGCGTGATGTTGAAACCATCCTTGCGCGGCACGCCGTGCTTCACCCCGCCGAGGCCCACGAAAATCTCGCGCAGGGCCCGGTCGTTCAGGTCGATCACCCGGCGCCAGATGATCCGCCGCGGATCGATGTCCAGTTCGTTGCCGTGCTGCAGGTGATTGTCGATCATCGCCGCCAGCAGGTTGTTGGCCTTGCTGACCGAATACATGTCGCCGACGAAGTGGAGGTTGATGTCCTCGGCGGGCACGACCTGGGCGCGTCCGGCGCCGGTGCCGCCGCCCTTGATGCCGAAGTACGGCCCCAGGGACGGTTCGCGCAGGCAGATGGAGGTTTTGTGGCCCAGCCGCCTCATCGCGTCGCCCAGGCCGATCGTCGTGGTCGTTTTGCCCTCGCCGCTCTTGGTCGGGCTCATCGCGGTGACGAGGATCAGCTTGCCATCGCGCTTTCGCCGGCGGGCCTGCAGTTCGGTGATCGGCACCTTGGCGATGTAGTGACCGTGCGGCCAGATCGCTTCCGGGTCGAGTCCCAGTTCCTCGGCCACCGCGCCGATCCGGCGTTTCGGATAGCGCCCGTCGATCAAACCGTAATCCGATGACATCGTTCAGCTCCGTTGCCGCCGTACCGCGAATGCGAAGCTGGCGATGTTAACCGACTCCGCCGGCCGATGCATCATTGGAAATGGGCGAAGGCCCGGCCGCTTCCGCCGCCCCTCGGCGTTTCGCCCGCCGGCGGGGCAGGTCCGACGGCTTGGGGCGCTTGATGTCCCACGCCAGACCCGCCCACGACAACGCCCGGATCGTCCACCAGGTCACGTCCACCTCGAACCAGCGCAGCCCGTGCGCCGCCGATCGCGGATGGGCGTGATGGTTGTTGTGCCAGCCCTCCCCGAAACCCAGCAGCGCCACCCACCAAAGGTTCGTCGAGCACTCGCCGGTGTCGGGATAGTTGCGGTAACCCCAGGTGTGGGCGGCGGAATTGACGAACCACGTGACATGAAACACCACCACCGTCCGCAGCGCCACGCCCCACACCACCCAGCCCGCGCCCAGCCGGGGGCCGCCGATCGCCCAGCCCGCGCCCAGCAGCACCGCGGCCAGCACCAGTTGCGGAACGAAGAAGGATCGGTCGATCCGGTTCATGATCGGGTCGCGGATCAGGTCTTTCGCCGCCAGGCGCGGCTGGATGCCGTCCAGATCCCGGTGCAGCGTCCACAGGATGTGCGACCAGGTGAACCCGTGGCTGGGGCTGTGGGGATCGTGATCGCGGTCAGAATGTTTGTGGTGAAGGCGATGGGTACCGACCCATTCGACCGGTCCGCCCTGCCAGGCCAGACACCCGCACAGCGTCAGCGCGTATTCCAGCCAGCGCGGCGTGCGGAAGGACCGGTGCGTGAGCAACCGGTGGAAGCCCAGCGTGATGCCCAGCCCCCCGCTGATCCAGGCCAGCACCGCGAACAGGATCAGCCCGCTCCACGAAAACAGCCCCGGCCAAAGCGCGCCCAGCGCCAGCAGGTGCAGCGCGCTGATCGCCAGAATCACCGGTTGGTTCAGGTTCTTCCAACGCACCGCCCCGCGACGCGGCCGGACAGATGCCGTATTCGTCTGGCTGGTCATCGAATGCTTTCAGTCAGGGGAAACCGGACGCAATCCGGGCAAGCGGTCCATCGTAGCGCCGCGCCACCACCGATCAAGCCCATCGAAGAAAAGGTTCACCCCCGCGCCGCAGCCCCGTGCCGCCCTCACCGCACCGGCGGGGTGTCGATGACCAGCGTGACCGGCCCGTCGCAGGTCGAATCGATGGCCATGTGTTCGCCGAACCGGCCGGTCGCCGTGTCGATGCGCCCGGCGCACCGCGCCACCAGATCATCGAACGACCGATTCGCTTGTTCCGGGGGCGCCGCGTCGGTGAAACTTGGCCGCGTGCCCTTGCGCGTCTGGCCGGCCAGCGTGAAGTTCGAAATCAACAGCAATCCACCGCCCGCCTGCGCCACCGAACGGTTCATCTTTGCCTCATCGTCCGGGAAGATGCGCAGGGCGAGCAGTTTGTCGGCCATCCATTTCGCTTCGCGCTCGCCGTCGCCACGCACCACGCCGACGAACACCAGCAGACCATGCCCGATTTCGCCGGTCACCTCGCCGTCGACCGTCACCTTCGCCGCGCTGACCCGACACACGACCGCCCGCATCAGCGCGTCCTCCGATTGGTCGGCTTTGAATCGTACCGGCCCAGCGCGGCGCGGTAGGTCTGCCTCAACCGCTCGCGCAGGGCGGCGGGCCTGAGCACCTTCACCTGGTCGCCGTAGCCCAGCAGCCACCAGGAAATCTCGCCCAACCCGTCGACCTCGAACCGCACGCGGCAGCGGCCGTCGTCGAGCCACTCGTGCTGCTGGCTGGGATGCCATCGCACTTCCGCCACGTTCCGGCCCACCTTCGCCGTAAACTCCAGCTCCACGCGGTGGACCTTGCCCTCGGGGATCATCGACCAGGCCTTGCCGAAGTGTTTATCCACGTCGAACGGCTGCGTCATGCGGAAGAACCGGTCGGTCAAGGTCGCCTGAGTGATCCGGGCCAGCTTGAATACGCGCACCTGGCGGTGCATGGCGCTGTGGCCGATCACGTACCAGGCCCGCACACTGTAGTGCAGGTGGTACGGCCTCAGATTCAGGCGGATCGTCTGCTCGTCGAACAGGCTGGCGTAGGTCATCTTCACCACGCGCTGCTGGTCGATCGCCTGCTGGAGCAGCGTGTAGTGGCTGGCGTCATCGTTCACGCGGGCTCGGGCGCCGGGGTTGATCGACACGCGGCCCATCATCTCCTGGCACACCTGGCGGATGCCCGGAGGCATCGTGGCCATCAGCTTGGCCACCGCCTCGGCCGCCGGCGCGGTCATCGGCTGGTCCGGCGTCGCCTGCGCGCTGCGGGCCAGGATCATCAGCCCCATCGCCTCGCTCACCTTCAGATTCACCGGCGGCAGAAAGAAACTCGGGGCGATGCGATACCCGCGACCCGATTCGTGCTCGTAGGGAATCCCCGCCGCGCCCAACGTGTTCAGATCGCGGAACAGCGTTCGCCGGCTGACGCCCAGTTCCGCGGCCAACTGCGCCGCCGACATCGACACGCCTCGCTGCAGCACCGTGATCAACCGCAACAACCGATGAACCCGTCCGACCTTCATCGCTGTCCATGTTAACGCATCGCCCGGAGCGGCGTACTTCGCAAGCCCCTCGGCAGCGCCAGGCTTCGGCGTGGTGCTTCGAGCAGTCAGATCACGCCGGCTGATCCGGTGGCGATGGGTTCGGTGACGTACTCGCGGGGGTCGGTGACTTTGCCGGTCAGGGCGCTGGCGGCCACGGTCAGCGGCGAGGCAAGGTAGACGCCGGCTTCCTTGTGGCCCATGCGGCCGGGGAAGTTGCGGTTGGTGGTGCTGATGCAGGTGATCGGTTCGTTGAGTCGGCCGAACGTGTCGGCCGGTCCGCCCAAACAGGCGGCGCAGCCGGACGGGCCGATCTCGCAACCGGCGTCGGCGAGAATGTCGAATACGCTCTTTTCGCCATTGGTTTTCTCTTCACCGCGCACGTTCAGGCGAAGCATGTCGGCGTGGACCTCGGTCGAGCCGGGCACGACGAAGGTCGGCACTTTGACGGTATGACCTTCGAGCAGGGCGGCGGCGAAGATCATGTCGGTGATCTTGCCCCCGGTGCACGAGCCGATGTAGGCCCGGTCGACGGCGACCCCGGCGCAGTGGCGGGCGGTGTCGCGGTTGTCGGGCGAATGCGGCTTGGCGACGAGCGGTTCGAGCGTGTCCAGGTCGAACTGGTAGACCGAATCGTAAGCGGCATCGGGATCGTCAGACACCACCTGCCAGTCGGCGCGGTTGGATCGGGCGCGGACGTAATCGAGGGTCTTGTCATCGACGTCGCACACACCGTTTTTGCCACCGGCCTCAATGGCCATGTTGGTCAGGGTCATGCGGTCTTCGAGGGTGAGGCTGGCGATGCCCTCGCCGGCGAAGTACATGGTCTTGTAGGTGGCGCCGGAGACGGAGATTTCACCGATGACCGCGAGGATGAGATCCTTGGCGGTGAGGTACGGCGGGATTTCGCCGTGGAAGACAAACTTCATGGTGGGCGGAACCTTGAGCCAGGTTTTGCCGGTGCCGAGGACAAAGCCGGCGTCGGTGTTGCCGATCCCGGTGGCGAGCTGGCCGAATGCGCCGGCGGTGCAGGTGTGGCTGTCGGTGCCGAGGAGGATTTCACCGGGCCGAACGTGGCCTTCTTCGGGCAGGGCCTTGTGGCAGACGCCCTTGTAGTTCGTCTGCTGCGGATTTCGGTAGGGATTCGGCAAGCCACTTCCGGGGGCGGTGTTGATGAAGTCGGGGTCGTAGTAGTAGCGGATGCCCTGCGCTTGGACGAAATCGCGGAGGATCTGAATGTTGCGGTGGCACTTTTCGTCGGCGGTGAAGATGTAATGATCGGGGATGATGACCACGCGATCGGGATCCCAGACCTTCGCGTCGTCGCCGAAGTGCTGTTTGAAGATGCCGATCGTGCCGGGACCGCAAACATCGTGGGTCATCAGGACATCCACGTCGACCCAGACGTTTTCGCCGGGGCTGACGGCCGGCCGACCAGCGTGGCGAGCGATGATCTTCTCGGTCATGGTCATGGCCATGGGGCTGCTCCGGGGATGAAGGCGGAAACCGGCGGCGTGATGGCGCCGAATCGCGGCATTCTAGCGGCGGCGGTGGGCATTGACCAGACGGGCGAGCTTGCAGCGGCCGAACGGGCTGGGTATCATCTTCGTCGTTGCTCGCGGGCCTTCCCGGCACGATGCCGCAAGGCGGCCGGGACGAAAATCGGTCGAGCGTTGTCACCGGCTCGACGGCTCGCAGAGCCCACCGCCCCGGTCCCCGGACGGTGAATCGCTGAACCAGCGACCATCGCGACGGAACGACGGGTGAGGCCGCGGCAATCCGGCGCCGCCGGCTGACTCGAACACGGCATCACGGTGACGGAGCGTTCTCGCATGGCCAATTACCTCGGCCCCAAGGTCAAGCTGTCGCGCCGCGTGGGCGTGCCCATCGCCGACACTCCCAAGCACACCGCCAAGCGTCAGCTCACTCCGCCGGGCATGCACGGCTACCGCGGCCGGCGTCTGCGCGACTACGGCGTGCGCCTCAACGAAAAGCAGAAGCTGCGCTATCACTACAACGTGATGGAGAAGCAGTTCCGCCGCTATGTCGACGAAGCCAACCGCTCCAAGGGCAACACAGGCGACGCCCTGCTGACGCTGCTCGAACAGCGGCTGGACAACGTGATCCGACGTCTGGGCTGGGCGCGAACGATCTGGCAGGCCCGACAGATGGTCGCCCACGGGCTGGTGCGGGTCAACGACCACAAGACCGACCGGCCCAGCGCCGCGGTCAAGGTCGGCGACAAGATCACCATCAAGCAAAACAGCCAGAAGTACATTCGGGAAACGATGGAATCCCTGGCCGGCCATGAAGTGCCCGCGTGGCTGACCTTTGACCCGTCGACGCTGACGGCCAACGTCGCCGCCGCGCCCACCGCCGACCAGGTTCCCTTCGACGTGAACATGAATCTGATCGTCGAATTCTATCGTTAAGCGATCGCCACCTGCCCCGACCGGGGAAGCGTTCAGGCGTTCAAAAATCTTCGCAGGGCCGCGACGCAGCCGGCGTCGAGTTGGTGCGGGGTCATGGTGTCGATCAGACCCAGCGCTTCGGCGAAGGTCATGCCGCAGCGATAGTGACGATCCTGGGTGAGGGCGTCGAACACATCGGCCACCGCCAGGATACGGGCGGGCAGCGGCAACTGCTCGGCGCGCAATCCATCGGGATAGCCCGACCCGTCCAGGCGCTCGTGGTGGGCCGCGGCCAGTTCATCCATACCGTCCAGTTCGTCGGTGAAGTGAATCTGCGAGAGAATCCTCCGCGAATGGGCGGCGTGCTCGCGCATCTTCACGAACTCCTCGTCGGTCAGCCGGCCCGGCTTGGTCAACACCGCCTCCGGCACGCCGATCTTGCCCACGTCGTGCAGCAGCCCCGCCACGCGCAGCAGTTCCATAGCCTTCTGATCCAGACCCAACTGCGCCCCGATGCCCATGGCATAGTTGGCCACGTTGACCGAGTGAATGGCGGTCATCGGATCTCGGGCGTCCAGGGCCGTGGCGAACGCGCGGACGAAACTGTCGAACTGCTGCTTCTGCGCCTCAACCAGCCGGGCGTTGTCGAGACTGATGCCCACCTGCACGGCGATCGCCTCGAGCAGTGGAATATCCTGCTCGGTGAAATAGCCGACGCGCTCGTCCATCACTTCCAGCACCCCGTCGCACCGGCCGAGACGGTAGATGATCGGCACCACCAGCATCGACCGCGGCATGTAGCCGGTCCAGTCGGCGGTGGTCCGGTCGAATTCGGACGTCTCGAACGTGTCGGCGATGCAAAGCGATTCCTGGTTCTGGAACACCCGCCCGCACAGGCCCACGTCATCGGGCACGCGAATCTGCGCCCCCCAGTCGTCCAGTCCCTCGGCCACGGAGGAATACAACTCCGACTCGGCCGGGTCGTGCAGAAACAGGGCCGAGCGGTCCGCGGCGAACGCGGCGGTCACGTGGTTGAGGATCGCGGTCATCAGGGCCTGCGGCTCGTGGAGGCGGCCGATTGCGCAGGCCACCTGAAGCATGGTGTCCAGTTGGCGTTCCTGGCGGGTCTGCGGCGAAACAAGCTGTTCGGTCAGGTGCTGACTGAGCGATACCATCGGCCGCCCCATCCGGTGCCTGCGCACCTTGATGCGATGTGAATCCGCGTCAGCAGTATCGTCCTGAATCACCACGGGTATGACCTGCCCCAACATGAATCGTTCCGCCCAAGCATAGGCCCACCGGCCAACCCGCACAATCGGCATATTCGCTAATTTGCCCCGGGGTCAGGACCACCGCAAGTCACCCCCCTTCTTTGGGAGGGGCCGGGGGACGGTGAATCGGCTCGCGCCGGAAGCCCGGTGCGATGCGATGGACCTGGCCCCGGGGAGGGGACCGGTATCGTGATCGACGGTTGTCGCCCAATGCCGCCTTCGCGCCGCGCCGCCCCAGGTGTATCATCCCCCCATGGACCAGCAGATCGAACGGGTGCTGATCGACCGGCAGACCATCGCCGGGCGCGTGGAGCGAATGGCCCGCCAAATCGCCGCCGATTTCCGCGGCCCCGCCGACGAATCCGGCAGCGATCCGGCCCTCGTGCTGCTGTCGATCATGACCGGCAGCGTCATCTTCCTGGCCGACCTGATCCGCCACCTGCCGATGATGATGCGGTTGAAGCTCATTTCGGTCAGTTCCTATCCCGGCAAGGCGACGAGCAGCCGGGGCGTGCGGATCGTCGGCGATCTGCCCGAAGACCTGACCGGCCAACACGTGCTGGTCGTGGACGATATTCTCGACTCCGGCCGAACGCTCACGGCGATCCGCGGGATGATCGACCAGCGCCGGCCGGCGGGCGTGGCCACGTGCGTGCTGCTGCGCAAGACGATCGCCTCGGCGATGGCAGTGCCGGCCGAGTACGTCGGGTTCGACATTCCCGATGAGTTCGTCGTGGGTTACGGGTTGGACTTCGATGGCTATTACCGTAACCTGCCGGACGTGGTGACGCTCAAACGTGAGGCGATGGCGTGAGCCGATTGCGACACAACCCGTGCGCCGATGATCGCTGCGCGGCCGAATCGCCCGAGCCGGCGCTGGGCCTGCCGGCCGACCGGGCCACCTCGCTGCTGCCGGCCGATCTGCTGCAAGGCGACGAGATCATCATTTTGCTGCTCAAACCAAGCCCGTGGTACATCCTGCTGGGCAGCCTGGAGTCGCTGGGGGTGCTGGCGGCGGTGGTCGCGGCGGCGGTGTGGCTGATCGGGCGCTTCGGCGACCCGGGCGGGACACAGGGTTTGCTGTTGCTGGGCATGGCACTGGGGGCGATCCGCATCGCCTGGCAGGCCCTGCAATGGATCGCTGCGGTCTATGTGCTGACCAACCGCCGCGTCATTCGCGTCCGCAACTTCTTCCGGCCCGAAGTATTCCAGACCGAGCTGCGCCGCTTGCAGCATACCGACCTGGTCTTCAGCATCCGGGAGCGCTTGTTCAGCCTGGGCACGATCGCATTTTCCACCGCGGGCACCGGCGTGCCCGAAGCGTTCTGGCTGATGGTTCGCCGACCGCTCGCCGTTCACCGTAAGATCGTCCAGGCCGTCAACCGCGACCGGTAGCCCCACCCCCCAGACGGCAAGCCGAGGGCTGAACCCCGCGAAGCCCCGGATCGCAAGGAATTGCCTCTCCATGCCCCCAACCCGCTTCACCATCATCAGCGACGGCGCGATGGCCACGGCCTGCGCCATGATTCTGTCGGCCCACGAACACCGCGTGGCCCTGTGGAGCCCGTTCGGCGATTACCTGGCCCACATGGCCGAACGTCGCGAAAACACCCGCTACTTACCGGGCACGCGCCTGCCGGAGAAACTGTCGCTGGTGGCGGACGCGGCCGAGGCGCTCGCCGGCTGCGAGTTGATCGTCGCCGCCACCCCCACGCAGTTCATCCGACCCGTGTGGGAGCAGATCGCCGAACACGTGCCCGCCGGCGTGCCCATCGTGTCGGTCGCCAAGGGCATCGAGAACCAGACGCTGCGCCTGCCCACGCAGGTCATCGACGAGGTGACGGGTGAAGGAACCCATCCGCTGGCGGCGATGAGCGGTCCGTCAATCGCCCGGGAGTTGGCCCGGTGCCTGCCGGCGACGCTTTGCGCGGCCAGTGATGATGCCGACCTTGCCCGCCGCCTGCAGGACGCCTTCACCACGCGCTGGTTACGGGTTTACACGAACGATGACTTGCTGGGCGTGGAACTGGCCGGGGCGACGAAGAACGTGATCGCCCTGGCCGCGGGCATCCTCGACGGGCTCGAAGCCGGCTACAACGCCAAGAGCGCCCTGCTGTCGCGCGGCCTGGCGGAGATCGCCCGACTCGCCGCCGCCATGAACGCCCGCGCCGAAACTTTTTTCGGCATCACCGGCGTGGGCGACCTGGCCACCACCTGTTTCTGTCCGTCCGGTCGAAACCGCTCGGCCGGCGAAATGCTCGGCAAGGGGATGAGCGTCGATGAAGCGACCGGCAAGATCGAAGGCATCGTCGAAGGCATCGCCACCACACGAAGCGTCATGGCCCTGGCCAGGCAACACGGCGTGGACATGCCCATCACCGCCGCCGTGCACGCCGTGCTGTTCGACGGCCTCGACCCGGTCGACGCGATCAGCCAATTGATGACCCGCCCGCCCAAGGACGAGAAGGTAGGCTAACCCGGCAGTTCGACAGCCCGGCACGAATGGGCCCCGTGGCCCCGCATCTTCATGCGGCGCTACGCACCGATCCGTCACTTCACCTCGAACGTCGCGCCTTCGTGCACTTCCACCCCGATGCGCGTGCCGAGCGGGATCTGCGACGCCTGCCAGCGATCGGGCAGGTCGGCGGTGATCGGGCAGCCGGCAATGCCGAGCACGATGCCGTTGCGGTCGGACTGGTGGGCGATCACCCGGCCCTGCACGCGCCGCGGGCGGCCGAAAAGCGGCTCGATGTACGCCCCGCCGCGAGAAACGAAATCCACCTTCCACACCGACACGCGGATCACCCCCCGTACCCGCCGGCCCACTTCCGCCTCCAACGGCGAGGCGGCTTTCAGGTGCAGGCGGTAGTGCGTATCCGGAATCGACAACATCACCCAGTCGCCCGCACGATCGACCAGGCGCACCTGGCCAACGCGGGGATCGGTTTTCGTTTCGGTGGCCATGGCTGACGTTCCTGCATCCATGTTCCGAGTGAATCGTCCTGCGGCGGAGGCCGATAACCACGTTATCGCGGCGCCGCTGATCGTAGCAGCGGTGATGATGTACGGCCAGCGCCGAGCATCTATAATCGTCGCTCCGACGTTGTGCCGCACACAGGGATTCCTGCGCGTGCCTGCCACCGCCGTCAACAAACGCTACGCCACGAAGAAACTGCGGATCGACTACGCGCATGTCGGGTTGATGGACGTGGCCGACCGAACGCTGTGGATCGCGCGGCGGCGCATGGGTTCCCACCCGGCGCGGGTCAGCCACGCCCGCATGATCGTCGGCGGCAGCGACACCACCGGCGCCGAACGCAAGGACCGCTTCTTCTGCTATTGGTTTCACACCCCCGGCAGCGGCGACGGACCGGTGCACGGCTATCCCATCGAGTGGAACGAAGGCCACCTGATGGTGCGGCTCGATCCGAACTGGGATTACCGCGGCCAGAAACTGCTGCGCCCGGTCGACTCGACCCGCATCGAACGCAACATCGACCAGCAGTTCGCCTGGGGCCGGTTCATCTTTGAAGCCTACCTCGCCGCGGAACCGGGCTTCCCGTTGAGCTGGCACCTGATCGGCCCGCGACCGGTCGATTCGATGTTCCACATCCAGCGCGTCGAATCGCTGTAAGTCCGCCATGGGGCGCGCTGCGCCCGGCCCCACCGGACACCCGACCGGGCACCCGTCCGATCAGGCGATCGACGTCAGTCTTCGTCGGGTTTGGGTTCGCGGTACAGATCCAGGTAGAACTCAAGCGTTTCCTTGCCGGGAACTTCGCGGGAGCGGGTGTGCTGGAAGGCGAAGCGTTCGAACAGTTCCAGCGCCCCGCCGCGCTCGAAGCGGGTGTCGAGCACGACTTTCAGATAGCCGTGATGGCGACAGAAGGTGATCGCCGTTTCCAGCAGCTTCACGCGGATGCCCTTGCCCCAGTATTTCGGCAGCACGCGCAGGCGGCGGATTTCCGCCACGTGGTTGCCCTCGGGCGCCACACCGATCATCCCCGCCAGTTCGCCATCCCCTTCCGCCACCCAGAAGTGCGCCCGCTCTTCATTGAAGTAGCCCTCGGAGATGTTTTCGATGTCAGCCCCGGTATCGTTGGGCGGAATCCCGCCTTCGAGCAGACCTTCGGTGTACAGCCGGCTGACCTGCGGCTGGTCTTCACGCTCGTAGGTGCGGATGCGTACGTTCCCGACGGGTTGTTCGCTGTTCGCGTCGTTCATCGGTTTGGCAGTGTCTGAGCGACCATGGTAGCGGTTTTCCATCGTACCGTGAATCGGCCCCGGGGTGTCAAGGCGACGGGCCTCCGCTGCGAATCATTCACGGGGCACGGGAATGAATCGCAGACCATCGGTCGCGGTATCCAGCACCGCCACGCTGTACCGCGAAGCGCGGAACAGGGCGCCGGGGTTGATCAGGCGCGTGGCGCCGATCCGTTCGTCCCGGGCCTCGTGGGTGTGGCCGTGACACAGGTAATCCGCCCCGCCGGCCAGGGCCTGCTCCATCGCCGCCGCCTGGTGGCCGTGCTGGAACACCAACACCCGCCCGTCCAGCCGAAGCCGCCCCACCGGATCGCCGACTGCCATGCCCAGGTGCTCGGCGTAACCGGTCAGGCTCGCAGCGTCCCAGTCGCAGTTGCCGAACACGATATGCACCGGCGGGTCCGGGCGGCCGGCGGCGTCGCGTTTCTCAACCATGGCGTCGAGCACTTCCAGCGTGCCGATGTCGCCCAGGTGAATCAGCCGATCCGCCCCGTGGTCGATCAGCAGCCGCACGGCCCGCTGCGTGGTGGCGGCCCGGCCGTGGCTGTCCGAGAGCAGTCCGATCCTCGACACAATCATCGTCACCTGCTGCGCGATCGCGCGATCGACTCGACGCGTTCGCTGACCATGCAAACCCCGTGCCGGTGGGGACTTTCCGCCGCCACCTGTCCGCCTCAAGTCTCAAGACTTTCCAGGTTCTCCCGCACCGTGGCCATTTCCCGCTCCACATCGGCCAGTTGATCCCGCGTCTGTTGAACCAGGTGCGCCGGGGCCTTGTCCACATAGCCCGTGTTGCTCAGCCGGCCCCGCAGGGCCTGGCGGCTTTTGGCCAACTCATCCAGCCGCTTGGTCAGACGCTGCCGCTCGGCGTCGGCATCCACCAGACCGTCGAGGTAGATTTCCATGTCGCCGACCACTGTCGCCGCCGCGTCCGACGGCTTGGCAACATCCGGCCCCACCTCGCCCAGGTCGATCGTCGCCAGCGTTTCCAGCAACCCGCGCAGGTCATCGAGCGCCTCGGCCTGATCCGCCGGCGCCTTGGCCGAACAATTCACCTTGTCTCGCGGCGGCACTTTGTACGTGCTCCGCGCTTCGCGGATTGCCGAGACCACTTCCCGCAAGAGATCGAATCGACGCTCGGCGTCGGTGTCGATCAGCTTCTGATCGACCTTCGGCCATCCGGCGCGGATGCATAGATCGCTCGGCGGCAGCGCCACCCCGGCCATGCCGCGGTCGGCGGCGATGGCGTTGAGCTGCTCGAACATTGCTTCGGTCACAAACGGCATCACCGGATGCAGCAACCGCACCACCGCGTCCAGACACGCCGCCAGCGTCGCCCGGGCCGCGCCCCCCGCTTCATCATCGCCCCGCACGACGGGCTTAATGGCTTCAAGGTACCAGTCGCACAAATCCCGCCAGAAGAAATCGTACACCGTCTGGGCGTAGGCGTTGAACTGGAAGCCTCGCAACGCTTCGTCCACATTCCGCACCGTCCGGGCAAGGCGCGACTGAATCCAGCGATCCCCCAAAGCCCACCCCTCGCCATGGGTGGGCCTTTCTCCGGGCTTCAGATTCCCCAGCGCGAATCGCCCGGCGTTCCACAGCTTGTTCGCGAAGTTGCGGCCGATGTCGAACTTCGGACTGGTGTTCCGGCCCGTGTCCGGGTCAAGCTCGACCGGCATCCGCACGTCCTGCGTCTGCGTGGTCATCAGCGTCAGCGTGAACCGCATCGCATCAGCGCCGTGGCTGTGGATGATGTCCAGCGGATCCACGCCGTTGCCCAGCGACTTGCTCATCTTTCGGCCTTCGCCGTCCTGGATCATTGCGTGGATGAACACGTCGCGAAACGGCACGCGGCCTCGGAAGTAGCAGTTGAACATCACCATGCGGGATACCCACAGCGTGATGATCTCCCGCGCCGTCGAAAGCGTGCTGGTCGGGTTCCACGTCTTCAGTTCATCCGTCTCATCGGGCCAACCCAGCGTCGACAGCGGCCAGAGCGCCGAGCTGAACCACGTGTCGAGGACGTCGGGGTCTTGCGTGAAGCCATAATCTTCTAACCCGCGGCCGGATACCTCATCGCAACAGACGTAAATGTCGTATTCACCTTCGGTCGCCGGGACCACAGGCATCAGGTCGGTACTTGGGTTGACCACTTGGCCATCACAAGTCCGTTGGAAGACAACGCAGGCGTCGTGATTCTGCTCGATGATGCTGTCCAACCCCGCCTTGCCCGCAACCTCATCGATCCAGTTCTCCTCCGACAGAACCACACGCTTGTGCCACACCGGGATGCGGTGACCCCACCAGAGTTGGCGGCTGATGCACCAGTCGCGGATGTTTTCGTGCCAGGTCTGGAACGTGCGGGCGTAGCGATCGGGCGTGAAGCGGAGTTGCCCCTCCTGATGAGCCGCGAGCGGAAGCTCGCGGTCCGCCTGATGAACCTCGAGCTTCCGCTCGCGGCTCATCGCAAATGGATGCTCCTCACTCCATACGCATTCACCTTCGCTGCGCTGGTCTTCGGCCATCGCCCGCAATGCCGCGCCGGCCAACCGTTCGTCCGTCACTTTCACGTACCACTGATCACTGAGGTACGGCTCGATCGGCACGTGGGAGCGGTAACTGTGGCCGACCGTGTGGCGATAGGGCTGGACCGCTTCGAGCAGATCGTTCCGCCGGAACCATTCGACGATGGCTTCTCGGGCTTCGTAGCGGTCCATGCCCAGAAGGTTTTCGAGGAAGTCGTCGTGGCCGGGGTTGTCCGAGGGCTTCGGCTCGCCGCTCATGTCCCACTCGTCCTCGGGCCAGCCGTGGTCGCGGCTGATCGTGCCGTCGGGCGCCATGACGTTAATCATGGGCAGGTGGTGGCGCTGGCCGATCTCGTAGTCGTTGGGATCGTGGGCAGGGGTGACTTTCAGGAAGCCGGATGCGTATTTCGCCTTTTCATCCGAGGATTCGGGATCGGGCATCACCACATACTCATCGCCGATGATGGGAATCACGCGATTGACGATCGGCAGTCGAACGTGGCGTCCGATCAGGTGGGCGCGGTCCGGGTCGTTGGGATTCACCGCCACCGCGGTGTCGCCGAGCATCGTTTCGGGGCGCGTGGTGGCGACGGTGACGTATTCGGCGTGGGACCCCGGGGAAGACGCTCCGCGGCACTGCGCCTCATCACCGGGCTTCCCCAATGGATAGCGCATGTACCAGAAATGGCCGTCAATCTCCTCCATTTCCACTTCGTCATCGGCCAGGGCGGTTTGGGTGGCCGGATCCCAGTTGACCAGTCGCTTGCCACGGTAGATCAGCCCATCGCTGAACAGCCGGAAAAACGCCTCGCCGACCGCGCGGGCCCGCACCTGGTCCATCGTGAACGCCTGCCGCTGCCAGTCGCATGAGCAACCCATGGCTTTAAGCTGTTCGGTAATGCGCTGCTCGTACTCGTCTTTCCACGCCTGGACCTTGGCCACGAACTGCTCGCGACCGCCTTTGCCTTCGGCTTCCTGTTTCTTGTAATCCTTCAGCGACCGTTCGCCTTCAGCCTGCAGGCGCTTGTCGACGACGGTCTGCGTGGCGATGCCGGCGTGGTCGGTTCCGGGCAGCCAGACGGCGTTGTCGCCGCACATCCGCCGCCAGCGCACCAGCACATCCTGCAGCGTGTTGTTCAGGGCGTGGCCCAGGTGCAGCGCGGCGGTGACGTTGGGCGGCGGGATGACGATGGCGTAAGGATCGCCGCCGTCGCCGGGCTCGGCGTGGAACGCGTCGGCCGCCTGCCAGCGGCGGGCCTGTTCGGCTTCGACGGCGGCCGCGTCGTACGTTTTGCTCAGTGGCTCGACCATAGTGGGTTCCGATTGTAGCGGCGGATAGCGCCGGGTAAACACACCGCGTGCTGGTGAACGGGTCGGCGCCCGGTTAACCTGAATCGCATGAGCGGAATCAGCGGCAGAGCGGTGTTCATCCTTCTCATGGCGGCAGGGGTGCTGATCGTGGTGATAACCGCGGCCATCACGCTGCCCGGCGACGATGCCGGGCCTATCGCGCGCGGCCGGCCGGAAACCTGGGAACCCGCGGTGCGCCGGCAGGTCGCCGATCGGCGTCATCTCGCCCTCGACCACTTTCACACCGGCAAGTACGCCGAGGCCCGGGCGATCCTCACCGAACTGGCCAAACGGTATCCCGACGACGCCGAGACGCGCTCCGCCCTCGCCCAGGTGCTCTACGCCCAGCACAATGTGCCCGGCGCCTATGAGCAGATCACCCAGGCGCTGGCGCTCGACAGCCGCAAGGCGAACGATCACCAGTTCGCCGGGGAATTGGCAATGATGCTCGATCAGCCTGAAGCGGCGAGGGCCCACTACGCCGCAGCGATGAAGCTTGCCCCCGGCGCGGCCCAGCACGCGCTGCGGCTGGCCAACGCGCACCTGCGACTGGGCGACCCGGACGCGGCGCGGATGCTGGCGCTGCGCACCCTCAAGCTCAATCCGTCCGTGCATCAGGCGCACGCGATGCTGGCCGAGATCGCCGCCCGCCGTAACAAACTGCCCATGGCGGTGGATCAGATGGATAAGGCTATCGCCGCGGCCGACCAGGATCAGACCGTTCGCCTGTACACCCTGCAGAAAGCCCGCTACCTGCGGCGCGACAACCAGCCTCAACGCGCCCTGGCGGTGCTGGAAGCGATGGGGCGTGCCGCGATGATCGACGATGCGGTGATCGAAGAACTGGCCCAGACCCACCTGCAGTTGAACCAGCCGCGGGCAGCGGCGCGACTGTGGGCGGCGCGGCTGGCCCGCGACCCGGGCCACGTCGCCGCGGCCGCCGAAGCGGGACTGTGCTTCGATCGGGCCGGCGACCGGCGTAATGCCCGGCACTACCTCGCCCTCGCCCAGCGACTCAATCCCGACCATCCTCAAGTCCAGGCCCTGGCCACGGCGCTGCGGGGCGAGTAGCGCCGCCGCCGCCACGTTCATCCGACCGATCGCACCGCCCGGCAGAACGCGCGGATCTTCGCGATGTCTTTCACGCCGCGCTGCGATTCCACACCGCTGGATACGTCCACGCCCCACGGTCGGATGATGCGGATCGCCTCGGCGACGTTGTCCGGCGTCAGCCCGCCGGCGAGCATGATCGGCACGCGCGGCTGCACTTCATCGAGCACCTGCCGCAGCGCCGACCAGTCGAATGTCCTGCCCGTGCCCCCGCCGATCCGGCTTGGGTCGGGCGTGTCAACGATCAGTGCCGCCGGTCGCGCGGTCTCCACGAACCCCGCATCGACGCGCCGCAGGCGATCGACGAACGACCCGGCGTCGAACGCCGCGGTGTCCAGGCATCGCACCGCCACGCCCGCCGCCTCGACCGCTGCGCCGGTGACTTCACCGTGCAGTTGCAGCAGATCCAGCCCGACCGCATCGACCAGTTGACGCACTTCGCCGAGCGAGTGATCCTTGACCAGTCCGACCACCTCCGCCCGCCCCCGCGCCGCCGCCGCCACCGCCACCGCCTGATCGACCGACAGGGAACGCGGCGAAGCGGGCACGAACACCACACCCACCATCGCCGCACCCGCCTCGACCGCCGCCTCGGCGACGTCCGGCGTGCGGATGCCGCAAATCTTGATCTGTACCGGTTCGTTCATGGTGGCGATCATAACCGCACAGACGCCCGGACGCAGAGAACCGTTGACAGGATTCACCGGATCGACCGGACGGCAAGGTGAAGCTCGCAATCCCGCTGATTCGGTTGCTCCAGTCTTCTTTGACGGTTCCTCCGCGCCTCTGCGGTTCACTCTTCCAGTTGTCCCAGCGCTTCGCGGGCGAGTTGGCGCTGGGCATCGTCGGCGAGGTGCTCGGCGGCGGCGGTGAGCAGTTCCCGGGCGCGATCGGGCCGACTGAGATAGCGGGCGTAGATCAGCCCGAGAATCAGCTCCACTTCGCGGTGCCCCGCCGCGCCGTACGCCGCGAGGAACAGCTCGTAGGCATGGGCGGCGGTTTCGTGGTGGCGCTGGTTCATGGCCAGGTTCGCCAGATCGAGTTGGGCCTGCCGCGCCATGGGCCGCTTGGGGTCGATCGCAAGCAGCTTCTCGTATGACGCCAGTGCACGGTCCGGCTCGTGGTTCTTCAGCGCTCCGGTGATTTCGCGGCGCAGCTCCAGCACTCGCCGATCCTCCTCGCTCGTCGGCGGGGGCGGTGCCTCGCCGACCCGCGAGGGTTGCCCGGCCCAAGGCGACCCACCCGCCCGCGTGGCGGCGCGCATCTGGCGCCGCCGGTTCCACCGATCCAGCAGCGATGGGAAATCGAACGGCTCGCGCGGCAGCAGACGCGTCCACAACAAGCCCATCGCCACCACGAAGCCATACCCGTAACCCGACAGGTGCGCCAGGTATGCCACGTTGTCCTGCCCGCGACCGAACAGTTGCAGGAACAGGTTCGACCCGAACTGGAACAGCACCAGCCACAGGCTGGAGATCTGGAAGAAGTCGATGAACAGAAAGAACCAGAAGAACAGCGTGACCTGGCTTCGCGGGAACAGGGCCAGATACGCGCCGGTGACCGCGGCGATCGCCCCGCTGGCCCCCAGCACCGGGGCGCTGGAGATCAGACTGTGCCCGAACCCCGCGATCACCCCGCCGCCGAGATAGAACCCCAGATAGCCCACCGGACCGAGGCGGTCTTCCATGCTGTTGCCGAAAACCCACAGAAAAAACATGTTCGCCACGATGTGTTCCCAGCCCTGGTGCAGGAACTGGTAAGTGAAGAACTGATACCACTGCGGCTGAACGGGCTGGAGCATCAGGCCCCATTCCGCGTCGCCGGGAATCACCGCCCCCCCGGTGTACAAAAACGCCCCCACGTTCACCGCGATCAGCGCGATGTTCACCACCGGCTTGTGCTTCAGGCGACGGTCGGTGCGAATCGGCAATACCAGCATGAGCGCATCCCGTGCGACGAACGAGCGAAGGATAAGCCGTTGCCGGCGTCATGTCGAATGACCGCCGGATTCCCGCAATCTGTTCGACCGCGATCCGCAGGGGGCGCTTCGTCGTCTCGCTCGCCTTCGGCGCGCCGCCAAAAAGTACAGCCGATCCGTCATGCCTCTTTCGGCGCGCCTATCATCGTGAAAGCCAACCCTCGAAAGGAACCGCCATGGCCCTGACGCCGTCCACGATGCTCGACCTGGGCACTGTCGCGCCCGACTTCGCTTTGCCCGACACCGATGAAAACATCGTCCAGCGGAGCGACTTCACCGGCCGACCGCTGCTGGTGATCTTCATGTGCAACCACTGTCCGTTCGTCAAACATTTGGCTGACAAACTCGCCGAGGTGGCCAGGCCGTTGCAGGGCAAGGGTATCGCCGTGGTGGGCATCAACGCCAACGATGTGTCGACCCATCCCGACGACAGCCCGGAGAAGATGAAGCAGGAAGTCGCCAGGCGCGGCTACACGTTCCCCTACCTGTACGATGAAACGCAGGAAGTGGCCAAGGCCTACCGCGCCGCCTGCACGCCCGACTTCTTCCTGTTCGATGCCGACCACAAGCTGGTTTACCGCGGGCAGTTCGACGAGACCCGCCCCGACAAGGGCCAACCGACCGGTGAGGATCTGCTCGAAACGGTCGATGCGATGCTCAACGGGCGCCCGCTGCCCGCCGAACAGCAGCCGTCCGTGGGCTGCAACATCAAGTGGAAGAGCGGCAACGAGCCGGATTACGCCTGATTCGCGTCAAGCATTCGGTACCCTGTCTTACCCGCCGGTCGGCCACCGACCGGTCCGCGCCTGCTCGCTTCCGCCAAACGGCGAACAATGAACCGCGGTACATCCTCCCGGAAAGTGTTGTTCGAATTCCCGCGCCCCGGGGCAAGGAAGAACAGCGCGGGGTGGCCATCGCCGATAAACTGATGGCCGGTCAACTGGCCGCCGACGAACTGCTCCGCCGCTGCTGCACGCTGGTGTACGCCGACTGCGGGGCGTACAAGGAAACCGGCCGTCGGCGCGGGCTGGACCGTCGGACGGTGAAGGCGAAGGTCGACCGGGAACGGCTCAGTCAACTGACCGATGGGAGCGATGCATGAAATGGTTCGTGACAGTCGTGCTGGCGTTCGGCGCCGCGGGCTTCGCCGAACAGGTGCGGGTGCCGATTTCGCGCGACACGTGGGTGTCGAGCGTGGGCGGCGAAGACGATGCGAACCTCGGCGGCTCGGTGAAACTGAAGACCAAGAGCTACCAGGAATTCACGCTGATCGACATCGACCCGGCTCCCCTGCGCGGCCGCGTGATCGAACGCGCGGCGCTGCGGCTGCACCACCACTCCGGCGAACCGCAGAAACGATTGACCGTTTCCACGCTGGCCCGCGAGTGGACCGAGGGCGACTCGCCCCGGTATGCGAAGCAGGCCGGTAGCGCTTCGTTCCGCTGGGCGAAACAGGACGTCGAGCCGTGGGCCTGGCCGGGCAGCGATCTGACGTCGGTCATCAACGGGCTGGGCCACACGACCTGGGCCAGCGCGGAGGCGACTGCCCCCGACGGCGACGGCCGACAACAGGTGGCGGTCGCGCCGCGCGTGTTGGCGGCCCGCGTGGCGGGGATCAGTCACGGGTTCGTGGTGTTTGACGACATCGGTTCGGAATGGCGTCGCCAGGGCGGTGCGATCGACTACCACCCGTTCCCCAACCGCTTTGTGTCGAGCCGGGAGAGCGGTCGGCACACTGCGCCGTATTTCGTGATTGAACTGGGCCCGGTCGATCAGCGACCGCCCCGAGCGGTGACCGATATGGCCGCCGATGCGTCCGACCTGCCGCCGGGCGAAGCGATGGTGATCTGGACCACGCCGCGCGACACCGGTCCGGCGGGCGTGATCGGGTTCAACGTGACCGTCACGTCGGATGGGCGGACCCGCGACGTGCCGCGCTACCTGATTCCGATGGCCGGGCGACCAGGCGACCGCGTGCGGATGCACCTGCGCGACATGGCCCTCGACGGCCAATGCGCGATCACCGTCGCAGCCGTCGACGCGGCCGGCAACGTGGGCCCGGAGGCGCGGGCGCGCATCGGCGTGTCGAACCACAAGCCGTTCGCCCTGCCGGCCGGTGCCGTGGAACCGTTCACGCAGATCGGCGATCCGCCCGGCATTGGCCTCGGGGGCGCGTCGGTCTGCATCGTCGATCCGCTGGATAAGGTCCAACTCGAAACCGGTGCGTTGATTCCCGACCGCGGACCGGCATACCGATGCGCCAATCATCTGTGGTCGGCGGCCCAGAAGCGCGTGCGCCTGCACGCGGGGCGCAACGAGTTCGTCGCCTTCAACATTCTGCTGTCCGGCCGCGGGGGCAACATCGGCCTCTCACTGGATGTCGATCCGCCGTTGCGTGCGAAGCTGATGCGGTGCGAATCCGTGAAGACCGCAAGCGGATTCATCCCCGATCCGCTTGTGCCCGTCGACGGCGCGCTGCCGACGCAGAAGTTGCCTCACACCATGGCCATGGCCGAGGTTTACGTGCCGCACGATGCGGAGGCGGGACTGCATCGGGGCGAACTGCGACTCGAACAGGGCGGCCAAACGTTGACGATCGACGTGCGACTGCGCGTCTGGCCGTTCACACTGCCCGATCGGCTGTCATTCGTACCGCAGATGAACTGCTACGGCCTGCCCGCCCCGCCCCTGGAGATGGCCTACTACCGTCTGGCCCACGAACACCGCACCTGCCTCAATCGACTGAGCTACAACTGGCGCGGGCAACCGGGCGACGGTTTGGCGCCGAAGTGGGACGGCGAACGGTTCGACTTCACGCAATGGGATCGGCGCTTCGGCCCGCTGCTGGACGGCTCGGCGTTTGACGACCTGCCGCGGCGCGGCGTGCCGGTCGAGGCGTTCTACCTGCCGATCAACGAGAACTGGCCCATCCCCATCGACTCGGGCTACCAAAAGGCGTACTGGCCCGATGAGGCGCTGAGCGAGCAATACCGCTCACAGTTCATCGCCGCCTGCCATGCGTTTGCCGAGCACCTGGCAAAGCGTAACTGGCACGAGACGTTCTTCGAGTTCTATCTCAACGGCAAGGTGTACTACAAACGCCGGGGCTGGTCGCGATGTTCGTCGCCGTGGATCTTCGATGAACCGATGCACACCCAGGACTTCGCAGCCCTGCGGTGGTACGGCGAGGCGTTCCGGGAAGGGGTCGACCCGGCGCAGGGACGGGCGAAGGCGGTGTTCCGCTGCGACATCTCGCGCCCGCAATGGCAGCGCGACCTGCTGGACGGCGTGGTGGACGTGAACGTGGTCGGCGGAGCCTTCCATCGTTACCAGCGTACGGTCATCGACCGCAAACGGGCGAACGGCGAGGTGCTGTACCACTATGGCACGACGAACGCCATCGACGAATCGAACGTTCAGCCGGCCGCGTGGTGCGTCGACGCGTGGACCCGCGGCGCCGACGGGGTGCTGCCGTGGCAGACGATCGGCAAGAACAAGTCGTGGACCGAGGCCGATGCACTGGCGCTGTTCTACCCCGGCGGGCCGGCCGGCCTCGAAGGCCCCGTCCCCAGCATCCGCCTGACCGGCTACCGCCGCGGCCAGCAGGATGTGGAATACCTGGCGATGCTCATGCGGCGGACCGGCGAACCACGATGGTCGATTGGCCGGGCAGTGCGCGATCGGCTTCGCCTCGGCGGGCGCGTCGAGCAGGCAACTGGCGAAGATGCGGGCACGGTGAAGTACGACCAGATCGATCCGGCGGCGCTGTGGCGCCTGCGCGTGGCGGTGGGCGGGTACCTGGCCGAGCACACCACGAACCCCGATGCCGCGAATCCTTGAGCCCCGCGCTTTCGCTCAAACGGGATCGGTGATATAAGTCCGGGTTTGCCCGCCCCCGGAGTTGCGGCCCATGTTCGGCCGAAACGATGTCCGACCCATTCGTCATTGGGCCATCGCCCTGTCGGTGATGATCGCGGCGGCGACCGTCGGCTGTCGCAGCGCCCAGGAGCATCGCAAAGATGCCGACGAAGTCGCGGCGAGGATGATCGAAGCCGGTCAGGCTGAAGCACTGGGCCGGGCCGAACCGTTCACCATCAACACCGCGGCCAATGCGCTGCGCCGGCGCCTGCTGATCGAACAGCAACTGCCCTATGCCGACCGCGCTTCGCTGGGGACCGATCAACTCAAACCGATCGAGCATTGGCCGGACGATGATTACCTGGCCGAGCGCGCGGGGATCATCGCCGACCCGATCGTGCCGTGGAAAGGCGATCGGCCGCTGGAGCTGACGCTGGTCGAATCGTTGCAGGTCGGCGCGCGGAACAGTCGAGAGTTCCAGTCGCAGAAGGAATCGGTGTTTCAGACGGCGCTGGACCTGGACCTGGCGCGGGACGAGTTCCGCAACACCTTCGCCGGGGCGCTGGAGACGCTGTTCAGCCACGACATCGAAGGCGAAACGATGGGGCTGGACAACTCGTTCGAAGCGGAGTTGGAGCGGAAGTTCGAAAGTGGGCTGAACATCACCACGCGCATCATCTTCGACCTGGCGGCCCTGCTGACGCAAAGCGGATCGCATTCGCTGGGGCTGTTCGCGGACATCTCGGTGTCGCTGCCGCTGCTGTCCGGTTCGGGCAAGCACATCGTGCGAGAACCGCTCACGCAGGCCGAGCGCAACGTGCTGTACAGCCTTTGGAACTTCGACCGGTTCAAGCGACAGTTCGCGGTGGAGGTAGCCAGCGACTACCTGTCGGTGCTCCAGCAACGGGACCGGGTTCAGAACGCCGAGGCGAACTACCGCCGGCGGGTGGAGGCCTACGAACGAGCGCGGGCTTTGGCCGAGGCGGGTGTGGGCAAGGGTTTCGAGGCCGATCAGGCCCGGCAGACCGCGCTGGAGGGGCGCGATGCGTGGAATTCGGCGCTGGCGACTTACCAGCAGCGACTGGACCAGTTCAAGATCACGCTGGGCCTGCCGACCGATGCGAACATTGAACTGGACCGCGCGGAGTTGCAGCGTCTGGCCACCACCGCACGCCAGGCGCTGGCCGCCGCCCGCGAACAGCGCGGTGGCGGTGAGGCCGATCGGGATTTCGATGCGGCCGACGATGGCGCCCGCGGCCCGATGGAACTGCCCGAGCGCACCGCGATCGGCCTGGCGTTCGACCATCGGCTCGACCTGCGCCAGCGCATGGCCGAGGTTCAGGACGCCAAGCGCGACGTGGTGGTCGCGGCCGACGCCCTGGGCGCGGCGCTGACCGCCACGACTGGCGGGTCGGTCGGCGAACGCCGCAGCGGGACCGGCAACGCCACCACACCCGACGCCCAGTTCCGCTTTGATCAATCGCATTACTCGGCGGGCCTGGCCCTCGACCTGCCCTGGCACAAGACCGACGAACGCAACCGCTACCGCAACAGCCTGATCGGCCTGGAGCAGGCGGTGCGCGACGTGCAGTCCCTGGAAGACCAGATCAAGCTGCAGATTCGCGGGGCGCTGCGGAACCTGGGGCGAGAGCGGGCGAGCATCCGCATCCAGGATCAGGCGCTGCTGCTGGCCGAGCGGCGGGTCGAAGGCACCGGGCTGCTGTTCCAGGCCGGCCGCGTGCAGATTCGCGATGTGCTCGAAGCACAGGACGCGCTGGTCAACGCCCAGAACGACCTGACCAACGCGCTGGTCAGCTACCGCGTGGCCGAACTCGAACTGCAGCGCGACATGGGCGTACTGGAAGTGAACGAGAAAGGGCTATGGCGTGAATTCGAACCGCAGAACCAGTAGGCCGCAGGAACCGGGGACGAGGCGCGGGCTGGCCACGACGACCATTCTGTGGGTGGTCGCGGGGGCGGCGGCGGTCGTCGTGGTGTTGGGCGCGGTGGCGGTGGTCGGTTCGGGCGAAGCGGAAGAACCGGTGGCGCTGTACACCGTCCAGCGCGGGCCGTTGACGATCAGCGTGGCCGAATCGGGCACCATTCAGAACCGCCAGAAGGAGATCGTCAAGAGCGAAGTCCAGGGGCGACAGACGATTCTGCGGATCGTCGATGAAGGCACGCACGTCGAGGAGGGTGCCCTGCTGGTGGAACTGGACGCCGGCGCGTTGAGGGATCAGCGGGTGGAGCAGGACATCCGCGTCCAGAACGCCGAGGCGGCGAAGATTCGAGCCGAGGAAAACCAGGCGGTGATCTACAGCCAGGCCGACAGCGATGTGGAACAGGCGACGTTGGACAAGGAATTCGCCGAGCTGGATCTGCGAAAGTACCTCGAGGCCGAGTATCCCCAGGCGCGGAAGGAAGCGGACAACGCGGTGGAGATCGCGCGGGAGGAATTGCAGCGGGCGCAGGACAAGGCGGAATGGTCGCGGAAGCTTTACGAGAGTAAGTACGTCACGAAGAACGAGATGGATGCGGACGCGGCGGCGGCGCGGAAGGCGGAGCTTCAGCTTGACATCGCGCAGATGAAGCGCGACGTGCTGGTGAACTACACCTACCCGCGGGACAAGCGGCAGAAGGAATCGGATGTCGAGCAGAAGACTGCCGCGATGAACCGGGCGATTCGCAAGGCCAAGGCGGACAAGGTCCAGGCCGACGCCGACCTGCGGGCCAAGCAGCAGGAATACGACCAGCAGGAATCCAAGCTGGCCAAGCTGATCGACCAGATCGACAAGTGCCGTATCACCGCGCCGGTTTCGGGGATGGTGATCTACGCCACGACCGGCCAGGGAAGCTGGCGGGGCAACCAGGAACCGCTCGACGAGGGGCAGGAAGTGCGCGAACGCCAGGAACTGATCCATCTGCCCACCGCCAACGAGATGATGGCCGAAATCAAGATTCACGAATCAGCGCTGCAGAAAGTGTCCGTCGCAATGCCGGTCAAGGTGACCACCGACGCATTGCCGGGCGAATCGTTCCTGGGCAAGGTGGCGAGGATCGGCCTGCTGCCCGATGCACAGATGATCTGGCTGAACCCCGACCTGAAGGTCTATTCCACCGCGGTGCACCTGGGGCCGGACAGCGAACGGCTGCGCGCGGGGATGAGCTGCCGGGCCGAGATCATCATCGCCCATCATGACGACGCCCTGTTCGTGCCCATGCAGGCGGTTCTGCGGGTCGGCGGAAGACCGACGGTGTACGTCCGGGACGGTGGAAAAGGCGTGCGGCGCTCCATCGAGATCGGCCTGGACAACGGCAGTATGGTTCACGTGCTCGACGGACTGCGCGAGGGCGAACAGGTCATGCTCAACCCGCCCCTTTCGCCGTCGACCATGGCGACGGAGAACGAACCGTTGCTCGAAGATCTCAAACAAGCCGCGAAGGAAAACGAACCGGCCGGCAGGCAGAACGACAAGCCCGCCCTCAGCCCCGAAGACGCCCGCATGGTGCAGATGCTCCAGACCATGCGCGAGCGCGAGTCCCTCGGCCGCCTGGAACTGGGCGAGGAAATCTCCGGCAAGCTCACCGCCATGCTCGACAAACTCGACCAGGGCCAAGCGATCGAAATCGACCCGCAGGTGCGCATCGCCGTCCAGGCGAAGATGGCCCAGTTCCGCCGCCGCGCCGAGCAACGCGGAAACGATAATCTCTCCACCGACTGACCGGGGCCGGGACACATTGATCACTCCGCCCGAACAACCCGAGCACGACCAGACGCTCATCCGCCTGGACGATGTGCACAAGGTCTACCCGATGGGCCGGCAGCAAGTGCGGGCGCTGGCGGGCGTGTCGATCGAGTTCCAGACCGGCGAGTTCTGGGCGATCATGGGCCCCAGCGGCTCGGGCAAGAGCACCATGCTCAACCTGCTGGGCTGCCTGGACCGGCCGACGGTCGGCCGCTACCTGCTGCACCATGAGGACGTGGGGGCGATGAGTGACGATCAACTCAGCGCTATCCGCCTCCGCCGGCTGGGCTTCGTGTTTCAAAGCTTCAACCTCATCCCCCAACTGACCGTGCAGGAGAACATCTCCCTGCCGCTGTACTACCTGGGCTGGGAGCATCACGAAAGCGACCGCCGCGCCGCCGAACTGGCCGAACGGGTGGACCTGGGCGATCGGCTTCATCACCGGCCAACCGAGCTGTCGGGCGGACAGCAGCAGCGCGTCGCCATCGCCCGGTCGATGGCCAACGATCCCAAAATCATTCTCGCCGACGAACCGACCGGCAACCTCGACAGCGCCACCGGCGAGCAGATCATGACCCTGCTGAGCGACCTGCACCAACAAGGCCGCACCATCATCATGGTCACCCACGAACCCGGCATCGCCGCCCACGCCGGCTGCCACCTTCACATGCGCGATGGGAAGATCGACCGAATCGAACGCACGGAGAACAATGGTGAGTCGCCGAATGATTGAATGGTCGATTGGCGCCTGTTCGGGCGATTGAACCCTTCACCGACCCACCTCAAGCCCGCCATGCACCAGAGCCGCATCTACCGCAACGTTCGACTCGGCATCAAGACGCTGATGCTGCACAAGCTGCGCAGCATGTTGACGATGCTCGGGGTGGTGTTCGGCGTGGGCAGCGTGATCGCCATGCTCGCCATCGGCGAAGGGTCCAAGGAAGAAGCGCTCGAGCAGATTCGCAAGCTCGGGTCGAACAACATCATCCTCAACACCACCAAGCCCGCCGCCGAGGAACTGAACACCACCGCCGGCCGCAGCTTCATGAGCATTTATGGGCTGAAGTACGATGATGAGCGCCGCATCCGCGAAGCGATTTCCACCGTCACGCGCACCGTGCCCGCCCGCATCATCGGCAAGGACGCCCGGCTCGGCTCGCGCCGCATGGAGCTGCGCGTGGTCGGCACCACGCCCGAATGGTTCGACCTGGTTCGCCGACCCATGGTTGCCGGAAGGCCCCTGAACGCCGAAGACATGCGCGACCGGTCCGGGTCGCTCGTGCTGGCCGAGCACGCGGCGCGGAAGCTACTGGCCACCGAACACACCATCGGGCAAACCATCACCGTGGCCGGATCGGTCTTCCGCGTGGTGGGCATCGTCCAGAGCGAAGCAGGCCACGGTGGATCGCTGCAGACACCCGACCTCGCCATCGATGCTTACATTCCCATCAACGTCTGCCGCCAGCACTACGGCGAGATGATCGTGCAACGTTCGGCCGGTTCGCGGCAGCGCGAGCTGGTCGAACTGCACCAGATTCTCGTGGAAATCGATGAGATTGAGCACGTTGAACCGGCCGCCGACGCCATCCGCACCATGCTCGGCCGCTTCCACGACAAGCCGGACTATCACATCGCCGTGCCCCTCGCCCTGCTGCGGCAGGCCGAAGCGGAAAAGCGGATCTGGAACCTTGTGCTCGGGTCGATCGCCGGGATCAGTCTGCTGGTCGGCGGCATCGGGATCATGAACATCATGCTGGCGTCGGTGACCGAACGCACCCGCGAGATCGGCATCCGCCGCGCCATCGGCGCCAAGCAGCGCCAGATCATCATGCAGTTTCTCGTGGAAACGGTGGTGCTGTCGACGACCGGCGGGCTGATCGGCATCATCGTGGGTCTGACCATTCCCTGGGCTGTCGAACAGTTCGCCGGCATGAGAACCATCGTACCGCTGTACAGTATCATCCTGTCGCTGGGCATCAGCGTGGGCGTCGGGGTGGTGTTCGGCCTGTACCCCGCGATGCGCGCCGCCAAGCTCGACCCCATCGTCGCCCTGCGTCACGAATGACCCTCAAGCCGCGTTACCGCGCAGCGGCAACGCGATCCCTCACCCACCCACGTCCACCGTCAACACCACGATCACCTGCGCATGGGCCTCATCGCTGCGATGGGACAACAATCCCCTCGCCAGCGCATGGTCGTGCCGCTGATCCTGCATGATCACGTACGGCCTGCCCGGAACGACCGTCAGCGTGGTTTGCAGTTCGTTGATGACGATGCGCCCATTCTCACGGCCCGCAGCGCGCCGGCGATCGAAGTACGGCGTGAGCCGCACCGTCACCGCCCCGGGTGTCGCTTTGCTCACCGTGACGAACATCCCCGTCCCGGTCACTTCTGCGCGGATCGTCCGCACCACCACGGCCCCGCGCCACACAGGCACGACCACCCGCCACGGACGGTACGACTGTTCGATCATCTGCAGGCTGCCCCGCGTGCCTTCGTTGAGCAGCAGAAACTGGCTGCTCGATCGGCGCGTGTAGCGAGAATCGTCGCGGACGCGCAGCGCCCCGCTCACGCCGGATTCCGCAGCGAAGATCATCAGGCCGTTCCGGCCCGTCAACCCGCCGGCCGACACGTCCACTTGCTCATCGCGGTAGCGGATCGCCGCTTCGATCGCTTGCCGGTCGCGCTCGTCGACTTCGTATCGCTCGATCTTCACCCGCACCACCCCCGGCGGCAGCGGCTGGTTCGCCGCATCTTTCCACATCTCCGCCGTGGCCCATGGCTCGCGCGGCGCGCGGGGCCGATCCGCCCCCGGCGGCGATTCGCATCCCCACGCCAACGCCGCCAGCACGCAAAAACCGATCGTTCGCGTCATCGCATGGCCTCCATGACCCGAGGTGTGCCCGCTTGCGCGGCCACGGTCCTGCCTACGGAAACCGCAACCCCAGCACGAACCGCTTCCACTCGTCCTCGAACGCCGCCATGTCCTCCCGCCCGAGCACCGCCTTGAGCGTTTCGTATCCCGTCGGGTCGTCGGCCGCGTTCTTGACAAACTGATGATAGTATCGCTCCAGGCGGCTGTTCTCCTGAAGGTAGTAGCAAAGATACCGCGCCTGGGCGTAATGCGTGCCCTGGTCGGTGCCGTAAAACGCATCGTCATCGGTGGCGCACAGTTCGGCGAAAGTCGGCAGTTTGTCGTGGCGGATCGCCCGCTGCAAGCCGGCCAGACGCCAGTTGGTCAGGCCGATGATCTTGCCGTTGCGCGATGAGGATTGCTCGTACAACGAACCCAGCCCCTCGTTGAACCACGCCGGGCAGGCGGGAAAATTCGACGCCACGAACGGATGCACGATTTCATGGACCAGCGTCCCGCCGCCGGTGGCGATGTTCATCACCAGCGCCTTGTCCGAGGCGCTGTAGAACCCGAACGGCGTGTGGGGCCTGCGGCCGAACCGCTTGCGGCAATGCTTTTCGTAGCTGTCCTTGTCCTTGAACAGCCAGATGTCGAGGATGTCGGCCGGGTCTTTGGCGAAGTATTGCTTCTTCAGGCGCTCGACCGCCCAGCGCACCGTCCGCTGGGCCCGGCGGGAGACGGCCGCCGTGTCTTCATCGCCGATCACCACGAACGGCTTCTCGACCACCACCGTGAACCCGTCCGGCAGCGTCTTTCGCAGTTCCAGCACGTGCTGGGCGAAGTCGGCATCCGTGAAGCCCGTTTGCTTGACCGGCACACTGATCTTCCGGGGCCGCAGGGCCATCCGAATGACCCTCTTCCCGCCGCGCCCGTCGTCGAGCGGCCAGGTCCGCAGAAACCGCGCCTGCGCCATGCGGCGGTAGGCCCCGTCATCCTCGGCCGGCTCGTGGTAGATCACCTCGTGCGTCTTCGAGTCGTACCCCACGATCAGTCGGAAGTGATCGGTCGACTTCGGATCGACGTTGTACTTCATGCACACAATGCTGGGGATGCCCTTGGCCGCGTCGGCCGCCAAGGCCGCGAACTGCAGGTCCACGTCCCACGAGTTGGGTTTGATCGGATACCACACGTCGCCGATTTCAAAGCCGAGCTTGCGCAGCGATGTCGCCAGTTCTTTCGTCCAGCAGCCCCGCCCTTCACCAGGGTCGAGGCCTGAAGCGTTGAACACATCGTCCTGCGTGATGTGATGGCCCAGCTTCCGAAGCCCCATCTCGGCGCATGCCTCGCCGCAGAAGTCCGGCTTCTGCCGCACGTGCGGCACACCGTCGATGCGACTCGACGCGACCGCCACATCAAGCCCGAACGCCGGCGAAACCAGCCCCAACACAATGATCGCAACCAGTAACCGCGTGTTCATGAACACCTCCACCGCATTCGACGCATGAGGCGGTATACCGTTCCCCACCAGCAGCCGGCGGGCGTGGCCCGCCCACTATACCCCCCTGCTCACCCGCACCTCGTCCCCTTCGCGCAGCGGCAACGACTCGGCGGCGCTGCCTCGGTTGACCGCGATTTCCAGCCGACCCGTCGAGCCGATGATCGTCAGCGCTTCATCTTCGGCCGCCGCGGCGTAGCTGTCGACCAGTTCACCGACCCGTCGGCCCGCCGCGGTTACCTGCGGTTTGATCGGCAGCGCCGTACCGCGAATGTTCGTCACCGCGTTGCCGAAACGGTCGATGTACACCACCTGCCCGATCAGTTCGCCATCGTCGGTGACCCGCACCTTCGCCGCCGCAGGCTGTTGAACCCAACCTTCCGGAGGCGGGCCCAGGTCGCCGAGCGCCACGCCCATCGCCAGCGCCGCGGCCACCGGGGCGAACACATCGCGCCCGTGGAAGGTGCGACTGAGGGGTTTGAGGAACCACTCCGGCGCTTCGACGTTCACCACACGATCGGGCGCGTTCGACTCGAACACCGCCGACAGCAACCCGTTGTCCGGCGCGACGAAGCGGTGCCCGCCGCACTCGGCCGCCAGCACGGCGCGGTCGCTGCCCACGCCCGGATCGACCACCACCACATGCACCGTCCCGGCGGGGAAGTAGCGCCAGGCGCTGTCAAGGGCGAAGGCCGCGGCATTCACGTGCTGCGGCGGAATGTCATGGGTCAAGTCGATCACCCGCGCCGCGGCGCAACGCGAAGCGATCACTCCCTTCATGATCCCCACGTACGGATCGGTCAGGCCGAAGTCAGTCAGCAACGTGATGACGGGAACGGGGGACATGGGTATCTCCGATCAGACCATTGAACCGCCAGAACCGCCGAGGCGCCCAGAACTATCCGAGTTGCTTCTGACGGGATCGTGGCGTCCTTGGCGCCCTGGCTGTCTGGTCATTGCTGCACGGTCGGAACCCAGGCGGCGGTGCGGCCGGCGATGGTCTCGTGAACGATCGGTTCGCCCCGGCGTGTGGTCGCGCCCTTCTGCCTGCGCCAGCGATGGTGGAACAGCCAGTTGGTGGGAAAACGCGATTTGTCGGCATCGACCTCGACCGCTTTGCGAATGACCGTGCGCAACCGGGTTCGCAGTTTCGCCACTTCCCCCTTGTCCAGTTCACACGCCGGGCGATGCGGGGCGATGGCGGCCTGGTAGAGCACTTCATCGGCAATCCAGTTTCCCACGCCGGCGAAGACGGCCTGGTCGAGCAGCACCGCCTTGATCGGGGCCCGGCGGCGCTGCAACCGTGTGGCGATCACCGCCGACCGAGGCAGATCGAGCAGCGGATCGAACCCCAGCCGACTGATCGGCGGTTCGTTCGGCGGATCGCGTTTCAGGCCGATGCGCCCGAGCCGGCGCTTGTTGGTCATGCACAACCGATCGCCGGCGTCGGTGGTCAACTCGAGTTTCCAGAACTTCGGCCGATCATGGCGCTGGCGGTAGACGCTGAACGCGCCGGTCATGCCGAAGTGCAACACGGGGTGCGGCGGCTGGTCGAGCCGCAGCCACAGGTGCTTGCCCCGCCGATGGACGGCAATCACGGTGCACCCGCGCACCGCCGCGGCGAACCGGCGCGGGCTGATGCCGGTGTAGACGATGCGGTCATCGGCGGCGGCAACGCTGACGATGCGGCGACCGGTGAGCGTGCGTTCGGCGATGCTTCGGCCGTGTTCGACCTCGGGCAGTTCGGGCATGGGGCTGCCCCTCGACCTTGGACCTTGGACCTTGGACTTTAGACCTTCACCAGCCACAAAGTCCATGGTCCAAAGCCTCGTCACTGATTCACATGCACGACCTTCGCCGGCGGGAAGCCATTGAAGTGCGTGCTGGAGGCATGGGAATAAGCGCCAATGTTCGGCGAGTAAACCAGATCGCCGAGCTTGAGGTTGTCCGGCAGGTTTTCCGACAGGCTGAGGGTATCCAGCGCATCGCACGTCGGGCCGAACACGGCACAGATGCGCCTGGGCCCGCGTTTGAAGGCTTTGATGGGATACTGGCAGTGATCGAAAATGATCCCGCTGAAGGTGTGGTACACACCGTCGTCGATGTAGTAGCACCGCTTGCCTTCGCGTTCGGCCCGACCCAGCACCTGGGCGACGGCGGTGGCGGCGGTGGCGACGATGAAGCGACCCGGTTCGGCGAGGATCTCGATGTTTTTGGGAAACAGCCGCTTGAGTTCGGTGTTGATGCGCCGGGCCAGCACGCGGAACGGCTCGACGTCGTTGTCGTACGGCGCGGGGAATCCGCCGCCGATGTCGATCAGGTTCATCTTGTCGAACCCGCGCGAGCGGGCTTCATTGAAGATGTGGGCGGCGAGGTTGAGGGCCTGGATGTAGTTCTCGAAGTTGGTGCACTGGCTGCCGACGTGGAAGCTGAGGCCCTCGACGGTGAGGCCGGCTCTCTCGCTGGCGGCGATCAGGTCGACCGCTTCGCCGGGGCCCGCCCCGAACTTGCTCGACAGCTCGACCATCGACCCGGTGTTCGGCACGCGGATGCGCAGCACCATGCCGGCGTGCGGGGCGAACTTCGCCACCTTCGCGATTTCCTCGATGTTGTCGTAGGTCATCAACGGCTTGTACGGATCGAGCTGGGCGAGCGTGACCGGACTTTTGATCGGATTGGCGTAAATGATCTTGTCCCAGATGAAGTCCTGCCGCTGCTTGGCGGGCAGCCCCTTGATGAAGTCGTAAACGGTCATGAACTCGGCGAGACTGGCCACGTCGAAGCTGGCGCCCGCTTCGTAAAGCGTTTTGACGATGGCCGGGTCGCTGTTGGCCTTGACGGCGTAGTACGGCTGGGCGCGCGGCAGGTGTCGGCGGAACTGGGCGAGGTTGCGGCGCAGCACATCATGATCGACCACGAACAAGGGCGTACCGTGCGCCGCGGCGAGTTTCTTCAATTCAGCTTGGGCAGGCATGAGACTTCTTTCCGGGCTCAGTCCGCATCATAACGGATGAGAAAGTTGTGGAACTGCCACGGATCGTCGGTATCGAGATCCGGGCGGTTGTGGCCCTGGAAGTGGCTGTGGTAATGGTCGAGCGGCGTCCAGTCGGCGGCAATCGACAGGTTCTCGCCGAGGTACGCATCGGCGACGCCCAGCACCTTGTCGTGCGGCAGGTCGTCGGGCACGCAGAAACCTTCGCGCGGGTTGTCGATCATCCACATCGCCGCCGCCACCACGCTGATCGCCACCTGCATCGTGGTGGCGTTCTGGTGCGGCACAAGCCGGCGGGATTCGTCGATCGACAGGTTGCTGCCGGTCCACCAACTCTTGAACGGATGGCCCATGAGCAGGGCGCCGAGGATGTCGGCCCCGCGGGTGATCTCATCGTTCATGATGCGCAGGTTGGGCTGAAGCTCGTAGTCGTAACCGCGCAGTTCCTGCAGGGAGACGATCGCATTGTCGCAGGGGCAGTAGGCGTAGTGCACGGTCGGACGATAGACCGGTTGGCCCTTTTCCCACACCGTGAGTTTGTCGCTGATGGTGAACGCTTCACCGTGCCGCACGACCATGCCGTGGATCGTGTAATGCGGCACCCACGAACGCACCCAGGTGTTCATGCCCATCCGGGCGAGGCAGATCTGGTTCCTCGGGCCTTCGGGGTGTTCGAGAGCGAGATCAGGCAGTTGCTTCTCGTGCGTGCCCCAGCCCATCTCGGCGGTGGTGGCGCCCTCTTCGCGGAAGCCTTCGATGCTCCAGGTGTTGACGAATTCATCGACCTGCTTGGGCACGTTGGAAATCTGCGTATCGCGCTCGGAGCAGTGAATCACCTTCACGCCCAGCGCCATGGCCAGTTCGTTGAACACGCGGCGGTCAATCAGATGGCGCACCTGCTCGGCCCGTTCACCGGTCATCTTGCCGTCCGCCAGGCATTTTTCGCCGATGTCGATCAGCCCGCGCTTCGTCCAATGGGAGATCAAGCCCGGATTGGCGCCGTGTTCGACGACGGCCGTGGGCCCGGACTCCGTCCAGTCAGCGATCATCTTCCGCACGTTCATGTGCCGGTGGTAGAGTGTGCGGGTGGTCGGGTGCTGATGCTCAGCCCCTTCGTAAGGATCCCACACTTCCACGGAGGTGTTGATGTACAGCACGCCGTGGTCATGGCACCACTGGAGAAGCTCACAGCAGTCAATATTCCATGCCAGGTCGATCAGCAGATCGCCTTCGCCGACGTGTTGACCGAGCAGCGAGCCGAGATTTTCAGGCCGGACACGGTCGCGGACGTAGTTCACGCCGCGGTCGGTCCACTGCTTCAATTCACCGGCCTTGTCGTCGAAGTCCATGACGGTGAGGTGGTCCGGCGGGATGTCGATGTGCTTGACGAGAATGGGCAGCGTGCACCGGGCGACCGAACCGTAGCCGAGGCAGAGAATCTTCCCGTTGAACCGAAGCATGATGTGAGCCCCTGCGGTTTGGATAAACACCCCAACCCCGCGCCGAGCGGGGTTGGGGTGAGTCGTTCGTCGCCTGCCAATACGCGAGGGAGGATTCGAACCCCCAACCTCCTGATCCGTAGTCAGGTGCTCTATCCAATTGAGCTACTCGCGCGTCTGGGCCGGTGGCGAGTCGAAAATTGTAACACCCGCTACGACGTGGAGCAATGACGCGCCGGCGGCGGCATGTTATCGTGGGCGTCTCGATTGATCCGCCAAGGAGCCGCCTCATGTCCCGACGCGCCGATCAGCTTCGGCCGGTGACCCTTGAGCGTCACTACCCCACCGCCGCGGCAGGCAGCGTGCTGATGACGATGGGCCAGACGCGCGTGCTGTGCACCGCCAGCATTTCGACCGACCTGCCGCCGTGGCTGGCCAGCGCCGATCCGCCGCGCGGCTGGGTGACCGCCGAGTACAACATGCTGCCCGGCTCGACGCCCGACCGTCAGCGCCGCGGGCCCAACAGCCGCGCCACCGAGATTCAGCGTCTGATCGGACGCAGTCTCCGCGCCGCGGTCGACCTGACCAAGCTGCCGGGCGTGCAGATCACCTGTGACTGCGACGTGCTGTACGCCGATGGTGGAACACGGACCGCGTCGATCACCGGCGCTTACGTGGCGCTGGTCGATGCGGTGGGCGCGGCGCGGCGTGACGGGCTGATCGCCGCTGATCCGATCGTTGGTCCCGTCGCCGCGGTGAGCGTGGGCGTGGTCGATGGCAAGGTCCATCTCGACCTGGATTACCCGCTCGACGTCCGCGCGGATGTCGACATGAACGTCGTCATGAATCACCGCAAACAATTCGTGGAAGTGCAGGGCACCGGCGAAGCGGGCGTGTTCGACCGCGCGCAACTGGACCGGATGCTCGATCTGGCCGGCCGGGGGGTCCGCCAACTCATCCGCATTCAGCGCGAGGTGCTGCGGGGCGAATAGCGCGGCGCCGGAAAGTCCAGTCGCAAGAGGATGTTCTACTCGCCGCCCAGTTCTTCGACCTTTCGCCGACCCGCGAAGCCCGCATCCACCTCGTGCCAGGCCTCGATGCGTCCTTCGCCCAGCTTCCAGCACAGGTAGACCTCCCGCCCCTCGTGCACGGCGGGAAAGTCGACCAGTCCCACCTCGTAATCCTTCAACGCCACGCCCACTTCGCCCAACTCGTCCACGTAGCGGTTGAGTTGGTCGATGATCCGATCATATTCGACGCGCAGGGCGTCGGACTCGGGTTCGGGCATGGGGAATTCCATCCGCCGTTGCAGCCGAACCGCCCGGTGGTACGCTGCACACAAGTCCCCCACCACCCGCGACACATAGCCGAGGGCGGCGTTGGCCTGGTCGACCGTGAAATACTTGCGGTCCGCCTGGGGGACACTCAATGTCTGGGCGTGGGCGTGCATGTTGAACTTCCCGTTGCGGTAGCGGCCGTCTGGTAATTATTTAACGTCGCGCCCACCGGTCAAACGAATTCCGCAATAATTGCTCTCGTTATTTACGACGTTTTCCGAACGCCTGTTCGTTCAATCCTTCGCGGATTCAGGTTCCTCCATTCGCGAGCAGTTCGCCGATCGCCCCGGCGAGGGTCTCGGCGCCGTCGGAGGGGCTGCGGTCGGCTAAGCGTTGGCCCATCGCGGCACGACGATCCTCGTCGTGCATCAGGTTCATCAGCTCATTCAGCAAGCGGTCGGCGTTGGCGTGGGGGTCGGTGGTGTCGTCGAACCTCAGGGCGCCGCCGGCGTCGACAAGCGGCTGAGCGTTGTGTTTCTGGTGCTGGTCGGCGTGATGGGGATAGGGCAGGAAAACGGTGGGGGTTCGATTGGCGGCGACCTCGGCGACGCTGTTGGCCCCGGCGCGGCTGATCGCCAGTTCAGCCGCCCGCCACGCCAGCCCCATCCGGTCGCAGAACGGCAGCACCGCCGCAACCCCGTCCGCCGCCGCGTAAGCCGTGCGAAGCGCTTCGGCGTCCTCCGCGCCCGCAAGGTGCATGACCTGCCAGTCGTCGAGCGCCCGCCGGAATGCGTCGCGTTCGAGCAAAGCGATCATCGTGCGGTTGATCGACCGGGCACCCTGGCTTCCACCGACGACCAGCAGCAGCGGCCGATCGGGCGCCAGGCCGAGTTGCATCCGCGCTTCGACCGGCTGGGCGTCGCTGACCGACCGGCGAGGCAGCGGCACGGCGATTGGGCGCACGTTCGGTCCCAGGGCGTCGGTCGGATAGGCCGAGTAAACCCCATCGCATTTGCGGGCCAAGTAACGGTTGGCCTTGCCCGGCACGGCGTCGAGGTTGACCAGAATCGTCGGTACGCCCAGCCGGTGCGCCGCGCCGACCACCGGTCCGCTGACGAACCCGCCGAACGCCACGACACAGGCCACGCGGCGTTGGCCGATCAGCCGGACGGCCGTGCGTTTGGAAGCGAAGTACCGCCGCACGAACCCCGGCCAGCGCCACAAGACCCGCGGCAGGCCGATGACCCGCAGCGGGGTGAAGTCGACGCCCGCTTCGCCGAGGATCCGGGCATCGATCGGGCGATCCGAACAGGCGAACGCGACATCCAGCGGAACATCGGCCTCCGCCAACCGCTCCGCCACCGCCATCGCCGGGTACAGATGCCCCCCCGTCCCCCCGCCGGCAAACAGAATGGAGCTTCGCTCGTTCGACATGATGGCCGCCGGTATCTAATCACAAAGGGCCCAATGACACAAAGTCACCAGGACAGCCCTGGTCCGTCCGTATCTTCGCGGCTTCGGCTGCTTCGTAAGCTCACCCGGGGATGCTGGACGCGCTGATGGAAACGACCGGTGGTGCCGGATCCATCGGTTCGGTAGCCGGTTCCGATTCGTCCGCTTCGAGGTGGTTGATCCGGTCGATCGCGGCCAGCAGGCCCACGGACGCGGCGCACATCACCCAGCCGGTCCCGCCACTGCTCAGAAGCGGCAATGCGATGCCCTTGGTCGGCACCATGACGGTCACCACGGCGATGTTCATCACCGCCTGCAAGCCGATCGTCAACAGCACCGCGAACCCGAGCAGCCGGCCGAACGGATGGCGGCAGTCGCGGACGATGGCGATCGCCGCCCACAGCAACACCAGGTACAGCCCGATGACCAGTGCCGCGCCGGCGAGGCCCATTTCCTCGCAGATCACCGCGAACAGGAAATCGGTCGTGTCGGCCGGCAGATAACCGCCGAGGTTCTGCGGACCGGCCCCCAGCCCCCAGGGCGTCGAGCCGTGGGCGAAGGCGACCATCGACTGGATCGGGTGATAGCCGATGCCCTGCGGATCCGCGAACGGATCGATGAACGCCAACAGCCGCCTGAGGCGGTACGGCGAGATGATGATCATCCCCGCCACCGCCCCCGCGGCGGGCAGGACGGTCAGGCCGATCTGCCACCACCGCGCGCCGCCGGCGACCAGCACCACCAGGGCCACCGCGCCGATCAGAGCCGCCGTGCCCAGGTCCTGCGTGATAATCAATCCGCACACCACCGCCATGGCGACCAGCGCCGGCGCCACCCCGCGCCAGAACCGCCTCATGCCGCCGGCATGCCGCGCACACCACCAGGCCAGCGCGATCGCCAGCGCCCACTTGGCCAGTTCGCTGGGTTGGAAGGTCAGTCCCCACGACCGCGGACCGAGAAACAGCCACCGCCGGCTGCCGTTGATTTCGGCGCTCAAGCCCGGCACCAGCGCCGCGCCGCACAACCCGATCGCCACCACCAACAGCCACACCACGGGATTGAACAGCCCGCGCGCCCGGTACACCCGGCGGAGGTCCACGTGCGAAGCAAACCACATCGCCCCGATCGCCAGCAGCGCGTAAATCGTCGGCCTGCCGAGCACCAGCGCCTTCAGGCTCACCGGTTCGCTGCCGGTCGACATCGAGGCGCTGTTGACCATCACCACCGCCACGCACAGCAGCGTGAACACGGACCACTGCAACATCTGGCCGGCGGTGGGCATGTGGTGTTCATCGACCACCCGCGGCGCGACTCTGCAAAAGCGGCTATCATGGCGAGGGACGATCGATGCCTCCGACAACCCGGTCGCCAGGCGACCCCGGCGTCGGAGCGGCGCCGCCCGACTGCTGACCGAATGAACGCCGTGATGGACAAGGTTCTCGAACAACTTGACGGCGACGACAGCGAAGCGATCGCGCGGTTGTGCGAGTTTCTGTCGATCGCCTCGATCAGCACCGATCCGGCATTCGACGATCACTGCCAGGCCGCGGCCGAGTGGCTCGCCGAACGCCTGCAAAGGCTCGACCTCGACGCCCGGATCATGGCTACCGACGGACATCCGGCGGTGGTGGCGACAAGCGATGAGGCCGGCCCCGACGCGCCGACCGTGCTGTTCTACGGCCATTATGACGTGCAACCGCCCGACCCGCTGGACAAGTGGCTCAGCCCCCCGTTCAGCCCGGCGATCCGCGACAACCGCATCTACGCCCGCGGGGCATCGGACGACAAGGGACAGGTCATGTGCTTCGTCGAGGCGGTGCGGGCCTGGCGGCTGGCCGGGGAGAAGCTTCCGGCCAATTTGCGCATCGTCATTGAAGGCGACGAGGAGTGCGGCTCGGTCGGATTGGATTCGTTCCTCGCCCAACACCGCGACCTGCTGGCCGCAGACGTCGCGGTGGTCAGCGACACGTCGGTCTGGACCCCCGGAAGTTCGCCGGACCAGTCCATTCCCGCGATCACGTATGGCTTGCGGGGGCTGCTGTTTTACGACATTCAGTTGCACGGCCCCTCGCGCGATCTGCACTCGGGGGTGTACGGCGGAACGATGGCCAATCCGGCCACGGAACTGGCGCTGGTGCTCGGGCAGTTGTTCGATGCCGACCGCCGAATCAACATGGACGGGTTCTACGATGACGTGATCGAGCCGACCGACGAAGAGCGGCGGATGTGGGCCGAGCTTGATTTCGACGACGGGCGGTTCGCCGAGTCGATCGGCGTGGACACGCTGCATGGCGAGGCGGGCTACTCAACGCTGGAGCGCCGCTGGGTCCGGCCGAGTTGCGATGTGAACGGCCTGTACGGCGGGTACATGGGCGCGGGGGGCAAGACCGTGATACCCATGTTCGCCGGGGCGAAAGTGAGCTTCCGCCTGGCCGCGAACCAGAACCCGCGAAAGATCGCGGCGTTGTTCGGCACGTGGCTTGAAGACCGCACGCCCCCGGGATGCCGCTGGCAGATCAACGAGCACGGCCGGGCTGCGCCGATCGTGATTCCGCTCGATTCACCATACCTGGGCGCGGCGAAGCGCGCGATGGCCGACGGCTTCGGCAAACAGCCGGTGTTCGTGCGCGAAGGGGCAACCATTCCCGTGGTGGCCGCGTTCCGGCAGGTGCTGGGCATTGACACGCTGCTGGTCGGGTTCGGTCGCACCGACGATGCGATCCATTCACCCAACGAGAAGTTCGAGTTGGACAACTTTCGCAAGGGCTGCCGCACCCACGCGGTGTTGCTGGCCGAACTGGGCGGCCGGTGAAGCGCGTGCCGCCGTTCGAGCCGCTTGCCCGGATGACGCAGATTTCACGGATTGGGCCGGTCGGATGCGGGGCGTCCGTGTCATCGGCACCGGCGTGGCGCGTCAGGCTTCGAGGGGGTTCTCGCGCTTTTCCCTTTGCTGCTGTTCGTAGTCGCGGCGTATGCGCACCGCTTCGCGAGCCACGTCGTGGGCTTCGACCTGGCGCTGGCGGAAGATGGCCAGGGTGCGCAGGAACGCCAGCGACGCGAGAAACGCCAACAGCGTGATAATCGGCCAGACCGTTTGCAGCGTGTGCATGACTGATACCTGTATCGGCAGACCGCCCGACCAAGCTTCAACCGATCGCCGGGCCACCGCCTGTTCATATCGAGCGGTTCGGCTCACCCATCCGCAGACAGCAGACGATACAGCCGGCCGGCGGGCAAGTCGGGGTGGCGGAAACGACGGCCAGTGATTGTCTCGGCGGCCTCACAACCGCTACGGACCGCGCCTTCCATCGTGGCCGGCCAGCCGGTGGCGCACCAGTCGCCGGCCAAAATGAGGTTTCCCACCGCCCCTTGCGCCGTCGGACGCAGCGCGTCAACACCCGGCGCGGCAGCGAACGTCGCCCGCTTTTCCTTGATGACCCGACCACGCACCAGTTCGGCCCTGGCCGCGGCCGGCTCGTACTGCGCCAGTTCGGCCAGCGCCATGGCCAGCGTCTCGTCGGCCGGCCGGTCGACCCACTCGCGCGCCGCCGAGATCACGCCATGGAGGTAGTGTCCGCCGCCCGAGGGGTCCGGGCCCTTATTGAACACCCACTGCAGCGGTGAATCGACGAAGATCATGTGCGGCCAGTCGATCGGGGCACGGTCGAACCACAGATGCACGCCGAGGATCGGGCTGACCGTCAACTCGCCGATCCGCCGCAGACGCGCATCGGCGTCGAGTAGCGCGTCCGGGCACACCGCGGCCAGGCGATCGAACGGCAGCGCGCTGACGTACACATCCGCCTCCGCCGCGCGATCGCCGGACAGGGCCACGCCGGTGATGCGGCCGTCGTCGTAACGCAGCGCGCGCACGCTCTGGCCGGTCAGCACCCGCCCGCCGGCCTGTTCGATGCGCTCGGCGGCCGAGGCGTACAGATCGCCCAGCGGAACTGTCGACGTACCCATCACGAACGCATCGCGATGCGCCAGAAACCCGTCCTGGAACACCTGCACGGCGTAGTGGGTGCTCAGTTGGTCGGGCGTCTGGTTGCAGGCGCTGACGACCACGACCGACCAGAACCGCTCCATGACGCGGCGGGTCTGGCCCTGCTCGCGCAGCCATTGGGCGAACGGCACACGATCCAACCCGGCGCGTTTCGCCCGGCCGGTGCGGATCATACGCCACATCGCCTGGCCGATCGCCAGCTTGTCGTGCATGTTCAACGTGCCGAAGGTCAGCATCGCCGGCGACAGGTGCAGCGGGGCCGGCAGGCGCGATGCGCGCAGCACATCGTGCCTGCCCTGCTTATCGAAGAAATGCAGATGGTCGTGCCACTCGATGCGGTCGGCCACGCCCAGCCGTTCGTACAGGTCGATCAGGTTCGTGCAGCATTTGAGCAGCACGTGCTGACAGTTATCGAGGGTCTGCCCGGTGGCCGGATCGTTGAAGCTGGTCGCGCGTCCGCCGAGGCGTTTGCGGGTTTCGATGAGGGTGACGTCCACGCCGCTGTCGGCCAGGCGCAGCGCCGCGGCCATTCCCGCCAGCCCGCCGCCCATAACCAGCGCCGATCGACTCATGTCTTCTTCCTGTCGGCCGTCTGAATCGCCGAAGACGTTCATCCTACCGCCGCAGCATCGCGCCCAGGGCGATGGCGACCTTTCTCGGGGCACTGAGGCGCAGACGTCTGCCGTCGAGCACCCTTGTCGGATCGCGGGCGATCTTCGTCAGCAGGCCGCGATAGATGGTGGTCATTGCCCACAGGCACGCCCGGCCGTCAGGGTGGACCCGTTCATCGAGCGCCGCCGAACGTCGGTAGAAATCCAGCGCCTTGTCGGTTGCCGCCCGCAGACCCCGCCGCACGTCGTCGGTCACCTTGCCCAGCGTGAACATGGCCGGGTTCAGTTCGAACACGTTGAACAGCTCGGCCGGCAGGTAGACCCGGTCGCGCTGCGCATCTTCGGTCACGTCCCGCAAAATGTTGGTCAGTTGAAAGGCGACCCCCCGCCACTCGGCCAGCTTCCGCGTCTGCTCGCCGCCTTCGTAGCCCCACACCGACAGACACGTCAGCCCCACCACCGAGGCGACCTTGTAGCAATAGTCGTACAACTCGTCGAACGTTCGGTAGCGCGTCTGGCGCTGATCGAGAATCTGCCCGTCGAGCATCGCGTGCAGGTAGTCGCACGGAATGTCGTGGCGATGCACGGTCTGGCATACCGCCGGCCAGATCGCTCCGACCGGCAAAGACGATGGATCGTCCAGGACCCCGGTCGTCTCGGCGCGGAAACGTTCGATGGCCGCGACCTTCGCTTCCGCGTCGCCCGCTTCATCGGCCAGATCGTCCGCCCGGCGCATCCAGGCATACACGGCATACATCGCCGATCGCTTCGGCTCGGGCGTCAGGCGCATGCCGTAGTAGAAATTCCGCGCCCGGCGGCGCGCCACCTCGTGACAGTGACGCCAGGAACGATCAAGCTCGGCACGGTTGTCTGCGTTCATCGGCCCGCACCTCCGCGCGTCGCGCCCAGGCCGACCAACTTGCCCGCCAACGCCCGCATCATCAACCGCAACTTCGTCGCTTTGCCGAGTGCCGGTCGGTGTTCGAGCGTGTTGTAATCGATCTTCTCAATCTTCCGCAGCACCGCCTCGCCGCCCAGCGTGAAAAGCTGCACGCTCGGTCGCACCCGCCGCCCCAGCGTCGGCCATAACTTGCGTCCTTCGACGAACAGAGGCCAGGTCCGGTCGACCAGTTCCCGCCACACAGCGCGATAGCCTGCACGCTGCTGTTTGTTTAACGGCCGCTCGCCTCTCGCCGCCGCGATCAGGTCGTCGTGCGCCAGGCCGTGGGACGCCAGTATTTCGGCGGGCGCGTAGAGGCGGTCGCGCTCGAGGATGTCGCGCCGCACGTCCTGCCAGAAGTTCGCCAGTTGCAGCGCGGTGCAGGTGGCGTCGGAGAAGCGATGGCGCTCGGCATCGCGGTAGCCGCACAGGGACAACACGATGCGGCCGACCGGATTGGCGCTCCGCCGGCAGTAGTCGACCGCCTGGCCCCACGTCTGGTAGCGCGTGATGCGCTGGTCCTGCTCGAAGGCGTCGATCAGATGGCCGAACGGGTCGGCGGGAATGTCAAATTGCTCGATGGTCGGCCGCAGGGCGACGAACACGGGGTGGCGAGGCCGATCGTCGTAGCACAACGCCAACTCGCGCCGCCACCATTGGAGCAGCTCGACCGAGCGCGCCGGGTCGCCGGTCTCATCGCCCAGGTCATCCGCCCAACGGCAGAAGGCGTACAGCGCGGCGAAATGCGGGCGCAGTTCCGCCGGTAGAAGCCAACTGACCACGGTGAAGTTCTCGTACTGGCTCTGGACCAATTCGCGGGTGTAGGCGGCGGCGAGGGGATAGTCGAGCTGCTCGCAGCGATCTGGACCAAAACGTTCGAGTTGTGCCAGCACCGCCGAAGCCATCGATCGCCCTGTTGGGAGGTGAAGGAGCGAACCTTCGTCGAATCGACAGAGTATAACGCACAGCGGCGCGCGGCGTCGAAGGCCCCTTTGTCCGCCCCGCCGACCGGCCGCTATACTGACCGCGACCCAACGCTCAGGAGCCGCATGAAATGAAGATTCTTCTGGCCAATCCGCGCGGGTTCTGCGCCGGCGTGATTATGGCGATCGATACCGTCAAAGAGGCGCTGAAGCTCGTCGGGGCGCCGCTGTACGTCTACCACGAAATCGTACACAACCGCCACGTGGTGGCCGACTTCATCCGCAAAGGCGTCATCTTCATCGACAGCATCGACGAGGTACCGCCGAAGGCGACCATCATCTTCAGTGCGCACGGCGTGAGCCCGGAGGTGCGCGACGCGGCCAAGGAACGCGGCTGCACCCTGATCGACGCCACCTGCCCACTGGTGACCAAGGTCCACATGGAGGCGATCCGCTACGCCCGGCAGGGCTACAAGATTCTGCTGATCGGCCACGCCGGACACGATGAGGTCGAAGGCACCGTCGGCGAAGCGCCGGGGTCGATCACCATCGTCGAATCACCCGAGGACGTGGAGCGGCTTCCGTTCCGCCCGGAGGAGAAAGTCGCCTACATCACCCAGACCACACTGAGCATGGACGATGCCAGTGCCATCATCGGCGCGATCGAGAGGCGTTTTCCCAACGTCAAGCAGCCGCCGTCGGAAGACATCTGCTACGCCACCACCAACCGCCAGCACGCAATTCGTCTGCTGGCCCGCGATGCGGACCTGGTGCTGGTGGTCGGATCGAAAAACAGCTCCAATTCGCTGCGCCTGACCGAAATCGCCGAGCACAGCGGCACCGCGGCCTACCTGGTCGACGATGTGAGCGAAATCGAGGACGGCTGGCTGGACAACGTGGAAACACTGCTGATTACCGCCGGCGCCTCGGCCCCGGAGCACCTGGTGGCCGAGATCATCAGACACCTCATGCAGCGCCACGGGGCCGAGGTCGCCGAGCATCACACCACCGATGAGAACATGGAGTTCGAGCTGCCCCGCAGCCTGCGCGTGCTCCGCGAAACCGCCGCTCCGTAAGTTGAACGTAAACCGCAGAGGCGCCCAGGCGCAGAGCATCCAGCCGAATCTGCCTTCGACGCCTCTGTGTTCATGGGGTTGGACCCAATGACGGATCGCCCTCATGTCTTCGATCTGGATCCTGATGCCCTGCGTTCGCGGATCGCGGACCTGGGAATGGCGGGGTTCCGCGCCGAACAAGTCATCGACTGGGTGTATCGCAAGCACACGGCCGACCCCCGGGAGATGACCAATCTCTCCAAGGCGGACCGCGAACGGCTGGCCGAAACGATCGATTTCACCCGCGGCCGGGTGGTGCGACGTCAGCAGGCGACCGACGGCACTGAGAAACTGCTCGTGAGCTGGCCCCCCCCGAGCGCGACGACCGATTCGCCGGTTCCCAGTTCCGAGTGCGTGATGATTCCCGCCGCATCGCACGAATCCGGCAAGCCGCGCCGCACCGCTTGCATCAGCACGCAGGTCGGCTGCCCGGTCGGCTGCCGCTTCTGCGCCTCGGGCCTCGGCGGTCTGGAAGCCAACCTCACCGCCGGCCAGATCGTCGAGCAGGTGTTCCATCTGAATGCCCTGGGCGATCCACCTGACGCGCCATCGAACGCATCGCGATCGAAGATCGCAGATTCACGCTCGCAGATCACCCATGTGGTGTTCATGGGCATGGGCGAACCGCTGGCCAACTTCCGGGCGACCGCCGGTGCGCTGCGGCGGCTGACGGCGGACTGGGCGTTTGGTCTCTCGGCGCGGCGCATCACGGTGAGTACCGTGGGCCTGCCGGCGCCGATACGACGCCTGGCCGATCTGCGGTTGCCCGTGACCCTGGCGATCAGCCTGCACGCGCCGAGCGACCCCCTGCGGCGGGAACTGATCCCCTGGGCCCGGCGCACCCGCATCGACAGCCTCATCGACGCCGGACGGTACTACTTCGCCCGCACCGGGCGCGAAGTGACGCTGGAGTACATTCTGCTGGGCGGGGTGAACGATCGGCCGACGCACGCGCGGCAACTGGCCGACGTCGCGGCGCGGTTGCGATCGAACATCAACCTGATCCGCTACAACGAGGTGGCCGGCCTGCCCTACCGCCGTCCGAGCGATGACGATGTGCGGCGGTTTCAGCAGACGCTGCGTGAAGCGAAGGCCAACGTCCACCTCCGCGCCAGCCGCGGCCGCGACATCGCCGCCGCCTGCGGGCAACTGCGGCACGAGGCCCGCACCGTCCCCGGCGGGTGAAAAGGGCTACTCGCCCATGGCCGCGGGGTCTTCGCCGCGTTCGAGGGCGGCGATCTTGTTCACCCGCCGCTGGTGGCGGCCGCCTTCGAACTCGGTCTTCAGCCAGATGTCGACAACGTCGAAAAGCAGGCGGTCGCCCAGCATCTCGGCCGACAGGCACAGGACGTTGGCGTTGTTATGGCTGCGGCTGAGCGCGGCGCCGATGTCATCGTGCACCAGCGCAGCGCGAATGCCCTTGATCTTGTTCGCCGCAATCGACATGCCGATGCCCGCTCCGCAGATGAGAATGGCCCGGTCCGCCTGGCCGCTGGCCACCTTGCCGCAGGCGTCGTAGGCCATGTCGGGATAGTCGCAGCTATTGCTGTTGCAGGTCCGGGCGGGAACGATCTGGTGGCCGCGCTGCTTGAGGGTCTCGACCAGCGTGTCGTACACGCGGACGCCGCGATGATCTGAACTGACGGCGATCTTCACCGAATACTTCTCCTTGCCGAACGCCTGGCGTCGTGCCGCCCGTCGGCGGGCACGCCCAACTCGTCGAACCGACGATCAATCGCCTGGGCGATGCGACGGGCGCAGCGTTCGTATCCGCCGGCCGATGCGCCGATGGGGTCTTCAATGTCGCCGGCTTCATCGAGCAACACCGCCCGATCACCGGCGCCGGGCAGCAGGCTCGCGACCGCCTGTCGGTGCCCGCGGGTCATGCAGTATATCACCTCGGCCTGGCGAAGCATCTCCAGGGTCACCGGGCGCGAACAGTGCCCGGTCGGTTCGATGTCCATGCGACGGACCGCTTCAACGGCTTCGGGCGTGGCCGGGGCACCGGACGGGGCATGGATGCCGGCCGACCACACGTCCCAGCCGCATTGACCGAGTTGGTCGGGCTTGACCCCGAGCCGCTTGGCCAGACGGGCTTCGGCGATCATCTTCGCCATGGGCGACCGGCAGGTGTTGCCGCTGCAGACAAACAAAACCGCCCGGCGGAGCCGCTTCGACAGATACCGTTGATCGTACACGCCTTTGCGAAGCACCTCGATCGCATCCCCCGCCACGCGCACCACGGTGGAGGGCTGGGCGTGACGGCAGGTTCCACCATCGAGGATGAGGTCCACCTCGTCGCCGATCGCCCTGGCGGCGGCACGGACGTCGTGCGGTTCGCGCTTGCCGGCACGGTTGGCGCTGCTGGCCACCACGGGCAGATCCGCCGCGCCCAGAAACGCCTCGGCGACCGGATGATCCGGGCAGCGCAGGCCGATCGTGTTGCCGTGGTACAGCAGCGACCGCGCGTCGGCGGGCAGGCCCATGTCGGCGATCTTCCGCTCGATCACTGCGTCGGCCACGTCGACCACGACCGTGATCGGGCCGGGCATGGTCTTGGCGACCAGTCGCCGCAGGACCGGCTGGGCGTCCAGATCCACGTAACGCTCGACGGCCTCGGGGCCGGGCAGATGAACGGAAAATGGCTTGTCGGGTGGACGGTCTTTCAGGGCGCGCAGGCGGTTGATGCCCCCAGCGCTGGCGACGGTGGCCGCCACGCCGTAGACCGTCTCGGTGGGAAAGACGACCAACCCCCCGCGGCGCAGGACATCGGTCGCTTCGCCGACCGCCTTTTCGGTTTCGCGGCGCGATGCGCAGTTGACAATGCGACGGGCCATCGGAGGATTATCGAACGGCCCCGCGCGACGGTCAAATCAAATCGTCCCGGGCGCATCCCGGTTCGTGAATCAGACTGGTGGTGGCTGCCGGAAGCGTGACGACCGGGCCTCGCTCCACCTGCAACAGCAACCCGTGTTCGGGATCGACGTCGATCACCCGGCCCACCAGGCGCCTGCCGCCGATGTCGACGGTGACCCGCTGCTGGCGCAGCGTCGACCGGCTTCGCCAGGCCTCGGCCAGCGCAGCCGAACCGGTGCGCCACAGGGCGCGATCGAGCGTTTCGCACAACACATCGAGCAGCACCAGCCGATCGACCGTGCAACCGTGCGCGGCCAGACTCGTCGCGGGCAGGCCTGCTCGCGCCGTCAACTTCGGCGGGTCCGCCGAGACGTTGATCCCCACGCCCACCAGGGCCGACCCGTTGACGACCTGAAGCAGAATGCCGGCGACCTTGGCCCGCCCGAGAAGAATGTCATTCGGCCAGCGCACTTGCGTCACCCGACCGCAGACCCGATCGACGGCCACGGCGACGGCCTCACACGCGGCGAGCATCAGGTGATCGACACTGTGGTCGCGCCGACGGACGACGGCGGTGAACAGCAGGCTCGTGCCCGGCTCGGCGAACCACGCCCGGCCAAGCCGACCGCGCCCGGCGGTCTGATGATCGGCCACCACCACCCGCCCGTCCAGCGAAGTCGGATCGGCCGCCCCCTGAACCAGTTGATGGGCCAGATCCTGCGTGCTGGTGGTCTGGCGGTAGACCAGCGCCCGTCGGCCGATCGAATCGGGGCGGCGATGTTCAAGGTAGTCGGCCCAGCATTCCAGGCCTGCGCGGACCAGGCATACGCCGTGTTGAGGATGGCTGGCGATCTCGCAGCCGGCCCGGCGCAGTTGATCGAGCTTCGGCCAAACCACCAATGCGTCGAGCCCCGTCGCCCGCGCCAGGGCGTGGACGGTCTGCGGTCCATCGGCGCCGAGCAGCGCGTGCAGCAGGTCGACGTCAAAATGCGCCGCAGCGCTCACCGGCCCACCGCCTTGGCGTTCACGCCCTCGCCGAGTCGCATTTCTCGCTTCTGCCGATCGTTCAGGCTGGTCGGGTCGGCTTCGTACGCCCGGCGATACCACGCGGCCGATTCGGCCAGCGCCTTCGTCGGATCGTCGGCAATCGCCTTGGCGCAAAGTGCCATGTCACCCTCGATGCGCCGTGCCATCGAACCGTCCACCCGCCGGCGCAGATCGCACAGCGCCCGGTAGCCTCGCTCGTATTCCATCTGATTGACCAGGTCGGCAATGATGCGGTTGTACTCGTTGGCCATCCGGCGCTGTTCGACCTGCTGCCACACCACCATGACCAGGGCGCCGGTCACCACCAGCGCGAGGATCCCCCGCATGACCGTGCCGAACGATACGGTGTTTCCGCGGCTGGTCGAAGGGGCCATGCGGCCATCATACCATCACGGTTCGAACAGGCAGAGATTCAGATCGACGCGGTCGCCGTTCACCGGCACCTGTTCGGCGCGCAGCAGCCGGCGCTTGGCGGGCAAGCCGGCGGCGAACCCGGTCAGCCGACCCTCCGCTCCCACCACGCGGTGGCACGGCACGTCGGGGGCGTAGGGGTTGCGGCGAAGCGCCGCGCCGACGGCGCGAAATGCGCGGCTGTTCAGTCGCCGGGCGATGTGACCATAGGTCGTCACCTGGCCCGCGGGAACGCGGGCCGTCAGCGCCCAGACCTTCTCCTGGAAGCTCATGCCCGGGGTGATCCGGCCGCGAACAATGGTGGCTCGGTCCATGGCCTGACGATACCCCGCGGGCGGTTGAAGGCCAAGAGGCGGGGTAAAAATAACCCCTCGGCGTAGAACAGCCGAGGGGCCAGGGGGGGTGGTGGTGATCGATTTCAGGGCCGGCTTCCGGCACGCCCGGCTAACGCTTTGATAACCGGACGATGAGCTATATTTTGCCATTTAGATCGGCATTGTCAAGGGAGGAATTAGAGTTTTCCCTAATAAATCTGCGACTTATAGCCAGCCCGGCAATCCGCCGGTCAGCCTGTGCGCCTACGTGATTGCCCCGGCTGGACTTGCGTATGCCCCCTGGGCTACCATGGCTTTTGAACGTCACCCCCGAAATGCTTCCAAACGAGGATTCCCCATGACCGAAACCACCAACCCGCAAGTGCACCTCGAAACCTCCGAAGGCGCTGTCACCGTGGAGCTGTGGCCCGACGTGGCCCCCAGGCACACGGAGAACTTCAAGAAGCTCGCCGCTGAGGGGTTCTACGACGGCCTGACCTTCCACCGCATCATTCCCGGGTTCGTGATCCAGGGCGGATGCCCGCGCGGCGACGGCACCGGCGGACCGGGCTGGAACGTCGAAGCTGAATTCAACGATCGGCCCCACGAGAAGGGCGTGCTGTCCATGGCCCGCAGCGCCGATCCGAACTCGGCCGGTTCGCAGTTTTTCGTCTGCCTCGGACGCGAGCACTGCCACCACCTCGACGGCGAATACACCGCTTTCGGTAAGGTGATCGACGGCATCGAAATCGTCGACAAGATCGCCGCGACAAAGCTGGCCAATCCGCGAGAAGGCACGCCCGCCGACCCGCCGCGGATTCTCAAAGCAACCGTGGCGAACTGAACCCGCCACGGCGCTACGCGATCGTGATTGACCTCGGATCGAAACTCGGCGTGCGGTCAACACGTGCAGCGCCATGGTCGGAAGCTCCGGCGCTTTGAGACGAACAGGGCAGACGTCGCGACGGGCGCACGGCCCCCGCAGGATGCCCCCTCCCCACGAGCAACCGCTGGCCGGCGAAGGCTGCGGCCTGGTTGCAACTTTTTGCGAAAACGCGAGGATGATTGTCATGTCGGCCTTGGTTTAGCCGTCACGATAGGCAAGCACACAGGAGATTTTCCATGCAGCACTTACGTTACGGGATGGTAGTCGCCCTGACGCTGATCGTCGCGGTCGCCGTGACACAGCTTTCCGCCCAATCGCCCGCCGAGCCGCCGGCCGACGAGGCGGCCGCCGAAGCCACGGAGCCTGGCGCCGGCGTTCCGGGCGAACTCGATCAACCCGCCGAAGCAGATCCGGAAGTCACCACGGGCATGGCCCTGTTGCTGAAACTCAGGCAGGGTGGCATCACGATGATTTTCCTGGTGGGCCTGTCGATCTTCGGCCTGGCGTATACGATCGAGCGCGCGGTGAATCTGCGGCGGGGGGTGATCGTGCCGGCCGGCTTCGCCCCACAGGCCGATCGCCTATGGTCCGCCGGCCAGTTCGACAAACTCCAGCAGCTCTGCCGGCAGAACAACAGCATTCTCGCCCGGATGATTGCGGTGATGGCGGCCCATCGCACGGAAGACCCCGACCGCATTGCCACAGTCACCGCCGACCTCGCCGCCCGCGGCCTGAAGAGCCACACCCAACGCGCCTACGCTTTGGCGGTGGTGGCGACCATTGGGCCGTTGCTCGGCCTGCTGGGCACGGTGATCGGCATGATCGGGGCCTTTGACAAGGTGGCCGCCGCCGGATCGCTGGGCGACGCGTCGCTGCTGGGCGCCGATATTTCCAAGGCCCTGATCACCACGGGCGCGGGTCTGGCAATCGCCGTGCCCGCCCTGGCCCTGTACCACTTCTTCAAGACCCGCACCAGCATGTTCGCGTTGATGCTTGAAGAGCAGGCCAGCGATCTGATGGCGCGATGGTTCCTGTTCGGCCAGCAGACCACGCCGGTGCACCGTGAGGCCCAGACGCCTCCGCCGCCCGCCACGCCGTCCGGCAACGCCTGAATCGCCCGCCCGACTGGAGATTCGCCCCATGCAGATCAACCACGAAGAAGACGATCGTATCGAAGTTCAGATGGCGCCGCTGATCGACTGCGTGTTCCTGCTGCTGATTTTCTTTCTGGTGGCGACGACCCTGAAGAAGATCGAACCGGAATTGCCGCTGGAACTGCCATATTCCGACGCGGCGCTGCAGGTGTCGCTCGATGAAGACCGCCTCGTCGTGGGCATCGACGCGCTGGGCAAAGTTTACGTCAACGGCCAGCCGGCGACCAATACCGTGCTGCACGAGACGCTCCGCCGCCGGGCCGCCGAAGATCCCGAACAGGAAGTGCGCCTCGACGTCGATCGCCGCACCCCGTTTGAGTATGTCGTTCGTGTCGTGGAGTTGTGCACCTTTGAGGGTTTGACCGATGTCGGATTCCACACCGCCGAACCGAAACAACGCTAGCCCGCCGATCCCCGAGTACCGCACGCGGTGGTATTTTCTGTCCATCGCCCTGCATTTGGTGGCGATCGCGGTGCTGATATTCTTCACGCCGATCCGCCAGGTGCTCCTCGAACCCGAGCCGCCCGAGCCCGCGGCGGTGGAGATGGCCGCCGACCAGGTCGAGCGCGTCGCCGAAATCATCGAGCAGGTTCAGAAAGAGCAACTGCTCGAAGATCTCGAAGCCCTGGAGCAGATGCGCGAGCAGATGGAGCAGATGCGCGAAGAACAGGAGCAGTTGCTGACCGAGGAACAGCGGCAACCCGAAGCCGATGCCCTGACCAAGGCGCTGGCATCCATGGATGAAGCGCTCGAAGCCCAGGCCGAAGCCGCCGAGAAGCAGGCACAGGCAGAACAAGCGTCCAACGCGGACGAAGCGAGGGGGGAACTGGACCAGGCTTCGCAGAAACAGACCGAAGCCGAGCTTGCCCAGCGCGAAGCGCTCAACCAACTGGCCCAGACCGATGAAGCGTACCGTGAGGCGAGGCAGGCCCAACTTGACGCCGCGGCGCGACAGGCCAAGGCCCAGTTGACCATGGAAGCGGCCCGGGAAGCCCAGCGCGACGCCGACCGCCTCCGCAATCAACTCCACCAGGTTCACGAGCAGATCCAGAACATCACTGATCGGGAACTCGCCGCCCGGCAGCATGACGTCGACCGCCGCCGCGAGGGCGTCGACAAGGCCCAGGATTTCGTCGACCAGCGCGAGCAGGAACTGGCCGACGCTCGCGAGAAGCTCGCCGAGGCCCAGGCCCGCGCCGAACAGGCCCGGAAAGATGCCGAGCAGAAGAAACAAGCCTACGAAGATGCCCGCAAGAAAGTCTCGCGGACCTCGGGCGAGGAGCGTCAAGCCGCCCAGCAGCGCGAACGCCTCGCCCGCAGCGAACACCAGCAGGCCATCCGCGACAAGAGCCATGCCGAGCGTGATTCGAAGAATGCCGAGGGCCGCGTCAAATCGCTTCAGCACCGCCTCGAAGGCGAACAGAAGCAGCTCGAACGCGAGCAGAAGCAATGGGCCGATGCCCAGGAGAAGCTGGCCGCAACGCAACAGAAGATCGATGGGCTGCGCGAGGCGGCCGAACCGTTGCCGAAGCTGATCGCCGAGCGTCAGCAGCGGATGGGCCGGCGTCTATCCGAAGCCGGCGAAGCCCAGGCCCTGGCCCGGCGGCGTCAGGCCGAAGCCCGCGAGCAACTCGAACACGCCATCGCCAACGCCCATGCCGGCGAACCGACCACCGCCTCGGCTGACCCGCCCCCCGCCGATGCCCGCGAGATGTCCCTGGCCGACCTCTACGGGCAGGCCCGCAAGACGGAATTCGAAATCACCGAACACTACCGCGAGGTGCGTGCGACCGACCTGGCCCTGCTGCAGGAAACGTCCCTGTCCGAAGCACGGCGTCAGGTCGACGTGCCGCTGACCGTGCGTCCCGAAGCGAGTGAACTGATCCGCTCGAACAAGCCCGTGCGCACGGCCGGCCAGTTGCGACAACTCAAGCAGGATGTCAGACGCGCCGGGCGCGAGGTCGAATCGATGGCCGCCGCCGCCGAAGCCATGCTCCAGACCGTGCGCGAGCGCAGCGCCACCGCCGGGCGCGTGCTCAGCGACGCCGTGATCGCCGAAGCCCAGACCAAGCTCGCCCGCGCCAAGCACCTGGCCGATCTCGCCCGCGAAGACGCCGGCGCCAAATCCGTTGACCTGTCCGGCGTGATGGCCCAGGCCGACGCCGCGGCCGCCGAGGAAGGCGCCGCCGGCCGCGCAGGGGAACCCGGCGACAAACCCGCAGACGATGCCGACAAACCCGCGCCTCCCGGCGCGCAGGTCGGCGATGATTCCGGCACCCAAGAAATTGAACCCGACGACAAGTTCAAACTCGTCGAGATCGTCCGCAATGTGCCGCACCCCCAGATCAACGTCGATCATCACAAGGTCAAGCCCGGACGACGCCTCACCCGCATCGGCCCGAACGTCGAGTGGCTGTACGTGGACAGTTGGTACATCGTCGGTCCGTTCCCCAACCCCGACCGCCGCAATATCCACCGACAGTTCCCCCCCGAAACCGTCATCGACCTCGATGCGGTCTACATCGGCGCCGGCGGCAAGCCCGTGCGGTGGAAGTTCCACCAGTCCGACAAGCCGATGGTCATGCCCGACGATGGTGTGCCCTACAGCATCTGGTACGCCTACACCCAACTGTCCTTCGAGCAGGCGGCCGATTTGTGGGTCGCCGTAGGCTCCGACGACCGGTCCGACATCTGGATCAACGGTCACAAGGTCTGGGCCAGCGCCGATCACCTCAAGGCATGGCGGATCGGCGAAGGCTATCGGAAGGTTCACTTCAGAAAGGGCGTCAACGAGGTGCTCTACCGCGTCGAGAACGGCCACGGGACCATGGGGTTCTCGATGTCGCTGCACGTCAAGCCGCCGGGCCGATGATTTGATCCGGCCAGCGCCGCCGGACGCTGCCGGGGCGAGCGATCGTCACGCCCGCGCCCCACCAAACGACAACCCGCGCCGGCGCGGGCTGCGGGAATGGAAGTTGTATTCCTTGAAGCACAACGGCCCATGACGCCACCCGGGGAGGGAAGATCACTTCGGCGGGAAGTTTAGCCGCCAGCCGTAGGCGAGCGCGGTGTCGAAGCGCTCCCCTGCGGATCGCGGCCATCGCTGCCCACTCCAGCTCCCGAGTCGGCCGCAGCGAAGGACTTGGCACACTGAGATGAGCTTGGTAGACTTCGGCCCTTGGCAGTGCGCGGGCAGTTTCCCTCCCAGCCTGCCGCAGGCCGTCCCTGGGACGCCGCCTCAGCCGGGCGATTAGCTCAGTTGGCTAGAGCGTGCGGATCACACCCGCAAGGTCACTGGTTCGAGTCCAGTATCGCCCACTTGTGCTCCTGGGAGCAAAACGTATCGCGCAGATGATGGCCCGCCGACATCCCGGCGGGCCGTCGCGTTTTCGGCCCGTATCCGAAGGGTTTCGCGAACTCCCGTCATGTCGCTGACGCCGAACGCTTGTCCCTTCGAACGGGCGCCAGGCGCGTCGGCCTGCGCGCAACGGCGAGAATTTCCGCCATTTTGCCGCATTCCGCCTGCCGGACACTTGCAAATGGACCCGTGGGTCCGGAGAATGCCCCGCTAACCCTGACCGCTGTTTTTCCATTCCAAGCAATCGAGAGGTTCATTTCATGGCCAAGAAGAAGACCGCATCCCGCGCCCGCAAGGCGAAGGCGAAGAAGACACTGCGTCTGGGGTTCATCGGGTCGGGCGGCATCGCCCGCAAGCACGCGATGGAGTTCAAGAAGATCGAAGGCGTTCAGATCGTCGCCGCGACCGATGTGGTTGACGACAATCTCCAGAAGATGCGCGATGAGTACGACGTGAGCGAGTTGTACAAGGACTGGAACGAGATGCTGGCCAACGTGCAGCTTGACGCGGTGAGCATCTGCACGCCGAACTTCCTGCACTACCAGCCGACGCTCGACGCATTGAACGCCGGGATGCACGTGCTGGTCGAGAAGCCGATCGCCATGAACGCCCGGGAAGGCCAGGCGATGACCAACCTGGCGCGGAAGAAGGGTCTGGTGTGCACGATCGCGTTCCAGCACCGCTTCGAGCCGGCCACGCAGATGATCAAGCGAGCCGTCGACGCCGGCACGCTGGGCGAGGTGCTGGTGGCCAAGGTCCACGCCGTGCGGCGCCGCGGCATCCCCAACTGGGGCGTGTTCGGGCAGAAGAAAATGCAGGGCGGCGGGCCGATGATCGACATCGGCGTCCACGCCATGGAAATGACCCACTACACCATGGGTTCGCCCAAGCCCGTCGGCGCCATGGGGATGACCTGGACCTACATGGGCCACAAGAAGTCCGACGTGGTGAGCATGTGGCCCAACTGGGACTACAAGACCTACGACGTGGAAGATCTTTGCGTCGGCCACATCCGCTTCGAGAATGGCGCGGTCATGCAGGTCGAGGCCATGTTCGCCGGCCATCCCAGCCCCGAAGCCGAGGGCATGAAGTTCGAGCTGCGCGGCACCAAGGGCGGGGCGACCAAGGCCCCACCGGCCTTGTACTACGACAAGGACGGCACCATGGTCAACGCCACCCCCGCCTGGCTTCCCAAGAACGACATGTGGGAAGTCAAAATGCAGAACTTCGTCGACGCCTGCCGCAAGGGCGCCGAGGACAAGAGCCCCATCGAGCACGGCCTGATGATCCAGAAGATGATCGACGCGATCTACGAATCGGCGAAGAACAAGGGCAAGGAAGTGCCGATCAAGTAGGCGGTGGCCTGGGGCTTGAGGTTTGTGGAAGTCGGGCGTCCTTCGGGGCGCCCTTTTTCGTGGACGCTACCGGTCGCCGACGACCGTGTTGTCAATCAGCCGCACGCCGCCGACTTTCGCCGCCACCAGGCACACCGCCCCTTCGACGTCGGGATTGATGATGTCCAGTTCGCCCAGCGTTCGCGGATCGCGCACGGCGGTGTAGTCGACCTCGCCCCGGTGGGCTTCGATGACCTGCCTCATGGCGTGTTCGACCGCCGCGGGTTCGGTCTGGCCGTCGGCGATGAGGCGCTTTGCCTCGATCAGCGCCTTGCGCAGGCCGAGCGCATGGGTCCGATCATGGGCCGACAGGTGCGCGTTGCGGCTGCTCAGCGCCAGTCCGTCTTCGGCGCGCACGGTCGGACAGGCGACGATGCGCATCGGCAGACATCCCGCGGCGACCATCGCCTCGACCACCTTCAACTGCTGGTAGTCCTTCTGTCCGAAGCACGCCCACCGCGGCTGAACGATGTTGAACAGCTTCATGCAGATCCGGCACACCCCCACGAAATGTCCCGGCCGATGCGCCCCTTCCAGCATTCCCGTCAGCGCGGGAACGTCGATGGTCATCTGGGGCTCGTCGGGGGGATACATCGTCTCCGCGGTCGGGTTGAACACCAGGTCCACGCCCAGGGCCCGGCACTGCTCCAGGTCCTCTTCGATCGGACGGGGATAGGTTTCCAGGTCGCCCGGGTCGTTGAACTGCGTGGGGTTGATGAAGATTGACACGGCCACGCGGTGGGCCAGTTCCTTCGCCCGACGGATCAGCGATCGATGCCCTTCGTGCATCGCGCCCATGGTGGGCACGAAGGCCAGTCGGCCCAACGCCGCCCGCGCGGCGCGTGTTTCGTCGATGGTTCGGGTGACCTGCATGGCTAGGACTCGCCGCTGGCGGATTCGTCGGGATTCTCGAAAGGCAGCGGTTCGCCGGTCCCCTGGCGGTAGATGTCGAGGATGCGCCCCACGCATGCCGACGCCTGGTGATGGCCGGTGACATATTCCGCGGCGCTTTGGCCGAGCGACCGGAACGCCCGCGGCATCTCGACCAGTTGGGCCAAGTAATCCGCCCAGCGGTCGGCCGTGGGTTCGGCGAGCAGGCGCGCCGTTTTTCCTTCCAACAGGTAATCCAGGGCCGGGTCGGTCGCGGCGATCACCGGGCGCTTCGTCGCCATCGCCTCCAACACCACCGTCCGCACCGCGCCCAGCGGTTGGGGCACCATCAAGGCATCGGCCTGCACCAGCAACTGCCGCGTCTGCGGCGCCGAATCCACCAAACTCACGTGACCGAGCAGATCCAGCCGACTGGCCGCCTGCCACAGCCGATGGTGATCGCCACCCATGGCGTACAGCAGCAGTTGAAGCTGCGGCATCCGCGAACGCACCATCGTCACCCCGCGCAGCAGCGCCAGGTAGTCCACGTCCACCTTGCCATCGCCGATCACCAGGCAACACAGCGCCTCGGCCGGATCGGTCAGCGGTTCGGCCGGTTCATCGGAAACCCCCAGCACCCCGGGGTGGACCTGCTCAATGGTCGTGCGTTCGCCGAGCAGTTCCCGTGCCCGTCGGGCCAGCGCCGGTGTGGGCAGGATGAACACCGTGGACACATCGTGGCCCTGCGACCCGATGCGGATCAGCTCCGCCGACGACCAACACGAACAGACCACCGGAACCCCCAACTGCGACCCCAGCACCCGCGCCAGCGGATAGATCGATCCGTCCATGGCGTGGACCAGGTCGACCTGTCTTTCGCGCAACTGTTCGGCCAGACGCCGCGGCGCCCGGCGCCACCAGTTCACCTTCGGCGAGCGGTAGAACACCCGCTCGGTGATCAGCGACAGCCGCGGACGCTCCACGCCCACCGGCGTCACCGGCACCACGTGCACCTGCTCATCGGTCAAGCCCACCGCCAGGTAGCGAAACGTGTTCGCTTCCTCATTGATCCATGCACCGTCAGCCAGCAAGGCGGCTTTCATGCCATCAGCCTACCGAACCGCGAGGCCAAAGTCATTCCGTCCCGCGTCGGATCAGGCGCCTGCCGCCGCCAAGGCCCGGGCCGGCCCTGAGCAAGTCCTCGAATGAAAGGCCGGCTGTCCAGCCCTCCGCTCCGCCCGGGGACCGGCTTGAAGGTCAATCGGCCACTGGTCCGCCGAACCCCGATCGGATACAATGGCGGGTCTGATTTCTGCCCGGTTTTTGCCCTGTCAACCGGCGGCCTTTCCCGCACGATGTGAGCAACGTTCATGGACGAGAAAACCAACGCTTCGGCCGATCCCGCCTCCGCGGCCGCGGGCGCCTCGGCGTACAACGAACAATCCATCAAGGTGCTCGAAGGCCTCGCTGCCGTCCGCAAGCGACCGGCGATGTACATCGGCGACACCACGCAGCGCGGCTTGCATCACCTGGTCTACGAAACCGTCGACAACGCCGTCGACGAGGCCATGGCCGGTCGCTGCACCGAGATCAATCTCATCATCAACGCCGACGAATCGATCACCGTCACCGACAACGGAGCCGGCATTCCCGTCGGTCCCTACAAGCACGAAAACCCCACCCTCGACGGCAAGCCCACCGTCGAGATCGTGATGACCGTGCTGCATGCCGGCGGCAAGTTCGACCGGGATTCTTACAAGGTTTCCGGCGGGCTGCACGGCGTGGGCGTCTCCTGCGTCAACGCCCTGAGCGAATGGATGAACACCGAAGTGGCCCGCAACGGCAAGGTGTACCTCATCGGCTTCGAGCGAGGCAGGACCGTCGAAGCCCTCCAGGAAGTCGGCACCGCCGATCGCAGCGGCACCCGCCAGACCTTCAAGCCCGATCCCGAAATCTTCGGCGAAACCAAGTTCGATTACGGAACCCTCGCCGCCCGCATGCGCGAACTGGCCTACCTCAACCCCGGCCTGCAGATCAACCTCGCCGACGAACGGCCCAACGGCAAGAGCGACCAGTTCCGATTCGATGAAGGGATCGTCGCCTTCGTCAAGCACCTCAACGAAGGCAAGCAGATTTTCCACGAGCCGGTCTACTTCAAGAAGGAAGACACCGAGAACAACCTCCTTTGCGAGGTCGCCCTGCAGTACAACGATTCGTACAACGAGGCGATCCACTCCTTCGCCAACAACATCAACACCGTCGAGGGCGGCACGCACCTGTCGGGCTTCAAGACGGCGGTGACGCGGACGCTGAACGCCTACGCCCGCCAGGCCGGCCTGCTCAAGAGCGATACCAATCCCTCCGGCGACGACTGGCGCGAGGGCATGACGGCCGTGGTGTCGGTCAAGGTCGGCGAGCCGCAGTTCGAGGGCCAGACCAAGACGAAACTCGGCAACCACGAAGTGGAAGGTTTCGTGATCGCCGGCGTGAACGAACTGCTGGGCACGTGGTGCGAGGAACACCCGACCGACGCGAAGCGCGTGTGCAACAAGGGCGTGCTGGCGTCGCAGGCCCGCGAAGCCGCCCGAAAGGCCCGCGAACTGACCCGTCGCAAGGGCGCCCTCGATTCCGGCGGCCTGCCCGGCAAGCTGGCCGACTGCTCCAGCAAGTCCGTCGATCACTCCGAAGTCTATCTCGTCGAGGGCGACTCGGCGGCGGGAACCGCCAAGGGCGGACGCGACCGCGAATTCCAGGCCATCCTTGCTCTCAAGGGAAAAATCCTCAACGTCGAGAAGGCCCGCATCGACAAGATGCTTGCCCACGAGGACATCCGCAACATCATCCAGGCGCTGCGCTGCGGGATCGGCCAGGATGAGTTCGACCCCGAGAAACTCCGCTATGGCAAGATCATCATCATGACCGACGCCGACGTGGACGGCTCGCACATCCGCACGCTGCTGCTGACCTTTTTCTTCCGGCACATGCAGGATCTGATCCGCCAGGGCCGCGTGTTCATCGCCCAGCCGCCGCTCTACCAGGTTTCCCGCGGCCGCAAGAGCGAATACGTGCTCAACGAATCGCGCATGCGGCGGGTTCTGACCGACCTGGGCCTCGACGGCACGGCACTGGTCTTCCGCGATAAGGAAGGCCGCGAGACCAGCCGACTGACCGGCGACGCACTGCGCCGCTTGCTGGGCCTGCTGAACCAGCTCGACGAACTGGTCACCATCGTACAGCGTCGCGGCATCGTGTTCACCGAGTTCCTCGCCATGCGCGACGACGACCCCGAAGGCAAGGGTCGCCTGCCCCGCATCCGCGTGCAACTGCCCGGCGAGGACCGCATGTACTGGTCTGAAGAGGACATGCTCGCCGACCTGAAAAGTCGCGCCGTGTCGATCGATCCGCTGACCAACGAGGCGTATCAGCTTACCTCCGACGGGCAGAAGCACGCCATCCCCGCCGCCGAGTTGCACGAGGTCAAGGATCTGGAGAAGCTGTTCCCGCAGCTCGAATCGCTCGGCCTGCCGATCGATCACTACGCCCTGGTCCAGGAAGAATCGGTCACCGGCGAAAAGCTGCCGACCCGCTTCGCCCTGTGGACCACCGGCAACGGCGCCGCCGGACAGATGATCGATGTGCCCAACGTCGCCGAAGTGCTCCACGAAGTGCACAACATCGGCCGCAGCGGCATGGAAATCAAACGCTTCAAGGGCCTGGGCGAAATGGACGCCGACCAGCTCTGGCACACCACCATGGACCCCGAACACCGCACGCTGCTGAAGGTCACCATGGACGCGGCCAGCGAAGCCGAGCAACTCTTCGGCATCCTCATGGGCGAAAACGTCGAGCAACGCCGCAAGTTCATCGAGGAACACGCCCTCGAAGTGAAAAACCTCGACGTGTAGTTCCTGCATTCGTGGACTCGCTCGGAGGCATGGCGATTTTCCGTCGCCATGCCTCTTTGAGCATGCACCCAGCACCCGCGATCATCAGGGTTGAATACCCGTCGAACCGCTTGCGGATGAGACGACTGGTTCCTGCGTGCTTGCGCCAGTTCGCCCAGCCACCGCTCCAGCCCGTCCGCTTCGATGCCGGCGCCCGTCTGGCCACCAACGCCTGCCGCGCCGCGGCATGGTGCGTCAACGCCATGGTCTGCGTCTGATCGGCCAGTTCGCTTTTCATGCGATCATCCGCGGCGGCAGCGTTTTCGTACAAGTTGAAAAGGGACACGACTCTCTTAAAATGTGTCCGATCCAGGCTGGTGCGACCGATGAGACATCAGGCAAGTTGGTTTTCCGCGTCGCCGGTGACGTGCGGGAACCGGTCCACGCGGAGACCGTGGTTTTGAGCGGGGCCTTGCCGCGCAACACGCACCGATTCTGAACCGGGAACCGGGCCTTGGCCGGGTCTTGCGCGACGCCTGTGAGTGCCCAGCGGCGTATCGGGCGATACCGGGCGATACAAGGCCGTAGTGAGCAGCACGATGAGACATCTGTGGACAGTCATGATTCTTCTGGCCATCTGGTGCGTGTTGTCGGGCAAGTTCGACGCGTTGCATCTGGGCGTGGGGGTGGTGGCATCGGTGCTGGTCGCGGTGGGCGTTCACCTGCGCCGGCCGCGGTCCCTGCCGCTGCTGCGGCTGCTGGCATACGTGCCCTGGCTTCTGTTGCAGGTGGTCAAGAGCAATATTCACGTGGCGCGGCTGGTGCTGCTGCGTTTTGAGGATGTCAAGCCCCGCCTGGTGCGGATCGAGCCTGGCCTGCGGGGAGATCATCCGGTGACGCTGCTGGGCTGTTCGATCACGCTGACGCCCGGCACCGTGACCGTGGACACGGACGGCGAGTGGTTGCTGGTCCATGCGCTGGACGACTCATCCGCGGCCGACCTGGAAGCGGGCGGGATGGCCCAACACGTGGCGAAGGTGTACTGCGGGCACCAGGAGACTGACTGATGGCTGTGGTATGGACTATCGCGGCCACGGTTCTGGTCGTGCTGATGCTGCCCTACATGAAGCGGGCGATTCTGGGGCCCAGCGTGTTTGATCGCCTGGTGGGCCTGAACGCCCTGGGAACGCAGGTTGCGGTGCTGCTGGTGGTCGTCGGCCTGCTCTACGAGTGGGTTGAAATGTTCGTTGATATCGCGTTGGCGTTGTTCCTGTTGAATTTCGTCGCCACGCTGCTGGTCGCCCGTTACGTCAACGAGCGCCGAAAGGAACGAACATGATCCCGATCCTTCAGGCAACCGTGGCGGGGCTGCTGGTGTCAGTGGGTCTCCTGTTCTTGATCGTGGCGGCCGTGGGGTTCGCCCGTCTGCCCGATGTGTTCTGTCGCCTGCACGTGACCGGGATTATGGACACGTTGGGCGCGCCGATGGTGCTGCTGGGTGCCGTGGTGTGGAACGGCTGGAACCTGACATCGGGCAAGCTGTTGTTGGGCCTGGTGTTCCTGTTCGTGACCAGCCCCCTGGTGGGACACCTGCTGAGTTGGGCGGCGCTGCGCTCGGGCCAGGAACAGGCCGATCCCGCCGGTGGCGAGTCCTCAACACCCGTTCAGGAGGACGGCCCATGATCGAATACCTTGAGATCCTGATCAGCGTCCTTCTGGCCACCACGGCGGTGTCGCTGGTCTTCACGCGCGACCTGTTCGGTGTGACCGTGCTGCTGTCGGTCTACAGCGGCCTGATCGGTGTGGTGCTGTCGCTGCTGGGCGCGGTGGACGTGGCGTTCACCGAAGCGGTGGTCGGGGCGGGGCTTTCCACCGGGCTGTTGTTGGCGTTGCTGCGTTATGTGCGCGCCGACGTGAACTGGGTGACGTTGCATGCCCGGCTGGACCCGCCGCGGCGGCACCTTAGAAACAAAGCGGCGGCGCTGGTGGCTCTGGCCGTGGGCGGCATTCTGGTCTTTGCCGTGCATGCCCTGCCGGAGTTCGGCAATCCCACCAGCCCGGCCCATCAACGGGTGGCGGCGATGTACCTGGAGCGGAGCGTGCCGGACGCCAAGACCCCCAACGCCGTGACTGCCGTGCTGGCGGACTATCGCAGCTTCGACACGTTGATCGAGACGTCGGTGGTGCTCACCGGTGCCGTTGCGTGCGTGCTGATCCTGCGTAAGCCCAAGGCCCCGGAGGCCGCATGAACCAACCCCTTGATGACATCATTCTTCGCACGCTGGTGGGGCCGATTGTCGTGGCGTTGCAGTTGTTCGCGGTGTACGTGCTGATGCATGGCCACTACAGCCCTGGTGGCGGCTTTCAGGCGGGTGTGCTGCTGGCCGCTTCGGTGATCGTGCCGCGGCTGGCCTACGGCCATGGGACGCGGAAGGCGGGGTACCTGGATTTCTCGCCGCCCCAGGCCTTGGCCTTGGCGGCCGTGGGGGTTCTGATTTACGCCGGCATCGGCATCCTGCCCATCTTCTTTGAGGCGGCGATGCTTGATTACGGTTCGCTGCCGTTTCCCGAAGCCGTGAAATCGGCCGAACGTCGCTCGCTGGGCATTCTGGGGATCGAGGTGGGCGTGACGCTCGGCGTGGCCGGCGCGGCACTGAGCATCTTCCACTCGCTGTACGCCGACGATCCGTCGAGCCCCGACGAAAGCGAGGCGGCGGAATGATCGACTACCTCGGCGCTCGCGGGCCGTACATGCTGTTCGTCGTGCTGGTCGTCTGCGGGGTGTACCTGCTCGTGGCACGACGCAACTACCTGAGAATGATTGCGGGGCTTTACCTGTTCCAGTCCTCGATCATCCTGTTCTTCATCCTCATCGCGGCGCGACGGGATGGCACGGTGCCCATCGTGGGCGGCGAAGCGGGCGTTCAGGCCAACCCCCTGCCCCACGCCCTCATGCTCACGGCCATCGTGGTCGGGGTCGCGACGTTAGGGGTGGCCCTGGCGATCCTGCGCCGCATGCACGCCGAATCAGGTGGAATTGAAGAAGAGTCCGAATCATCAACCGACCAACCGGTGAGTAAGCCGAGTGAGTAGTAGGTTCTAACGTGCTGTCGAATATTCCGATCCTGTTGTTCCTGGTGCCCTTCATCGGGGCGCTGCTCTGTGTGGTCGTCGACTGGCTTCGGCCTGGCACGGCGGGACCGCTGGCGGCGGGCACCATGCTGCTCACCGCGAGCCTGTCGGCGTGGGCAGCGCACGACGTGTGGACCGCCGGCCCGCTTGTGACGGACCTGGGGGGCTGGGCGCCGCCGCTGGGCATCCGCTGGCAGATCGACTCGCTCAGCGCGCTGCTGGTGCTGCTCGTGGCGGTGATCGGCGCGGGGGTGTTGGCCAGCGGTCACCGGTCGATCCGCCGCCAGTTGGCCCACCGCGAGCCGGTCTACTACGCCTGCGCCCTGCTGCTGATCAGCGGCTTGATGGGCATCGCGATGACGGCCGACCTGTTCAACCTGTTCGTACACCTGGAGGTGGCGTCCTTAAGCGGCTACGCGCTGGTGGCCGCCGGGCGTAAGCCCGCGATCCGCGCCGCGATGGACTACCTGGTCATCGGGACCATCGGCGCGTCGATGTACCTGTTGGGCGTGGGTTTCATCTACGCCTCCACCGGGTCACTGAACATGGCCGAAGTCGCCCAACTCCTGGCCGAGGGCGACGCACGGTTGAACCTGATCGGCCTGCTGCTGATCACGGTGGGTCTGGCGGTGAAGATGGGGCTGTTCCCGCTGCATACGTGGATGCCCGCCGCCTACGCCACCGCCCCCTCGCCTGCGGGGGCGCTGATGGCGCCGCTCGCGACGAAGGTATCGGCTTACGCGCTGTTGCGGATTCTGTTCTGGGTCGTTCAGGCCGATGCCCTGCAGCAACAGGAAGTCGTGCTGGCCGCGCTGACCTGGGCGGGAGCCGTGGGCATGATCTTCGGCGCGGTCCAGGCCGCCCGCCAGACGGACCTGTGGCGCCTGCTGGCCTACTCAAGCATCTCCCAGATGGGCCTGATCGCCCTGGGGCTGGGCCTGGCCAACGCCAACAGCCTGACCGGCGCGATCCTGCACATCGCCAACGACGCGGTGATGAAGGGCGCGCTGTTCCTCGCCGCCGCGGTCATCCTCGCGCGATTCGGCGTGCGGCAGGTGGAGCACCTGTCCCGGCTGCGGGGCGCGGCGCCGTGGACCATGGCGGTGTTCGTGATCGCGGGCCTGTCATTGATCGGCATCCCGCCGCTTTGCGGCTTCTACGGCAAGTGGTACGTGCTCTCGGCGGCCATCGAGCAGCAGGCGTGGGGCTTCGTCGCGGCGATCGTCATCGGTACGCTGGCCACGGCCGTGTACGTCTTCCGAATCTTCGAGCAGTTGTTCTTCACGCCGGCCCAGGCCACGCCGACCGTCGCGCCGGCGCCGAAGCTGGACGTCATGAGCGCCGCCAGTGCGATGTTGACCGTCTGCATCGTGCTGCTGGGGCTGATCAACGAAGCGATCGTCAGTCATGTGATCTGGCCGATCCTGCCGGAGGGTCTGTCCATTGGCGGATGAAGCGTTCATCCTGTGTGCACTGATCGGGCCGTTCATCGCCGCGAGCCTGAGCCTGCTCGCCCCGCGCCGCCTGGCCGAGGTCTGGCAGTATGGCGCGGCGCTGGTTTCGCTGATCGCGTGCCTTGGCCTGGCGCGCAAGGTCCTGGAGGGTGGCGTGCCGGAGCTGACGCTGGTGCGCGTGCTCCCGGGGCTGGATCTGGCCTTGCGGGTTGATCCGTTGGGGATCACGTTCGCAACCCTCGCCAGCGTGCTGTGGGTTGCCGCGGCGTTGTACTCCAGCGGCTACGTCCGCGCCGAGAACATGTCCCACCGCCCGCGCTACTTCGCCTGCTTCGCCGCGTCGATCGGCGCGGCGCTGGGCGTGGCGTTCTCAGCCAACCTGCTGACCTTCCTGCTGTTCTACGAGTTGCTGACACTGATGACCTACCCGCTGGTGGCGCACAAGCAGACGCCCGAAGCGATCGCGGCCGGCCGACGCTACCTCGCCTTCGCCCTCTCGGCGGGCATGGTGCTGCTGGTGGCGATCGCCTGGACGTGGCAAACCGCCGGCACGCTCGACTTCCGAGCGGGCGGAATCCTCGCCGGCCAGGTCACCGGCACCGAAGCGGCAGCCCTGTTCTGCCTGTTTCTCATGGGCTGCGGTGTCAAGGCCGCCATCATGCCCTTGCACTCATGGCTGCCCGCCGCGATGGTCGCGCCCAGCCCGGTCAGCGCGCTGCTGCACGCGGTCGCGGTGGTCAAAGCCGGCGTATTCGGTTGCATCCGAATGATCGGTTTCGTGTTCGGCCCTGATGTGATGACCGGCATGTCGGCCGCGGCAGTCGTGACGGCGCTGTGCGGGGTGACCATCATCGCCGGCTCGCTGCTGGCCCTGCGCCAGGATCAGCTCAAGCGGAGGCTGGCATACTCCACCATCGTGCAACTGTCGTTCATCGTGCTCGGGGCGATGCTCATGACGCCGCTGGCCATGACCGGCTCGGTGCTGCACCTGGTGAACCACGGCCTGGCGAAGATCACCCTGTTCCTGTGCGCCGGGGCGATCATCGCCACCAACCACGTCGACCGCATCAGCCAGATGAAGGGTCTGGCCCATCGCATGCCCTGGACGTTCGGCGCTTTCACCGTGGCCTCGCTCGGACTGATCGGCGTGCCGGGGCTGTGCGGGTTCGTCAGCAAGCTGTACCTCATACGCGGCGCATGGCAGAGCAGCGAGGTGCTCTACCTTCTCATCCTGCTGGTCGCCTCGTTGTTCACCGCCGCGTACCTGCTTCCGGTCATCTACACCGCCTACTTCGAACAGCCCGACCCCGCCGACGCGGACCACGGCGTCGAAGCACGCCGCAGCATGGTCGTGCCGCTGCTGGCCACGGCGACCTTCGTCGTCGTATTCGGTGTGGTGCCCGCGGTCATCAACATTCAGTACGACCTCGCCTCGAGTGTGGCACACATGGTCTTCGGAGATGCACCATGAGCAGAAGCGTGACCCTCTGGCTGGCCGGGGTTCTCGTCGTGCTGATCGCGGCCGAGCTGCTGTTCGCGCCGCACCATCACCCGGTCTTCCCCTGGCACCACGTGCCGGGATTCCTCGGGCTGGTGGGGTTGGTCTCCTGCCTGGTGGTCGTGAAGCTGAGCAAAGCGCTTGGAAAATGGCTGCTCCAGCGTCCCGAGGATTATGATGCCTGAATTGCTGCACCCATCCCTGCCCCTGTTCGCCGCGGCGCTGGCCGCGCCGTTCCTGCACCAGGTCGGCCAACGCATCGCGCTGCTGCTGGGCACCGTTCTGGCCGCCGGGATGGTCTTCATGCTGCCCCTCGGGGCCGTGGTTTCGGTGGAGGTCGCCGGGTTCGTCCTGCGGCCCGTTGAAGTCGATGCGCTGTCCGGCGTGTTTGCCATGGCATTCTCGCTGTACGCGGTGCTGGCGGCGATCTTCGCCTGGAGCGACAGGTCAGCCATCGCCTGCGTGGCCGCGGCGGTGCTGGCCGCCGGCGGCATCGGCGTCGCACTCGCCGGCGACCTGATCTGCCTGTTCGTCTTCTGGGAAATGCTGGCGATCAGCTCCTTGTTCCTCGTTTGGGCCGGGCGCGATCCGGAGTCCGGGCCGGCGGGCCTCCGCTATGTCTTCTTCCACCTCGGCGGCGGGCTGTGCCTGTTGACCGGCATCATCATGCACCTGCAGGCCGGCGGCGAGAACACGTTGGCGGCGCTTTCCATGGATCGCCCCGCGGCCTGGATGATCCTCCTGGGCGTACTCGTCAACGCCGCCGTCCCACCTCTGCACGCCTGGCTGCCCGACGCCTACCCCCGCGCCAGCATCTTCGGCACCGTCTTCCTCGCCGCCTTCACCACCAAGTCCGCGGTTTATGTGCTGGCCCGATTGTTCCCCGGAACCGAGCCGCTGGTCTGGCTCGGCGCGGTGATGGCGCTGTACGGCGTGGTGTTCGCCGTGCTTGAAAACGACATCCGCCGACTGCTCGGCTATCACATCATCAGCCAGGTCGGGTACATGGTCTGCGGCGTCGGCATCGGCAGCCACCTCGCCGTCAACGGCTCGACCGCTCACGCCTTCGCCCACATCTTCTACAAAGGCCTGCTGATGATGTCCGCCGGCGCCGTCGTCTGGGCGACCGGCCGCGGCAAACTCACCGAACTGGGCGGCCTGGCCCGCCCGCTCCGCTGGGTGCTGGTCCTGTGCACGATCGGCGCGTTCTCCATCTCCGGCGTGCCCCTGTTTAACGGCTTCATCAGCAAGTCCATGATCGTCTCCGCCGCCGCCGAAGCCCACCGCGCCCCCATCGAGTTATTACTCGTCGTCGCCTCGATGGGTACTTTCCTGAGCATCGGCTTGAAGTTGATCTGGTTCACCTTCTTCGCCAACGCGCCCAGTCCGACGCCGGTGCGCCGTTCCGTGCCGCGCTCCATGTACCTCGCAATGGGGTTGAGCGCCTTGCTCTGCATCGTCACCGGTGTGTACCCGGCACTGCTGTATGACGCGCTGCCCCACCCGGCCCATTACCACCCCTACACGCCTGACCACGTGATCACCGCACTGCAATTGCTCGTGGGCACCGCCCTGGGCTTCTGGTTGCTGCGACGGGTCTTTGGCGGCAAGCCCACCATCACACTCGACGTCGATCGCCTCTACCGTCGGCCGATCGGCCTCACCGTCGCCGCCGGATCGATCCTCCTCGAGCGAACCTTTGGCGCAGCCGAGAAGACGCTGCAAGCGATCGCTCGCGCGGTCAGACGGATACCTGAACGCATCGCCGCCGCCGGTCCCATATCCTTGGGTTGCCGCGTGGCACTGATCGTGCTGGCACTGGTCTGCCTGTGGTATGTCAGTTGGATCCTACGGTCGGCGAACGGGAGCGTTGCCGCAGCTCACAGGCTGCCCACAGACGTCTGCGACCGTACGGGCACGAACAACGAACTGCGACAGTAGGCCTGTGAGCGATCGGCAAGCGAAGGGGGGTGAGCAACGGCAACGGTGGCACCACCGTCACCCTCGCCACGCGCAGAGACTCGCCGACTGATGCGCCACCTCGGCGACCGCGGCGGCACCCGCATCCACCAGCCGTCTGCCATCGACATCGACATCGCCCGAAACCAGCGCCAGGTGCAACACCAGCGGGTCCATCGAGGCGTAGTCCGGCACCGGGGCCTTGTCCGCCGCATCACCAGTCGCGGCATCACACGGATTCCTCCCCGAACAACGACGCCAGATCACGCCGCAGATCGTTCACGGCCGGCTCAACGCCCGTGCCCTGCCCATCGGCATACCACGTCACGCTGCCGGCAAGTCGAGCCCTGGGTTACGCTCCAAGCCGGGCCTGCTCGACCAGCGCGAGCATGATCGGGGCGAAGCTGTGGGCGTCATCACGGACCGGTTGCTTGTCCTCGATGTAAGCCTCGGGCGTGCCCTTTCGCTCGCCCTCGCCCGGGCACAAACAGCCGGGGCAGCACAGCTCGGTGGAACAATCCGCGTTGATCGCGTGCTCGCGCAGCCCGGCGATGCCGCGGTCGAACGCGGGGCGATAAGTCGAAGCAGCGAGCAGCCCGAGGCGCAGCCCCACGCCATAGCCGTAGAGGATCAGCCCCGTCGCGGACGATTCTTCCCACGCCGCTGCGACCGGAACCTCCTGCCGCCACAGCCCCCGCGCCGACTGGTGCGGCAGCAGCGCTTTGGACAGGTTCTTGAAGGATCGCTCGGCCTTCGGGCGGTGCGGCGAATCCTCCGGCAGGTGCCCCACCAGTTCCGTCAGCGCGATGTACCCCCAGCCATTGCCCCGACCCCAGTGGTCTTCGCTGTAACGACCGGGCCCGTTGAACTCCCGGCTCTGGTGCAACAGACCGTTATCGGGGTCGAGGAATTCTTCGTAATGCAGTAACCCCTGCTTCGCCGCTTCATCGATGTAACGCCGCTCGTCCAACGCCAACCCCGCGAACAGCAGGTAAGGCACCACCGCCATCGCCACGTCGATCCATACACGCTCCAGCGGTGGGCTATACGGATCGGACATCAAGCCCTTGCGGTCGCGCGCCGCGAGCATCATCTCCTCGGCATAATGCGACACGAATCGCCGCGTCATCTCGTCGGCCATGTGCCCGCGATACAGCATGTACGCCCGGGGAATCCCGCCGATGCGGTAGCTGGGGAAGTTGTAACGTGGGTGGCAGAGCCGATCGGGGAACGCGGCGAGGATCGACTTGCAACGATCAAGCAGTTGGCCATCGTCGTGGCGTTCCTCAGCCGTCTGACACAATGCATAGATCGCCAGCAATCCGAAGTAATGTTTGACCTCGGTGATGGATTCGTAGTGGTCGTACAGCCGCAACGCCAGGTTCAGCGGTTCCATCGTGGCCGGATCCGTCGAGGGGGTCTGCGTGTTCATCGTGCGAGCCATCCTCCATCCACGTTGATTGTGGCGCCATGCAGGTAATTTGAAGCGGGCGACGCGAGGAACACCGCCGCGCCCTTGAGGTCATCCGCCTCGCCCCAGCGCCCGGCGGGGATGCGGCCGAGGATCTCGGCGTTGCGCTTCGGGTCGTCGCGCAGCGCCTGCGTGTTGTCCGTGGCCATGTACCCGGGGGCGATGGCGTTGACGTTGATGCCGTGCGGCGCCAGCTCATTGGCCATGATCCGGGTCAGGCCCATCACGCCGTGCTTCGATGCGGTGTAGCTGGGCACGCGGATGCCGCCCTGGTAGCTGAGCATCGACGCGATGTTGATGATCTTCCCGCCGGTGCCACGCTCGACCATGCGCTTGGCCAATGCCTGGCTTAACAGGAACAGGCTCTTGAGGTTTACGTTCATCACCGCGTCCCAGTCGGCCTCGGTAAACTCGAGCAGGGCGTTTCGCCGGATGATCCCCGCGTTGTTGACCAGAATGTCGATCAAATCGACCTGCTTGAACGCCGCCTCGACCAGCACGCCAACCGTGGAGGGGGCCGCCAGGTCCGCCTTGACACCGACGAACCGCCGGCCGGTCGCCTCGACGTCCTTTCGCGTCGCGCCCGCCGGCTTGTGGTGATACGTGCCGACCACATCCGCGCCCGCCTCGGCGAGGCCGACCGCCATCGCCCGCCCCAGCCCCGTCGCCGAACCCGTCACCAGCGCTGTCCTGCCCGTCAGATTAAAAAGCTTCATGGTCTTAAATCCACATCCAAGGAACGAAACATCCTTGCCCATCAGCTTACGCGGGCAGGCGGACCATGCAATAGATGAACCGGCTTGGCCTTGCACATTCCGACTGTTGCCCGCGTCAGCCCTGCCGGCAAGAAAACAGCGTGGTGCCGGTGGTGGCCATGGCCGCCGTCCGGGCACAGGCGTCCGGCCCGTATGTCATGGCTATGCCCTCCCCAGACCGACACCCATTTGACAATCCACCGCGGAGCCGTAGAATTGTCGGTTCTAACCCTGATGCGGGGTAGAGCAGTCTGGTAGCTCGTCGGGCTCATAACCCGGAGGTCGTTGGTTCGAATCCAACCCCCGCTATTGAAACGCCGGTTACAAACCCAACCGGCCCCACGGTTCACGCAAAACGCCGTCGAGACACCTCGGCGGCGTTTTCGCGTTCTACGCCAGTATCCGCAAGGGTTTAGCGGAACGGGTCGGTCTGATCTGCGGACGACACTCGCCGGAGAGACATAACCGCACAGGCCCGCGTCTCGCCCGCCGAGGCCCTCTCGCGCCCAAAGTCTCTGATAACCGAGCCGAGACATGGGCTCGATTTATCAGGGGGTTGCGCCTGAAGGTGAGCGCAACTGAACTAGCCGGCTCGCTTCGCACTCGTAGCTGCTTTCGCGAACATGTGAGATGGCATACACTCTGGGCGGATTTCATCAAGGCCAAGGCACAACGCTTGGGTAGACCATAATCTATGCGGGGGTCGAAACATGGAACCACTTCTTTCGACGCTGCGTGAATTTGATGCCCTTCGCGATGACCGTAGCGATGGCCAACGAGATGAG
>CAYNCM010000004.1:0-40786 GCA_964395825.1 uncultured Planctomycetaceae bacterium
TACGGCCAGCACCGCCATGAGCAAAGCAATCAGTCGTGTGGTTCGCGGCATTGTGAGAGAATGGCTCCTGATTCGTCAGGCTATGGGGCGCGCGGCGCGCGCTCTGTCGAAGAAACGGTGTCTTCACAATAGTATCCCGGCTGAACAGGGGAAATTTCGGACTCAGGGAGAAAAAGGCGGAGGGATTGCAGTGTATCCGCGCGCCGGGTTGCGCGGCCGGCTGGGGGTGCGGGGTGTGCCGGTGTGTTGTAAGGCGGAAAAAAGTGTTGGGTCTTGCGGGACACTACTGATAGAGAGCGGCAACGGGCGGAGTGGGAGCCGTTGCGCGTGCCGGAGGTTGCGTATGGCGAAGAAGGCAGGCAAGGGCGGGGGCATCCCGCTGTGGGTGTATGTGTTGTGCCTGTTGGGTTTTCTGGCTGTGGCGGCTGTGGCGGCGGGTGTGCATCCGGCGCGGCGGCTGGTGCTGTTGTTCGTTGCGGGGCTGGGCGGGAGGCGCGGGGGCGTGGGTGTCGACGGGTGCGGCGGCGACGCGCTGCTCGGCCCGGGGCTGGACCTGGGGCACGGGGGTGACCTGCTCGGTCGCCGGGCGGGCTTCGTCCTGCTGGATCGGGGCCGGCTGCTGGACGTGAAACACCGGCTGCTCAGACGCGACCCGCGGCAGCGACAGCGTCACCCGCTCGACCGGCTGGGGCGGCTGGACCTGAGGCGTGGTCGGCTCGGCGGCGCGCGACTCGGCAGGCCGTTCGGCCAGAGGCACCTGCACGTCGGTCTTCTCAATGGACGTGCGCGACACCGGCGTCGATTCGGCCCGGGCGAGCTGCGTCAGTGTCGGATCGACCACCGGCAGATCGGTCAACTGCTTGCGGACCTGCAACGCCACTTCCACCTCGCGCGACACATCGAGGTTCACCGTCGTGGCCATGCCCGGGTCGTTCGCCACGGCTTCGATGATGTCCTGACTGACCACCAGGATGCTCAGCAGCGCCGTGAGCAGCACGTGAGCAATCAGGGACACCAGCACGCACTTGTGCAGCAGCGTCAGGTCGCGGAACGTGCTTTCCCGCAGGTAGACCGCCAACAGCAGCATGAGCACCAGCGCGATGCCCAGCGCCCACCAGCTCCAGCCGATCGTCGGGGCCGGGGCGGGCGACAGGGCGGCGTGCACCTCGCGCGTGACGGCGCGGTAGAGATCGTATCCGCCGATCGTGCCCGACCGGTTGGAGCACAGGTGCATCTGAAACCCATCGAGCGACAGGTGGGCGGCGGTGTCGTCGGCCGGGCTGTTGACCTGGGGACCGAGGTTTTCGATTTCCTCGATGCCGCCGACGCCGAGGCGGGCGCGGTAGAGGTCGAACCCGCCGTAGCCGCCTTCGCGGTCGGAGGCGAAGTAGAGGAACCGGCCATCGGGCGAGGGGCGGGGGGCGCTTTCGGCGGCCGGACTGTTCACTGTCGCCAGCGGCCGGGCCGGGGCGAACGCGGGGGGCTGGTCCTTTCCGCGGGGATCGGCGACGTCAGCGACGAACAGATCGTACTGCCCGGCGCGCTGCCGGTCGGTTCGAACGGGGCGGTCGGAGCTGAAATACAGGCGCCGGCCGTCGTGGCTGAATACCGGGGCCACCTCATGAAAGGGGCTATTGACCGCATCCCCGGCATTTCGAGGGGCCGACCATCCGCCGCGCGTGCGCCGGGCGAAGTGGACATCGTACCCCCCCGCCCCGCCGGGCCGGTCGGAACTGAACGCCAGCCAGTTCCCGTCGGGTGAAAGCTGCGGGCCGAGTTCGGCGTGCTCGCTGTTCAGTTCGGTCAGCGGCGTGGGGACGGACCATGCGTCGTCGCGACGGAAGCTGACGTAGAGATCGGGGTTTTCCGTTTCGGCGCCGCGCACGAAGTAGATTGCGGTCCCGTCGGGCGACAGGGCCGGTTCGTATTCGTGGGTGGTGGTGTTGAACAGCCGGCCGAGCGTGCGGGGCTCGGTCCACAACACGCGGCGGAGCGGCGCGCGGCGGTCGGGCACGGCGAGCGAAGCGCCATCGGTCCAGGTGCGCTGCGGCGGACGGACGAAGTAGCGCGCGCCCAGAATCGCCAGAAACACGCCCAACGCGACCCCCGCGCCGATCACCGGCCACCACGAGCGCCGCGGCTTGTGCGAGGGGTCGGACATGCAGTTCTAACGGATGCCTTGCGGCTGGGCCTGTTCGAGGATGTAGCCGATCTTCACTTCGTCAATGCCCGCCCGGCGACACACGCTGGCCACCCCGGCGAAGTATTTGTGCAGACTGCGCTCATCAGCCCGGATGAGCACCTCGCGGTCCGGCTCGTTGCGGGCCACCTGCTCCAGCAACTCCAGCAGGGCGCTGCGGGTGTATTCGCGGCCGCTGATCTTCGGTGTGCCATCGGCCTGGATGTTGATGATGACCTGTTTGGGCGGGGCACTGAGCGGCTGCACGTCCGCCGTCGCCGGAAGCTGAATGTTGACTTCGCGTTCTTCCTGCGCGATCGTCGTGGCCACCAGGAAGAAGATCAGCAGCAGAAACACCATGTCGATCAACGGCATCAGGTTGATCGGCTCTTCAGATTCGCTGGTCAGATCGCGGATGCGCATGGCGGGGGCCTTCGGGTCACGCGGGGGCCGGGGCTTCCTCGTGGTGGTGCTGGGCGGCGACGGTGTAATGTTCGACGAACTCGACTGAAATGTCGTTCATCTCCGCGACGATGCGCTCGATCTTACCGAGGAAGAAGTAGTAGAAAATCAGCACGGGAATCGCCACGCACAGCCCGGCGAACGTGGTGACCAGCGCTTCGTAAATGCCCTGGGCAAGCATCTCCGCCTGTCCCAGGCCCTCACTGGAAGCGACCTGGAACGCTTCGATCATTCCCCACACCGTGCCGAGCAACCCCAGCATCGGCGCCACCGCCGACACCCCGTAGAGCATCCGCAGGTTCCGCCGCAGCTTGGCCACTTCGTTGGCCCCGGCGTCTTCGATGGCCTGCTCGATCGACTCTTCGTCGCGGTGCAGCTTCCGAAGCCCGGCCGCGGCCACGCGCGAAATCGGACTGTCGTTGGTGTGGCAATAGTTCAGACCCGCATCGCGGCCGATCGCACCGCGCTGCAGCACATCCTTGAGACCGTCGAGGAAATCCGACGGCATGATCTGGCTTCGCCGCAGGGCCAGCAAACGCTCGATGATGATCGCCACGCCCAGCAGACTGCACGCGCCGATGGGAATCATGAACCATCGGCCCTTCATGAGCAGCTCGAGCAGGGACATGCGGGTCGGTTCGGCAGCAACGGGCGAACCGGCTTGGGGCGCGGCGGCGGCGGGCTCGGCCGGTGGCGGGCCGGGTTCCGGCGGCGCCTGCGCGAAAGCCGCGCCCGCCAGCATCAACAGCCCGGCCAGCGCCAAGCGAAGGCGGTGAGGGTCGGTGTTCACGAGGCAGGTCTCCTTCTGTCACTTCCTCCCCGTCCGCCTCCCTGTCAAGAGAGGGGACTCGGGTCACCCATCGCCCATCGCGGCCAGGGCCTTGGCGGCCAGTTCCGCGACCGGCTGGTCCTTGTACTTCTTCACGCACTGTTCATATTGACGCCGGGCCTGGTCGGTTTCGCCCACCTGTTCGAAAGCTCTTGCCGCTTCATACAGCGCCCGGGCGGACCACTGGGGGTAGGCATAGACGATTTCCACCTTCAGCAGCTCCCGCGCGGCGCGGTGGTACTGCTTTTCGGTGAAGTAGGTTTCGCCAATCTGAAACTGGGCCCGGGCCGCGGTGGGCCCGTTGTGGCCCTCGACGACCTTGGCGTACCACTGCCGGGCGTCGGCCGGCTTCTCGCGGTTTTCCAGCGCCCAGCCGATCCCGAACTGGGCCAGGTAGCGGTACTGGCCGTCGGGACGGGTCTTGAGGTACTGGCGGTAGGCGGCCTCGGCCTGGGCGTGTTCGCCGAGTTCGGCGAGCATCTCGCCCAGCTTCAGCCGCGCCACGGGCGCCAGATCGTGATCGGGCAACCGCTTGAGCAGCTTCTCGAACTGGTCGCGGGCCTTGTCGTGCCGGTCGAGGCGGGCCAGGGCCTGGCCGGACTGGTACAGCGCCGAAGCGACCAGCGATTTGTCATCGTACTTGTCGGCGAAATCGGCGAAGGCCTCGGCGGCCCGCTCATGCTCATCCAGCTTCGTGTGACACCACGCCAGCCGATACGCCGCGACCGTGTGCGTGCGCCGGTCGGCGTCCCGGTCGGCCAGCACCTGCTTCAGCAACCCCATCGCCTCGTCATACTTGCCGCCGAGATAGAGCAGTTCCGCCAGTTCCTGCCGGCTCGACGAAACCAGCTCATCGTTGCCGAACTCATCGAGCAGCCGGCGGTAGGCCTTGATCGCCTCATCGTTGTGCTTCGCGCCACGATGGGCCCAGGCCAACTCGTACCACAGCCGCGCGCTCCGCTGGTCGGCGTCCTTGGCCAGTTGCTCGAACGCCTTGATCGCTTCGGCGAACTTCTTCTGCCGCGAGAGGCATACGGCCATCCGGTACCGCGCCGCATCGAGGTGCTTGCCATCGCGATGCCGCTTGAGGTAGTCGTTCAGTTGATCGTGGGCTTCGGCGAACTGGCCGGCGTCCTGCAAACACGCCCCGCGCTGAAACCGGGCGTCGGCGGCCAGGTCGTGATCGGCATACCGCTTGTAGACCTGCTCGAAACGCTTGACCGCTTCGTCCAGTTGACGTTGCTCCCAAACGTTCCACGCCAGCAGGTATTCCGCGGGGGCACGCAACGCATCGGGGGCCTTGTCATAATCGGCCAGCTTCTTCAGAGCCTTGGCCGCTTCGTCGCGGTCGCCCTGTTTGCGCTGGAGTTGGCCGTATTCCAGCAGCGCCCGCTGCGTCCAGGTCGATTCGACCGAACCTTGGGTCAACTCGCCGAGCGCCTTTTCGGCGTTGTTCACATCGCCGCTGCGCAGCCGAGCCACCGCCAGTTTCAACTTCGCCTCATCCTGTTCGCCTTCGGCCAGCGACAGGTAATGCTCCAGCGCCGCCACCGCCTCGTCGTGCTTGGCCAGTTGCAGGTTCGCATCACCGACCAGGAAGATCGCCACCCGCACCGGATCCTGCTTCGCATCACCGGCCGTGGCCAGCTTGGTCAGCCGTTCAACGGTCTGCTTGTAGTCGCCGGTGAAATAGGCGCACTGGCCGTAACGCAGCACCTGCGAAGCGTCGCGCCAGCCGGATCGGTCGACCAGTTTGGCCAAGGCCTCTTCCGCCTCGTCGTACTTCCGCAACAGGAACAGGTTTTCCGCGACCAGCTCATCGATCTGCTGGGCGAAGGCGCCGGGTTTGTCGATCGCGCGGCACTGCTTGAGCGATGCTTCGTGATCGCCCTTGCGATGCAGCGCGAACGCGCGGCGATATTCAGCCTCGGCCACCCGCGGATCCTTCGGGTGTTGTTTGACGAAGTCGGCGAACTGCCTGGCGGCGGCGTCGAATTCCTCGAGCGCCAGCGTGCAGATCGCCCGGCCGAACGCCACCTCATGCATGTTGACCGGCGGCGGATCGTGCTTCGACAGCGCTTCGAGTTGCTTGCGGGCGTCGACGAACTGGCGGTCGGCGATGTCGCACTGGGCCAGCCAGTACCGGGCGGCCAGCCGGCGATCTTCGTCCTTCTTCTCGACTTCCTGGAAGATCTTGCGGGCGGCGTCGGTCTTGCCCGCGCCCAACAGGGCCAGGCCCTTCTGCATCCGTCCCGCCGCCGCGTAACGGTTTTCCGGGTCACGCTCAAGCAGAGTGTCCAGTTCTTCGACCGCCTGATCGAACTTGCCCTGGCGGTAGAGCACCACCCCGAGGCTGTAAAGCCCATCACCCTTGCGTGGGCCGGGGGCGATCTTGATGAACTGGCGGAACTGCCCGACGGCCTGATCGAACTTGCCCTGCCCTTCGTACGCCTGGCCCAGCAACAGCGTCGCGTCGTCCCGCTGCGGGGCATCCTTGTGTCGCGCCAGCAGATCCTTGAGCCTCTTGACCGCCTCGGCATGTTGGCCCAGCGCCTGCTCGGACAGCGCCGCGAGGTACTTGCCCGCCGGAACCTGCGCGCTGTCGGGATGCTTCTTGACGAACTGCTCGGCGGCCTGCAGCGCCTTGGCTCGATCGCCCTTCATGTACAGCACCTGCGCGCGGTTCAACGCGCTGACCTCGGCGTGCGGGCTGTCGGCGTGCTGGTCGAGCAGCTCGTTCAGCGCGCCCAGCGCCCTGTCCAGCTTGCCCGTGGTCATGCACGCATGACCCAGCACCGCCAGCGCTTCATCGCGCTTGTCGAACTGCCTGTCCTTCAGCGCCTGCTCGATCAGCACAATGGCCTTGTCGTGATTGGCTTGCCGATAGTGGCACACCGCCAGGGCGTAACGGGCGGTGGTGGCGTGTTCGTGATCGGCGTGCTTGTCGAGGAATTCGGCGTATTCCTCCGCCGCCAGGCCATACATGCCCCGCTGGAACAGCCCGTTGGCCGCCATCAGCTTCTTCACCGCCGGGTCGACCTGCGGCGGGTTCTGCCCCGCGACCGGCCCGGCGAGCACCGCCAGCCACACCGCCCCCGCCCCCACCAGCCCCATCATGCGCCGATATCCGCTGATCCGTCGATGCTGGAACATGAGACCCTCTTGCTTGTACCCCGGCAATCGCTGAGAGTGACCGGCGCCTGTCCTTACCCAACAGACGCCCGCGAAGACCCCTTTCTGCCGCAGCTTCCAATGTTTACTGCCCGCCGTCAACCGGGCGCCGAACGCATCGGGAGGCCGACCGGTCAATCGCTCATGGCGGTGATTCTATCCGATCGGGCGATAGAACCGGTGGCCGACACGAGGCGTGGAAAACCGCGATGTACACGCCGCCGTCGATCATGGGGATGGTGCGGCCATCTTACCACCGCCGCTCGCACCGGCCGGCCCATCGGTTAGAATCCAATCCGCCCCATGACCCGGATCGCCGCGAATCTTGACGCCACCCTCGCCCGGCTGCGCGGTGCGCCCCTCGACGCGCTCGATCCGTCGATGATCGTCCAGTCGTTCGGCGTGAGTTACGCCCACCTGCGCACCGAACAGGGCGGAGACCTGTTTCTCACCCGTTTCGGCTGGCCCTACGTCGATCACCTTCTGCCCAGGCAGTGGTACCGCGATCAATACTACGCCCGGACCGGCGAGAAACTGCCCGGGTCGACCGGCAACGTCTACCGTGTGTCCACCACCCCCACCCCCGCAAGTGGTGATGGCGTCGGCAAGGGCGCGAACAGCGCGGCGCGGTCGATCGACATCGTGGTCAAGTTTTCGCGGGTGGGCCAGGAAGTGCCGCTGGAGATCGCCACGTCGTTTCCCGAAGACGTTTCGCCAATGGACATCGCCAACGCGCGGTTCAACAGTCCGTTCGAGGAGTTCGGCCTGGTGATGGACATGCGTGCGGGCACCTTCGGGCCGGGCGATCTGCGTCTGCTGGCCCAGCGGCCCCTGGCGATCTACGCCCCACCGGACGAGTTCGATCTGTGGCGGCTGGGACGATCGCGCGGGCGTTTCCGCTTTCACGAGCGCCTGCTCGAACAGGATCAAAAGAACGCCCAGCGCCCCTGGGCGATGGAACTGGACATCAAGCGCGATTACGTGCTGATCTACAGTTGGGTCAAGGGCCACAACGCCGAGGAGATGCTCGAGCGCGGCCTGATCAGCCAGCGCGACTTCGACGAGTTGACCCCGCGGGTGCTCGGGGAAATGCGAGCCAAGGGCTTCCGCGTGCTCGACAACAAGCCCAAGCATTTCATTCTCACCCCCACGCGCGACCACGGCCCGGTGCTGCGGCGCGATGGCAAGCTGGTCTATGCGCTGGTCGATTTCGAGCTGCTCGAGCGGACCGATGATTACCGCCAGCGGTTCAAGATGGCTCAGCGGGCCCGTTATTTCCTCGCCCACAGCCGCCGGCAGGCCGAGGCCCCGCCCCTGCCGCCCCACCTGAAGCGTCAGAACATCCTCGGCGTGGATTACATCTACGGCGCCGCACCCAACGGCGGGAAGACCTGGGCGGTGGGGTCCGATCCGGGTCTGGTTGATTTCTTCCTGCCCGATCGCTGGCGGCGCACGCCGCGCGTCCGCCTTTCGCCCACCAACGAAGTTTACTGCACCCGCACCCGCGACGGCATCCACGTGGTCTACCGCCGCAGCCGCATCGGCCAAAGACCCAACGTCGACCCGTTCTACGAACACGGCAAACGCATCCGCGCCCACGGGTTCAACAGTCCGTTCGAGGAAGTGGCCGTTGCCGAAACCCTGCGCCGCATCGGCGTGGCCACCGCCTATCCCCGCGCGATCTACCGCACCGGCCACGAGTCGATGAGGGCGACCTACATGACCGACCACAGCCGGTACGAAACGCTGGCCGAACTGAAAACGCCCGACGACCAGCCCGAATCGATCCTTTCCCCCCGGCACGACTACTACGTGATCTGGGGCTACTGGCGCGGGATCGACCCCATGAAGGATTACCGCGTCCACGGACACTGGGGCATGGTCGACACCGAACAGGCCTACCAGGATGAACTGCTCAGCGAGGCGGTCTACCGGCAGGTGGTCGATGACACGCAGGAACGACTGGCGCGTTGCGGGTTCGGCGAAGACATGATGGACACGTTCCAGTATCTGCTGTCGTTCGATCCGGAAGGCGGACGACTGCGCACCGACGAACAGGGCCGCATCGCCGTAACCCTGTGTATCGACGCGCTGCGGGCGTTCGACCATCGCTTGATGACCGAAACCGAATACCGCCAGGTGATCGAGCGCACTTCGCGCAGCCTGCGCCGGGTGGGCTGCGATGCCTTGAGCCTCAGCGGCGATCACCTGCTGTTGTCGATGGATCCGGACGGCCACCTGCAACGCAATACGCTGGGCCACTTCCAGGTCACGCTGTGCAACTTCGAACTGATCCGAATGCGTCTGTGCTACCTCGGCCGCACGTGAAGCGGTCGGCGATACCACCGACGACACGCACGCGGATCGGCATTGGGCCAGGGGGCCGTTCGCCTTCAGTCCCGCCGATACGGGCGCGGTCTTGCACACAGAGCATCGGGCGGTCTTGAACGGTCACCTCGCCGGTGCGGCCTTCTTCGTCGCCCACGTCGCGCCCGCCGACGACGGGCCAGGCGGTCGCGCGTTCGCCTGATCCGCCGATCAGGCCGGCGCGCGATGCGTCATCGCGCAGGTCGCTGGCTTCCTCACGGCCGACGTGAACGTCTTCGGTGACCAGGTTCGCGCCGGTGAGAATGGTGGCGGTGGCCTTTTCGCCTTCGATGCTGCCGAACGGGACACTGCGAGCGTCGGCCGTGACGCCGAATTCGCGCCCGTTGAGAGAACGGGCAAATGAACACACGGGATCGCAGTGCCTGGCCCGGCGAAGGCTGACGACCACCGCGCCGCGACGGGTTACCGCACGACGTTCCTGATCGCCGCGCATCGATGCAAAAGATTTACATTACGATGTTTATACTTACGACAAACGACTCACATTTAACTTAAATGTGAATCCTATCGCGAAGCGCCCCCATACCCCGCGTGCCGGAGCGAAGGGCGCGGCGTTGGGCCCCTGAGGTGATGTGATCGGATGAAAGCGAACACCGCCGGCGGCGGGCGAAGCGAATCACGCCCGTTCGATCTTGCCGGCGTCCTTGAGCGGTTTGTCGTGGCGCGCCAAGCGGGCGATGGCTTTCGCATCGGCGTGCACGCGCAGGGTCAGCTCGGTCCGCCGCGTCTGGTCCGGCTGCAGGGCGATGACCTGGTCCGGCTCGACATCGTGACCGAACGGCGTGCCGACCATCGGCTCGATGCCCATCACGTACATGCCCGGGGCGAAGTGTTGCCAGACGAGCACGCGCGGCAACTCGGCCAGCGCGAACTCCAGCTCGAGGGCCAGGTTCAGTTTGTCGTTGATCAAGCCGACGTGGGCCCGGCCGGCGCGGTCGCCGCGCGGCGTGCAGATGAATCCGCGACTGCGGCCGAGGTATCGCTTCGACGGGCCGGGGATCCGCTTGTAGTCATCGACATCGCGCGGGCAGGCAACTTCCTGGATGGCGTCGGGCCAGTGTCGCACCGACCCGCTGAGCACCATGTGGGCACCGCGATCCAGCAGCGGCCAGCCGGTGTTCACGTGGTAGAGCAGACCGTGCGGCGTGGGCTTGTTGTCGCGATTGGTGGTCTGGTCGTACACGTGGATGAGATTGGCCCCAAGGGCGGACTGGATGGTGCGTCGGATCTCGACGTTGGGTCCATACGCACGGGACTGCTTGGTCACCGCGCTGACGAGCATCTCGTGACGATCGCGATGGGGTTCGGGTTGAACGACCATCTCCACGCGGGAGGGTTGATGGGAGTAGTGGCCGTGCAGGCTGGTCTGGCGATCCCCTTCGGTTCGGGGGTGACCAAAATGAACGGGCCCGCAGGTGGTGACCAGTCCGCCGGGCCAGCCGCTGAGCCACTCCTCACCGACGAGGTAGGCCTGTTCGGGCGGTTTGATGCCGCAGGGCGTGAGGTAGGCCAGGCTGTGCTGGTTGAACGTGGCATCGACGATGTCGGCCCCGCGGTCGAGGGCGACGGTATAGCGCAGCCCCGCGCCGGTGTTCACGAAAGCGACGCGCGAGCCCGTGCCCGGACCATCGTTGAGCGTGGCGGTGGTAATGCCGCCGACCTGGCGGGAGGTCTGGAAGCGATCGAGGGGCAACCGGGCAATGCGGGTGGCGCGTGCGGTGGGTCGGGCCATGGGTGGGTCTCCACCAGGAAACGGGAGGTGAATGGGTCGGCCTCATTATACGGGATGCGATCGGGTAGGCCGGGGGTGATTGCTCGCCCCAGCCTCCCGGCGGCGGCCCTTGCGGTTCGGCTAACGGTTCCTGGCACAAAGGCCCGTAGAGGACTTGCACCTCCAAGTCACGGGCCATGCCCGGCACACATAAAAAAACGGCGGCCTGGCGGCCGCCGTTAACTTTGCCGAGCAGCGATCGGAAGCCTCGGCGATTACCCAAGCAGCGAGAGCACGGTCTGCGGGCTGCTGTTGGCCAGGCCGAGCACGTTGGTCGCCGCGTTGACGAGAATCTGCGAACGGGTGAGGTTCGCGGTCTCGGCGGCGAAGTCGGTGTCGCGGATCTGGCTTTCGGCCGCGGCCGTGTTCTCCAGGGCCACGCCGAGCGACCGGATGGATGCCGCGACCGTGTTCTTCTGGAACGCACCGAGGCGTCCGCGAAGCTGGGAGACCTGGGTGATGGCATCCCGCACGATCAACTGGCCGGTGTCGACGTCGCCGTCTTCGAGGTTGCTGGACCCACCGGTGGCCAGGTCGCTGAGGAACCCGTTGCTTCGCGAGCCCAATCGGCCGGTGGTCACCGCCTCGATGCCCAGTGACGCCCGGCCGGACAGGTCGAGCTTGGGCGCGAGGCTGAAGGTGGCTCCACCTCCGATGATGTTGAAGCTTTCGCTGGCGCCATCGGTGTTGTTCGCGCTGGCCAGGACCACCTTGACATCGAGCAGGCCGGACGACACGCGGGCGTTCAGACCGTCGACTTCGGCGTCCTGGCCGTTGATGACGACGGTGGCGTCGGTGCCGTGGTCCTTGGCATCGTCGGTGCCGCCGGCCGCGGAGCCGGTGGTGTTGATCGCGGTGTCGTAACCGGTACCGGCGATGTTCTTCACCGAGGCGAACTGCGAGGAGCCGAAGTCGGTGGAGTTGAACTTGATGTAGGTCGTGCTGACGGTGGCGCTGACGCCGGTGACACTGCTGAAGGTGTTGACGGCGGAGGCCATGTCCGCCGCGGCGGTGCCGCTGGCGAAACTGAACTGCTGGATGCCCTTGTTGCCGGCGACCTCGATGGTCAGCGAGGTGCCGCTGAGCACGTTGCCCGTTCCGGCCGACAGGTAGGTCGTGGCCAACTGGGCGCTGGTCACCGTGTCGACGGTGACGTTGATGCTGCCGTTGTTGGGCAGGCGAGCGGCGTTGATCGACACGTCGGCCAGGGCGTTGGTATCCACACCACTGGTGGTGTAGGCGTACGTACCGTTGAGGAGCTTGATGCCCTCGAAGCTGGTCGAGTTGGCGATCCGGTCGATGGTCTGCAGGATGGAGTCGACCTGCAACTGGTTGGCTTCCTTCTCCTCAGCGCTGAGGCCGGCGTCGTTGGCCGCGGCGTCGACCAGCGATTCGAGCTCAGTCAGAAGATTGGAGATTTCCACCAGGCCGCCTTCGGCGATGTTGACCACCTGGTCGGCGCGTTCGGCATTGGAAATCGCCGCGGTGATGGCCGCCTTCTCGGCGCGCAGGTTCTCACTGGCGATCAATCCGGCCGGGTCGTCGGACCCGCGGTTGATCCGCAGACCTGTGCTCAGCCTTTCGAGGCTCAGCGACAAGGTCTTGTTCTGCTGGGCAAGCGTTCGCTGCGCCAGCATGGACGGGACGTTGGTGTTGATTCTGCTCATTGTGTGTGTCCTCCATGAACACGCATTAATTCGGCTTGCTCACGAACCCGCTTGAGCAAGGGCCCAGAATTTTTTGGGCCGCAATCCTTTTTTCGAGCTTCTCCGTCCGTCGGCCGGGCCATCCATTTATGTGGTCCCGGTCGTGCGGACCCAACCCTCAATCCGTTTCGCCTGTGAGTATCCGCGAATCAGTTGTCGGTCGTCGGCCGGGCGGAGGGTCTTCGCCGGTCGCTGTCTTGTCCTATCGGTTGCTCTGCTTCGGCACTTAATCGCCATGAGGATCATTCGTGTCGAAGAATTCCGTTATCGGACAGCCGGCCCGTTCGCAGTGGTCGCGCGGCCATCGCCCGCTCGCCGAATCCGCTTTCGGCGCAGCCTCCCTTCACTGCCGAGGCAGGTCTCACAAGCGAACATCCAGCACTATCGGCCGGGGAAACAGGCTACTTGGGTATGCCATGAAAAAAAGCGGGCCGCTTTCACGCGACCCGCCGAGCGGGATTCTGTCAGGATGGGATGACCGCCGCCGAACGACCGGCGGCGCGACCGATAACTAGCCGCCGAGCAACTGCAACACGCTCGCGGCCGACTGGTTCGTCGTCGCCAGCACCGACGTGCCCACGTTGACCAGCAACTGGGCCCGGGTCAATTCGGCGGTTTCGGCGGCAAAGTCGGCATCGCGGATCTGGCTTTCACTGCTGGTCACGTTCTCCAGGGCGTTCTGCAGGCTGCGCACGTTGGTCTGCAGCGTATTGCGCTCGAACGCCCCCAGCCGCCCGCGGATCACCGATACCTGCGTGACCGCCTTGTCGATGATGGCCCCGGCCTCGCGGGCCCGGTCGGCCACCAGCGAGTTCGCCCCGCCGCTGACGATCGAGCTGACGTATCCGCTGGTCGTGTCGCCCAGCCGCGTGGCCGCCACCGACTGGATGCCGAAGCTGATCTGCTGACTGGTCTGCACGACGGGCCCAAGCTGGAACACCGCCCCGCCGCCGGTGATGTCGAAGGCGGTGGTGTTGGCTGTCTGCTGGGCGAAGTCTTCGTCGAGCTGCATTTCGACGTTCAGCGTGCTGCTGTTGAGCTTGACCTTGGTTCCGTCGCCGAGGGCCAGCGTGCCGTTGACCAGGGCCATCACGTCCACACCGGTGTCCCGGTCGACCGCGGCGCCGGCGTCATTGTGCATCTGGAAGAACTGGGCGTTGGTGCCGAGTTGCCGCACGGAAACAAACGCATCGGACCCGAACTCGGCGCTGGTGAAGGTCAGGGCGCTCAAACCCGCGGCGGCGCCGCTGACGATCGCGGCGCTGACGCCGGTCGAATCGGACACGCGATTGACCGCGAAGGCCACCGCGCTCAGCGCCGTGCCGGAGACGAACTGCAATGTTTCCACGCCGTCGTTGCCGGTCACCTCGATGGTGACGCTGCTGGTCAGCGTGGTCGCGCCGGTCGACAGGAGCAGGCCGGCCCTTTCGGCGCTGTTGACCACCTCGATGGACACGGGCATGGACTGGCCCACGCCGAAATTCGCCTGGAAGATGCGGGCATCGGCGATGGCGCTGGCGCTCATGCCCGAGGTGACGTAGTCCAGCGAGCCGTTGATCAGGTCGAGCCCGGCGAAGCTGGTGGTGTTGGCGATACGGGTGATCGAAGCAACCGCATCGTCGACCTGCAACTGGTTGGCTTCGATTTCCTCCCGGCTCAGGCCCCCGCTGTTGGCCGCCTCCACGACCAGCGACTTGATGCTGGTCAGCAGATTGGCCACCTCGGCCAGCGCCGCCTCGGCGGTGGCGATGACGTTGGTGGCGCGTTCGGCGTTGTGGACGGCCTGCTCGATGCCTTCCATCTCCGAGCGCAGGCGTTCGGAGATGATCAGCGCCGCCGGACCATCCGCCCCCCGGTTGATCCGCAGGCCCGTGCTCAGACGCTGCAGGCGGACCTGCAAGTTCTCGTTGGCTCTCGCAAGGTTATGTTGCGAGATCATAGATGCCACATTGGTGTTGATTCTAGCCATGGCAATCCTCCGTGATTGCTGATTCGGCCGGCCCCCCGGGTTCCCGCGCTACGGCGGGCTGGGCGATCGGCCACATGGTTGAGGGTGCTGCTGGGATCTTCATGGTTCGATCCGCTGTTACGGGTTATTGTTTCTGAGAGCCGGATCCCCGGTCACTGCCATTCGAATCCGGCCGTCTCAGGTTTCTGTCCGCTTTGTTCAGGTCATCGAGATCGACCCGCGACGCATCGCGGTTCTCGCGTTTGATCGCTTCGTAGACTTCCTTGCGATGCACGGGAACCGACGGCGGCGCGGTGATGCCCAGGCGGACCTTGTCACCGCGGATGTCGACGACGGTGATTTCGATGTCGTCGCCGATCATGATTGTTTCGTCGCGCTGACGTGAAAGGACCAGCATGGTTCGGCTCCTTCCTTGGGCCTTCACGCTCGAGCCGGACCTGCTGTTCGCCGGCTCTTGCTGGGTCTTCTGGTAACCGACGCCTCCAAGCGCCGGTGTCGCCGTCCTTGGGGACGGGGCGGCGACGCGCCAGATGGCCGCACCTCCACGGCGCGGCCAACACGGGACGTCTTAAGCCGAGGCCGCCTTGGATTGTTGATCCAGTTCGACCAGCGGCACGCGGGTGTCGAAGCGACGATCGGCGAGCACGAGTTGCCGGCCGGTCCGCTCGGCGGCGTGAATCACCAGCGGGCCCTGCAAGTTGCCCGTGAGCACGCTGCCCCGCTTGTTCACGATCACCAGCACCTGCGCCTCGTCCAGCGACGCGATGCCCATTTCCTCCATCTGATCGGGCTTCAGCGCCACCCGGTAGTCCTGCACGAACAGGCTCGGGTCGGTCACCACGAACGCCAGTTCCGGCGCGTCGAGCGACTGAAGCCAGAAGAAGTAACTGTCATCGCCCGGCTGGATCAGCGCGAACTTCGTGTAGCGCGGAAAACCGAGCAGCCCCTTGGGGAAGGTGATGACCCGCTGGTCGTCGACCTCCACCTGTCCGAAACGTGACGTGTTCACTTGCATGGAACACCTCCGAATACCGGGCCATCCTTCCTGGATTGTTCCCGATCACCGTGATCGGGCTGACATCCTGTCGACGCCGTCCGGTCGGGCCCGACGACCGGCGGCCTCGGCGGTAAGACGCCTTACCGCAGAAAGTCCAGCAGACTCATCTGCATCACGATCTGCCCGCTGAGCATGTTCGCCTGCAGTTGCTGCTGGAGCTGGGTGAACCGTGAAATCGCCTCGCTGTAATCCGAGTCTTCCAGTCCGCTGAGCAGCTCCGAGGCCTGAATCTTCAATCCTTCGGTGCGTGAGCGCGTTTCTTCGACCTGCTGGCTGCGGACGCCCACGCCCGCCCGCACCGCGGCGATGCGCTCGATGTCCTGATGAATCTTCTCGCCGGCCAACGTGATGGCCAGGCTGTCATCGCTCATCAACCCGTCCCGCAGCGCCATCAGGTGCGTGAACACGCTTTCCACCCGCACCGTGGCGCGGTCTTCGCTGGTGAGGGTGTTGCCGGCGGCCGGCGCGATCGGCAGGCCCAGATCCTCACGCACGAAACTGCCGTTGAGGCTGCTGACCTGGAAGGCCGAGGCGCCCGCCGTGTTGTCGACGATCTGCAGCCCGTTGCCGCTGGCGACCAGCGAAGCGGTCAGCGAGCCGCCGCCCGCCGCCTGGATCGAGTCGATCACGTCCTGAACCGTGCGGTCGCCGTCAAGATTCACGTCGACCGTGCTGCCGTCGGCCAGGGCAAAGCGCAGATCATCCACCCCATGACTGATCCGCACGCCGTGGCCGTGGTTGAAATCGTCCAGCTCGGTGGTCCTGCCGAAGGTGCGCAGGCCGAGATCCTCGGCGGTGGTTCCACCGTTTTCACCGATGCTCATCTCCGCCCCGCTCAGTTCGTTGACCAGATTGAACCCGGTGGCCGCGTCGTTGATCTTCAGGCGAACCCCCAGGTCCTCGGCATGGACGGCGTTCATCAGGTCCTGCACGGTATTCGCCGTGGAAAGATCGATGGTGCGGGTCACGCCGCCGTTGGTGATCTCCAGCCCGCTGAGCCAGTCGACCGCCACGCCGAGCGCGGCCAGATCGGTCATTTCGGTCAGTCGGGGATCGACGTCGCCACCCTGGGTCGTGCCGGCGGTGGCGGTGATGTCGATGCCCAGATCGCGGGCGACCACGGACGTGCCGATGTCGCGAATGGCGACGGTGTGGCCGGCGTTGGCGGTGAGGCTGAAGCCGGTGCCGGTCAGGTTCAGCACGCCGGCGGTCGGATCGAGGCTGTCGATCCCGTGGTTGATCAGCGCCACCACGTCGCCCATGGTGTCGGCGTGGGTCAGGTCGACCTGCGTTTCCACCGCATCGACGACCACCGTGAGCGTGCCGCGATGCACGCCTGAACCGGCGGCGCCGTTGATGTTGACCAATCGGGTGTCGGCGGTGGCCTGCGGATCGAGATCGACCGGCGAGCTGACGCGCTGGCTGGTCGCGCCCAGGGCGTCGGCGCCGTTGGCATTGACGCCCAGGTACGACATGATGCCCAGGTCCGCGGTCAGGTCTTCATCGGCGCCCACGTAGCGGATGCCGTTGAGCTGATCGACGAACGGCGCGGCGTTCGAGCTGCGCCCGCCGAACAGGAACACGTTCTGGTATTCGCGGTTGGCGATCGACAGCAGGCCGTTCAGCTTGCCCTGCACCACCTGGGCCTGGTTGTCGCGGGTGTCGCGGTTCGACCCCACGCCCACCTGCGAGCTGGCGATGTTCTGCACCTCCAGCAGCAGGTCGGAAATGTCGGCCATGGCCTGGTCGGTGTTGTCCATGGTCGCCCGGGCCTGCGACAGGTTGCCGATCTGCTGGTCATACTGGTTGAGCGTCTTGTTCAGCGACACGATCCGGCCGACCGCGCCCGGATCATCGCTCGGGCGGTTGACGCGCTTGCCCGTCGACAGCTCCTGCTGGATCCTGAGCAACGACAGGTTGGTGTTCTGCATGTTGCTCAGCAGAAGCTGGTTCTTCAGTTGGCCGCTTACGCGCGTCAGGTTGATGGGAATGCTTGCGGACATGGTGTTATCCCAGCAGGCCCAACAGGGTCTGCATCATTTCGTCAACGACCGTGAGAAACCGCGCCGACGCCTGATACCCGCGCTGGTAGGCCAGCAGGTTGATCGATTCCTCGTCGAGGCTCACGCCGCTGATCGCCTGCCGCTGCGCTTCGAGGCTGCCGACGATCACGTCCGTGGCCGAGACTTCCTGCTGGGCCCGCTGGCTCTTGACGGCCAGATCCTCGATGTGCCGGCTCCACTTCTCGCGGAGCGACAGATCGCCCAGCGCGTCGAGCGGCTCGTCCTGGAGCGCGGCGATTTCCAGCGCATTGCGGTTGTCGCCGGTCACGTGGCCCTGGCCCGCGGCCAGCAGCGTCGGGTCGTCGGCAACCTTCTCGTTCATGTCGATGTCGTTGCTCCCGGTGCCGGTGAAGAACGTGTTGATCCCCAGCGCCGCCAGCACGCCCGACGAATCGTCGGAGAAACTGAACTTGAAATCCGACGAATCGGCCGTGATCTGCAACTTGCGTTCCGGCGTGACGGTCGCGCTGATGTTCGCCACCGCGTCGATCGCCGCCGCCAGGTCGTTCAGACTCATGTCCGGCCCGCCCACGCCGTTCAGGTCCACCGCGATCTGCTCGGCCTGCCGCGTGTTCGTCGACACCTGCGTGACGTGAATCTGGAAACTGCCGTGGTTGGGCACGAAGTCCAGCCCGGCTTCGCTGCGGGTCATCGGCTCGGCGGCGTCCTCGGCGGCGTACGTGCCGGTCACACGGTCGAAATACCCCGTGCCCTGCCCGCGGCTGTGCACGAGGTTGGTCTGGCGGATCAACTGTTCGGTAAAATCGCTCAGTTCGTCGATCGCCGTTTCGACGTCCTGTTCGCGCGAGACGACCCGTTGTCCGATCTTGCCACTGGTCGGTTCGAGCAGCGCGCCGTCGTCGTCGATGCGGATTTCGATTTCCAGGTCGCCGTTGTCGTCCGAGGCGTATTCCACCCGCAAACCGCGGTTGACACCGGACAGCACGATGGGGATGGAACCGATGAACACGTCCATCGAGCCGCCGCTTTGCAGCACGGTGGAGATGTCAACGTACTCGGCGAGTTCGGCGACAAGTTGATCGCGCTCGTCGCGCAGATTGTTCGCTCCGCCCTGTCCGCGTTCCTGGGTGACGATCTGGCTGTTCAGGGCGGCGATCTGGTCGAGCAGACTGTTGGCCGCGCTGACGTTGCCTCGGATCGAATCGTCGATCTGGCGGCGGACCTCGACCAGATCCTCGTGCACCCGTTTGACGTAGGCGGTCAGGGCCTGGCCCTGCTGGACGACCAGCGAACGCAGCGAGTTGTCGATGGGGTTGTTGGCCAGTTCGCTCCAGGCGTCGAAGAAATCGTTCAGCCGCGTGCTCATGCCGTAGTCGCTCAGTTCAGAGTGGATCGTTTCGATCTGGCTGAGCAGGTCCTGCTGTGCGAGGGCGGCGTGCTGATCGGACACGGCCGACCGCAGGCGGGTGAGCAGGGCTTCATCGGTGGCGCGGACGATGGATTCCATCTTCACGCCGGTCCCGATGAACATGCCGGGCGGGCCTTCGATCGCCCCGGCGGGCGAAAGGACGGCGCTCTGCCGCGTGTAGCCGACCGTCGCGGCGTTGGCCATGTTGTTGCCGGTCACCTCCATCGCCGCCTGGTTGGCGGCCAGGCCGCTGCGCCCGACATGTAATGCACCTGTCAACGACATGGTTTACCCGTCCATCATCCGGTCATGCTGAAGGAACTGACCATTTCACTGGGGCCGCTGGCCACGCCCCGTCTTCCGTAAATATTTCCGCCGGCGAACCTCTGCCGCAGGTTCTGCATCACGCCCTGGACGTGCTGGAGCAGGCCCTGCGTCGCCCGCTGGGCGATCGCACCTTCGCACCGGACCTGTTCGATCAACTGCCTCAGTTCCGCATGCAGAACCTTCAACCGATCCGCGCGGGTCGGCGACGCCTTGGCGGCGATCTCGCTCAGGCGCATCGGGGCCGCGGCCCCGGGATTCAGCACGCTGGTGATCTGTCCGACCAGCGCCTGGCGACGCTTTTCCAGCGCCCCGATCCGCTGAATGGCCTGGTTTTCTCGCTCACAGCAATCGCCGACCACCTCCGGCTTGGCCAGGCGCAGGGCCTGGGTCTTGCGGCGGATCAGCCCAAGCAACTGCACGTGTTCATCGCGCAGGCGGCGGATCAGTTCTTCCAGTTCGACCAGCAGCTTATCCATGCCGATCCACCTCCCGGCCGGTCATGCGGCCGTAGCGATCGACGATCGCGTCGACCAGCCCCGTCACGTCGCCCCGGGCCATTTCGTCGGCCATGCGCTGGTCCATCCGGCTGCCGAACGCGTCCTCGGCAAACCCGCCATGGAACAGGTCCGTGCGGAACGGACCGTTCCGCGCGGCGCTGAGAATCGGCAGAAATAGCCCCATGCCGACGAACTGCACCGCCACCTCGCGCAGTTCATCGGGCACAGCGCCCGACGCCTGGTCATCGAGCATCGCGGCAAAGGTCCGGTCATCGTGATGGGCGCGACGGACGAACGGCGGTTGTCCATGATCCACGGTCGTCGGCGCGGACAAGCTCCGCGGACTCCGCTTGTCCGTGGCGCCGTGCGCGGTGGCGCGTTGCGCGGCGAGCATCGGGTTGTCGATCGCGGACGGGTTCATGGTCAGTTTTCGAGAATCAATTTGGCGTGGAGTTTCCCGGTGCGATGGATTTCCTTGATGATTTCGATGCGGTCGGGCGGTGGGACTTTGAGCTGATTGAACGCCGCGAGCAGGTCGGCCAGGCGCACGCCCCCGCGGTCGGTCGGGTCGAGCGGCACGAAGTTGTTCTGCTCGACCCGCGGATTCTCCGGGCTGGGAACGACCGGGGGGGTCATGGTGGTGATGGTCAGGTTCGGATGGGAGATGACCACGGGGCTCATCTGCACGTTGCCGGTCATGACGATGGTGTGGGTGCGTTCGTTGATGACCACCCGCGCCTCGGTGCGGACGAGCGTGGGGTCGAGCTGAATCTCCAGCAATTGGGCGATGAAAGAAGCGGGGTTGCGCTGTTCGCGTTGGGGAATCTGGACGACCACGTTCTTCTGGTCCATGGCGAAGGCGATGGGCGGGGCGTCGGGGGCCATCACGTCGTTGATGAGCATGGCAATGGTGTTGGCCATGGGCCAGGTGGCGTTCTGGTTATCGAGCACGAGGGTCATGCGGCCGAACTGGTCCATGTACTGGGCCATGACATCGCGGGTGAGCGTGGCGCCCGAGGCAATGGTGGCGACGGTGGGCGTGCGGTCATCTTCGAGGCCCAGCGCTCCTTCGGCATAGGCGAAGACCGGGGAACCGGGGATCGGACCGACCATGGGCGTGATGACCAGACGTCCGCCGGCCAGGCTCGTGGCGGGTCCGGCACTGGCGATGTGAACATTGACCTTGTCGCCTTCCCGCACGCCCGACCCCGGCAGTTTCGCCGACAGATACACCACCGCCACATTCTTCGTTTCCTTCAGTTCGAACGGCGTGACGGACGGATCGTCCAGGCGATTCATCATCGCCGCCAGCCGCCGCATGGTCGTGGCGCTCTTGTTTCCGTCGCCGGTGCCCTGAAGGCCGACCACCAGCCCCATGCCGATCAGCTTGTTCGACTCAGCGCCTTTGATGCGCACCATGTCCTGGATCTGCACGGCGGCGGCGGGCGCGACGACCAGGATCACGGTCCACACGGCGGTCAGCAAGACAAACGGCTTGGCGATTCGATAGACCATGCAATGATTCCCGAACAGAGCGTCAGAAGTTGAAGACAAAGTCGATGATCTTGCTCAAAATGCCCTTCTTCGAAGCGTTACGCAGTTCTCCGGAGTGTGCCTTGGTCACCCGCAGGTCGAACATCTGCGTGCTGAGCACGGTGTTGTCGGCGGCGACGTCCTCGGCCCGGCAATAACCGGTGAGGGTGATGGTCAACTGCTCATCGTCGTTCCGGATGAACTTGCGGGCTTCGAGGGCGAGCGTGCCGTTGGGCTTGACGTCAACCACGCGGGCGGTGATGCGGAAGATCATCTCGTCCTTGCGTTCGTATTCGCCGTCACCCTCGAAGCTGTTGTTGTATCCGATGCCGAGTTTGATCGGCTCGCCCTCGTTGCCCTCAAACTGCGTGTTCTGCAGGCGCAGTTGGAGCAGTTCGGTCAGGTCGAAGCGCGGCAGGTCGGTGATCTCGCCCTCGACGCTCAGGTCCTTTTCGGTTTCGAGGGTGGCTTCGGAACTGGCGCTGGCCGATTCGCGCACGACGATGGTAACCAGGTCGTGCAGGGCGAACTGCCGGGGCGGCAGCGGACTGACCGCGGTGAACGAAGCGGCCTGGAGAGACTGGTTGACCCGTTGGCCGTTGACGCGCTGCAACTCGCGCGGTTCGCTGAGCAACAGCGATGAACTCTGCGCCCAGGCCGCCGAACCGGCCAGACCAATGATGGCAAGGGTGGCGAAGCGAATCACTGGGGACCTCCCCGGGCCTGGCCGCTGGCGGGCGGACCGTCGCGCAGGATGATGACCGCTTCCTGCGGGCCGGTCACGCGGGCGCCGAGCGTCTGCCGCGTTTTTTCGTTTTTGACTTTGACCAGATCACCCACGGCCCCTTCCTCCATCGCCCGGAGCACGCTGCGCAACACGAGCGAGCCGCTGACGCAGCGGACCGTGACCAGTTGCCCCCGCCGCACCACGATGGGCGAGCGCACGTCGTTTCGCGCGATCCCGTCGCCAGCCCGGATATTGCGCGACACGCTCTGGCCAATCACCTGCGTCGGGTCGCTGACGGGCTGGCGTCTCGCGCCGGTCTGCCAGATCTGTTGAACCCGCACATCGCCGGGCGCGACGGTCTGGCCCCGCCGCAGATCGGCCGCGGCGGTGACGATGGTAATGCGCCGTTCGACGTCGACGGTCAGGCGCACGGTGTTCACGCGCCGGTCGTGGCCGTATTGCCGCACGACGAACGCCACGCGGCCGATCAACTCGCCGGTCACCGGTTCGAATTCGAACCGTCCGTCCAGCTCGCTGAGCTGCCAGTTCGGATCGTCGGGGTTGCGGCAGGTGATTTTCAGGTCTTCATCGGAAGCGCCGATGGCTTGGCCCAACCACTGGATCAACCGATCGCGCAGCGTGGTGCCGCGGACGATGGGCGACCGGCCGTCGTCAAGGGAAGCGACGGGATTGGCCAGGGCGGTTCGGGGTTCGGCGTCGATCACGGCGGCGGCGTCGCCCCGGTTCGGGGCAGTGGTCTGGGGGAGGTCTTCTGCTGTGTCATGGCGAACCGCCGCCCCGTCTCGCCGCACGGTGATCCGCCGCGCCCCGCGACAGGTGACTTTGCCCCAGTGCACCTTGCGTTCGGTGAGGATGCGCCGAATCTCGCGCATGGTGACGGTGAGCGTCGGCTGCGTTTGGGCAAACGCGGCGACTTCCACGTCAGCCAGCGCCTGGGCGCGTTCGCCTTCGAGGATCGCGACTTCACCCAGGGTCACCGCGGCGTCGGGCGACTCGGCCGCATCACGAAGCGTGATGCGATCGGCCAGCACGGCGTTGATCATCGCATAGGCGATCGCCACCGCGGCCAGCATCTTCAGGATATTTCGCATCGTCCGTTTCATGCCGTTGGGTCACTCGCCTTACCGCCTCAGATTCGCCACCACCTGCAGGGCCTGGTCGGCGGCCTGGATGGACTGGCTGTTCATTTCGAACGCCCGTTGAGCCTTGATCATCTCCACCAGTTCGGTCACGGGGTTGGTGTTCGACGCTTCGAGGAAGCCCTGAAGGATTTCACCGACGCCCTGTTCGCCCGGCTGGGCTTCGGCCGGCGTGCCGGAAGCGGGCGTTTCCTCCCACAGGTTTCCGCCGATCGGCCGCAGGCCCTTGGGATTGATGAAACTGGTCAGTTGAATCGAAGCCTGCGACGTGCCGCCGCCGGCGAGGGAGAACTCGACCGTGCCGTCGCGGAGAATGGTCACGTCGATCGCATCCTCGGGCACGCTGATGCCGTCGGCGAGGCGCGGACCGTTGCGGTTGCCCAGGACCACTTCACCTTCGCTGTTGGTGAAGAAGTTGCCGGCCCGGGTGTAGGCGAAGCCGCCGGGGCTTTCAGGCCGCTCGACCCGGAAGAAGCCGTTGCCGTCGATCATCAGGTCGAAGTCCTGCGACGTTTCGATGGGCGAGCCCTGCTCGAAGTCGAAGTCGGTGTTGGCCACCCGCACGCCGAGGCCCACGAAAATGCCTGCCGGGCTTTCGTCGCCGTTGGCGTTCATCACGCCCGGCTGGGCCTTGGCCTGGTAGAGCAGATCCTCGAAGTTCACCCGCGCGCTCTTGAACGCCGTGGTGTTGACGTTCGCCAGGTTGTTGGCGATCACGTCAATCTGCGTGTTCAGGGCGCTGAGGCCCGTGGCGGCGGTATGGAGTGCGACAACGGCCATGCGTCACCTCGTCTATGCGATCACCCGCCCGAGCGTGCTGACGGCGCTGTGGAGCAGCGAATCGTGATAGCGGATCAGATTCGCCCCGTTGGCCATCGCCCGGGTGGCTTCGATCAACTGCGTCATCTCGCGGACCGGATCGACGTTCGATTGCTCCACCCAGCCCTGCTGCAGCGGCGCCTCGGAGCGCTGGCGGCGATCCAGGTCGGCCGGCGTGGCTTCGAGCAACCCCCCGCCGCGCTGTTCCAGTTTCTGCGCGTCCGGCACGTTCCATACCGGCAGACGCGCGACCATCGATCCGCCCTGCCGAATCGTGCCGGCCGAATCGATGCGAACCGGTCGGCCCCGGTCGAGCAGGATCGGCTGGTCGTTTCCATCCAGCACCGCGTGTCCGCCGGCGGTGGTCACCAGTTGCCCGGCCCGATCGACCGTGAACCGTCCGTCGCGCGACAGCCGAATGGCCGCCTGGCCCTGTTCATCGCGGGTCCGCAGGGCGAAGAACCCTTCGCCCTCGATCGCCACGTCCAGATCGTTGCCGGTCTTGTCCAGCGCGCCCGGCGTGAAGTCGACCGGCGAGCGATGGGCGAACACCCCGCCGCCGATCCGGTCGAGCAGGGGCTGGGCGCCGGCGGCGAGCGAATCTTCGATGGCTTCGGGATCGCGCTGGCTGAACGCCGCCAGAGCCCGCTTGAAGCCGGCGGTGTTGGCATTGGCCAGGTTGTTGGCGATCACGTCCTGGCGGTACATGTTCGTCAGGACGCCGGATGCCGAAAGATACAGGCCGTAGTTCATCGGCTTGCCTCCGTGCAAACCGCGCTGCCCCGGCCGGGCGTCAGGGGTTCAGCCCGGTCATCGGCGCGCCCCGGCAAAGTGAGGCGGCGGGCGGTTTCGCCCTGGTGCACCCGCTCGGCCATCCTGGCCAGGCGAATCAGCGTGGCACCCAGAGTCGGTTCGCCCGATCGTTCCACGATCTGTTGCCAAACCTTCGACACGTGTGCCTCCGTGCACCTGATGTCGATCCACGTTCGCGCCATTCGTCGCCCTCTCCAAGGCAACCGGCGTGCCGAAAACATCGCCGCCCCGGCCCGACCGGCCTCAAACCCGAAGAAAACCACCCGAAACGAGCCAAAACCGGCACAAGCACCCACGCCCGGCCGCACCGCGCAGCGCACGACCGGACGCGCAAAACCTGCCGACCGGTGTCCGTCCTTGCGCCCCGCCCGGCGCAACTTCCGCCGCCCGCCCCATGACGCATCCGGCGCTGTCCCGTACAATTGCTACTTTTATCCTGCCGGGAGCGTGCCGTGCCTTTTGCTCCGATCAATGAGATTCTCGAGGACCTGCGAGCGGGGAAGATGATCGTGCTGGTCGACGACGAGCGGCGCGAGAACGAAGGCGATCTCGTGTGCGCCGGCCAGTTCGTCACGCCGGCCGTGGTGAATTTCATGGTTACCGAAGCCCGCGGCATGTTGTGCGTGGCGATGGACTGGGCGGAGTGCGATCGGCTCGAACTGCCGCCTCAGGCCGCGGTCAACACCTCGCCCATGAGCACCGGCTACACGCTGACCGTCGACGCCCACGAGCGCTACGGCATCACCACCGGCGTGTCCGCATCCGACCGCGCCACGACCATCACCAGGCTCGCCGATCCCGCCGCCACGCCCGCCGACTTCTCCCGCCCCGGCCACATTCAGCCGCTCCGCGCCCGCGACGGCGGGGTGCTCGTCCGCACCGGCCAGACCGAAGGCAGCGTGGACCTGTGCCGGATGGCCGGCCTCGAACCGGTCGCCGCGATCATTGAGGTCATGAACGAAGACGGCACGATGGCCCGCCTGCCGCAGCTTGAAGCGTTCTGCGAGCGGCACCACCTGAAGATGACCAAGGTGGCCGACCTGGTCGCCCGCCGCCTGGCCGAAGAGAACTTCGTCACCCGCGGCGAACAGGCAAACCTGGAAACCGACGCCGGCCCGTTCCGCCTGCTGACCTACACCAGCATGGTCGATCCGTTCCCGCACGTGGTGCTGGGCGCCGGCCGGGTGGGCGAAAAGCCGATCCACGAGCCGGTCCTCGTTCGCGTGCACGCCCAGAACCTGGTCGGCGACGTGTTCGGCGACCGGTCGAACCCGACCGACAAAACGCTGCACCGTTCGATGCAACTCATTCAGCAGGCCGGCGAGGGCGCGATTCTGTATCTGAGGCAGGACACGCTGGGCGACGGGACACTCGGGCACTTGCGTACCGCCTCCGGCAAACCGCCGGAGGTCGACCGGGTGCTCGCGGCGATCCGACGGGATGCGCGATTCAACGTGGGCATCGGCTCGCAGATCCTGCGCGACCTGGGCATTCGACGCCTGCGCCTGCTGACCGATCATCCCCAGCGCTACCACAGCCTCGACGGGTTCGGCCTGGAGGTGGCGCAGTTCGTGCCGCTCCGTCGGTGATGGCCCGCCCGCCGGGGAAATGGCCGATCATCCCCGCGTCACTTCAATGGTTTCACACTGGGCTTGGGCGCCCGATTGGCCGATAATGGCTTTGTCGCCGGGCGCCGGCGGTGCGGGATCGCTTGGCCGCCGACCCCCGGGCGCTTATGCTATGGATTGTCCGCGAAACCTTTTGGACTGACGAGGTCATCGATGAAGCGAATCGCTTGCCTGCTGGGTCTGGGAATCCTGATCGCCGCCGGCGGATGCAGCCCCGGCTTTCCCTACGGGATGAGTCACGACCGCCACACCTTCCTGTCCACCGACACCATGCCGTTGACGGTCGTGCTCCGCGACACGCGCGTGGGTGAGCCCGTGCTGCGCATCGACGTGCCCGTCCGCCGCAAGCTCGTGATCGACTTCGAGCACCAGTACGCCTACACCGCCACGCAGACCTCCGCCCTGCCCGCCGAGTCGGTCAGTTGGCAGATCATGAATCCCAAGGACTGGGAACCGATGCTCGGCAAGCTGAAGCATCGCAAGCAGCTCAGCGGGAACAACATTCTGATGAAGGTGGAAATCCGCGATTCGCCGGAGATGCCCTCGACCGCCGCGGCCCCGCCGCCGCCTGCCGCGCCCGCGCCGCCGCCCGTCCAGCCGGTCGCCATGCAGGGCGAACCCGACGCCGGGCCGGCCCCCGAGCCGATGGTCGAACCCGGCCCGACGCCCGAACCGGCCGAGCCACCCGCCCCGACGCCCGCCGTCGCCGATGCCGACGCCCCGCCCTCCGCCGGGGTGGGCATTCGTTTCGAGAAACGCCCCGAGCAATTGCGGATCATCGAGGTGTTCGACAACTCGCCCGCCATGCAGGCCGGTCTGGCCGTCGGCGATGCCATCCTCGAAATCGATGGCGCCTCCATCGAGGGCATGACGCTTCGCCAGGCCGTCAAACACCTGACCGGGCCGGTCGGCTCGCCCGTCCGACTGACCGTCCAGCACCCGCGCGGCCACAAGGATGTCATCACCGTCATCCGCCGCCCGCTCAACCGGCTGCCCGACCTCGACCTCGACGCACCCGAACCGGTTGACGTGGAAGCCCGACCGGTCGAGTAGGCCCGACCTATTTCGCTTCGGCGACTTCGCGGATCAGCACGTCGACCAGGTCGGCCGGCGCCACCCCTTCACCCGTGGCCGAGTAGTTCACCACCAGTCGATGGGCCAGCACGGCCCGGGCCACGCGGCGGACGTGATCGCAGCCGCAGGTCGGTTCCCCCGCCAGCGCTGCCAGCGCCCGCGCGCCCAGCACCAGATACTGCCCCCCGCGCGGACCGGCGCCCCAGGCGACGTATCGGCGGATCGGCTCGGGGGCGCCGGTATCGTCCGGCCGACTGGCGCGGGCCAATCGCACCGCGTAGTCGCGCACGTGATCGCTGACCGGCATGTGTCGAATCACCCGCTGGGCCTCGACCACCTCACCCGCTTCGCACACCCGCTTCAGTTCCACTTCCACCGGCGCATCGGGCGAACGCTCGGCGACGATGCGGCTTTCGGCTTCAGCGCTGGGGTACGACAGGTCCAGGCTGAACATGAACCGGTCGAGTTGGGCTTCGGGCAGCGGGTAAGTGCCTTCCTGCTCGATGGGGTTCTGCGTGGCGACGACGATGAAAGGCGGATCGAGCGGGTGGGTCGCGCCGGCGGCGGTGACCTGGCGTTCGGCCATCGCCTCCAGCAGGGCCGCCTGCGTCCGGGGCGGCGTGCGGTTGATCTCATCGGCCAGCACGAGATTGGCAAACACCGGCCCGGGGGCAAAACGAAGCTTCCGCTCGCCCGTCGCCGGATCGGGCTGGATGATCTCCGTGCCGATCACGTCGGCCGGCATCATGTCGGGGGTGAACTGGATGCGCTTGAACCGCCAGCCCAGGCACTCGGCCAGCGAACGCACCAGCAGCGTCTTGGCCAGCCCCGGCACGCCGATCAGCAGCGTGTGACCGCCGGCGAACACCGAGGCGATCAGCCGTTCAGCCACCGCGTCCTGCCCGACGATGACCCGGCCCAACTGCTCGCGCAGCGCCGCGGCCATCGGGGCGATGCGATCAAATACAGCCACGTCCGCGCGGTTCATGCGATGAGCATACCCCGCCGCCGCGACCGGCCGCAAACCCTGCACCCCGGGAATGGCGCTTCAAGCGATCGGTTCAGGCGCGTCAAATGCAGACGTTCGAGAGTGCCACCATGACCAGCGATCACAAGTCCCAGACCGCCGGCGCCGACCGGCCCACCGCCGCGCCGGGCAAGCCCAAGCCCGAGCAGCTTCCCCCGTACAAGGTGTTGCTGCACAACGATGAGGTCAACGCGATGGATTACGTGGTGGTGACGATCGCGGACTTGACGTCGAAGCCCACAAAACCGGCGCCTCGCTGCTGCTGGTCACCCACAAGGAACGCGCCGAACTGTACCGCGACCAGTTCAAGAGCAAACGCCTGACCGTGACCATCGAGCCGGATGAGCCGTAGCGCGGTTTCCCCCTAGCCGGTCCGCGACGCGGCCCCGACACCAAACCTTACAGAAACGGATTACCTTGCTTCTCGGCGCCGATGGTCGTGGCCGGGCCATGGCCCGGCAGGATGCGGGTGTCGTCGGGCATGACAAGCAGTTGCTCACGGATCGAACGGAACAGCGCCTCGCCGTCGGAGGTGGGAAAATCGTAGCGCCCGATGGAACCGGCGAACAGCGTGTCGCCGACGATCGCAAGCCCGGCATCGGACTGGCCGAGCGTGATGCCGCCGGGACTGTGCCCGGGCGTGTGACGGACCTCGAACGCGACATCTCCCAGCGTCAGCGTCTGACCGTGCGCGACAAACTCGGTGGCGGGCGCGACGGTGATCGGCTGATCGATCATCGCCGACAGATTGAGTGTGGGATCGGTGAGGAAGTCGCGATCGGCTTCGTGGATGGCGATCGGCAGGTCGGGCCAGACGGCGCGGATTGCGTCGACCCCGGCGATGTGGTCGAGGTGGCCGTGGGTGAGGATCAGCCGTTCGGGCGTCAGGCCGCGTTGGCTGATGGTGTCGATCATCGGTTCGGGCTCGAAGCCGGCGTCGACGATCCAGCAGCGTTCGCCGTCGGGTAAGCCGACCAGATAGCAGTTGGTCTGCCAGGCGCCCAGGCAGAAGGTGTCGAGGGTCAAGGTTTCGCTCATGGTTGGCCGATGATAGCACAAGAGCGGCGACTTGCCTTGGCCGCCTGACGAGGTATACTCAACAAGCCATGAACGCCAACGCCATCATCGCGATCGCCATGAGGATTACCCCCCGGCCGACCCGGTAGGACTGGCGATCGTGCGTAGACGGATCATCAGGGCCCTGCCGGTTGGCAGGGCCTTTTTTCGTGGAACCGCAGCGCCGCCCGTCGCCGCGCTGCCGACCAGACCCCAGAGGCTTTGAGCCATGAACGACAACCCCCCGCGCGTGGAAATCTACGACACCACCCTGCGCGACGGCACGCAGGGCGAAGGCGTGAGCTTCAGCCTGATCGACAAGATCAAAATCGCCCGGCACCTCGACGCGCTCGGCGTGGACTACCTCGAAGGCGGCTATCCGCTGAGCAACCCCAAAGACGTGGCGTTCTTCGAACAGGTCCGGTCGCTCGAATTGAACCACGCGAAGGTGTGCGCGTTCGGCATGACCCGGCGCAAGGATACGGAAGCCGCCGACGACGCCGGCATGAAGGCGCTGGTCGCTTCGCGGGCGCCGGTGATCGCCATCGTGGGCAAGACGTGGGATTTGCACGTGGACGAGGTGCTGCGCGTCAGCCGGCAGGAGAACGTCGACATGATCGGCGATTCGGTGGCATTCTGCGCCCAGGCGGCGGAGGTGTTCTACGACGCTGAGCATTTCTTCGACGGCTACCGCGCCAACCGCGACTACGCGATGCAGACGCTGCGGGCAGCGCTGGACGGCGGGGCTTCGCGGCTGGTGTTGTGCGACACGAACGGCGGATCGCTGCCGGCGTGGATCGCGCAGGTGATCGACGCACTGCGCGCCGAACTGGGCGGGGACGTGAAACTGGCCATCCACACGCACAACGACGGCGGGCTGGCCGTGGCCAACGCGCTGGCCGCGGTGGAGCACGGCTGCGTGCAGGTGCAGGGCACGATCAACGGCATCGGCGAGCGCTGCGGCAACGTCGACCTGACCACGGTGGTGGCGAACCTGAGGCTGAAGCTCGGCCGGCCGTGCCTGCACGATGACGACGGCGGTTTGCGGAGGCTGACCGAAACCAGCCGCTTCGTGTATGAACTGGCGAACATGAACTTCCCGCCAAGCCAGCCTTACGTCGGCGCCGCGGCCTTCGCCCACAAGGGCGGCATGCACGTGCACGCGGTCAACCGACTGGCCCGCAGTTACGAGCACGTCAAGCCCGAATCGGTCGGCAACACCCGCCGCGTGCTGGTCAGCGAGCTGTCGGGCGTGTCCAATGTCGCGGCATTGCTGGGTAAGAAGTTCGACGTGTCCGGCGATAAGAACGTGCAGCGCCGCGTGCTCGAGCGCGTGCAGGCCCTGGAGAACGCCGGCTATCAGTTCGAGGCCGCCAACGCCAGCTTCGAACTGTTGCTGCGAAGTGAACTGGGCCTGCGCCGCAACTACTGGGCGTTGGACCACTACCGCTGCGTGATCCTCAAAACCGACGGCGATGCACCGACCACCGAGGCGATCGTGAAGCTGCGGGTCGACGGCGTCGAGGCGCATCACGTGGCCGAAGGCGACGGCCCGATCAACGCCCTGGACGCGGCCCTGCGCAAATGCCTGGCCGACCGGTATCCGCAACTGAACGACGTCCACCTGCGGGATTACAAGGTCCGCGTGGTCAACGCCGCCGACGAAACCGCCGCCAAGGTGCGTGTGGTGATCGACTTCGCCATCGTCGACCCCGACCAGGCGGATGTCTACTTCTCCACCATCGGCGTGAGCGAGAACATCGTCGAAGCATCGTGGGGCGCGCTGATCGATGCGTTCGAGTACCACCTGCTGAACGCGGGGGCCTGACGATCCAACCCTCGCCCCCCAAGGGCAAGAGGCTCAGGTGAGGGGGATGGATCAACGGAGGCGCGATGCGCCGCGCCCGGCGATGTGGCCCTCACCGTCTGCCTGAAGGGGAGCGGGAACGCTCAGTTCGCCACAATGTTCACCAGCTTGCCCGGCACGACGATCACTTTCCGCACCGTTTTGCCTTCGATCAGCGAGGCGATCTTCTGTTCGGCGAGCGCGGCTCGCTCGATGGTCTTCTCGTCCGCGTCGGCGGCGACGGTGATACGGCTGCGCACCTTGCCGAGCACCTGCACGACGATCTCGACCTGGTCTTCGGTGAGGTAGCCCTCGTCATAACCGGGCCAATCGGCGCGGGCGATCAGGTCTTCGTGCCCCAGCCGCTGCCACAGTTCTTCGGCCAGGTGCGGGGCGAACGGGGCGAGCAGCAACACGAACGGCTCGGCGATGGTCAAGGAAATCGACTCGCGGCCGGTCAGCTCGTTGTTCATTTCGATCAGGGCGGCGATGGCGGTGTTCAGGCTCAGCCGTTCCATGTCATCGGTCACGCGCTTGATGGTGCGGTTGACCAGGCGGAGCATCGCTTCGTCGGGCCGATCGTGGCGGATGCGCATTTCGCCGGTGCGTTCGTCGACGAAGTTCCGCCACACGCGCTGGCAGAACCGGTGCACGCCGATGATGTCGCGCGTGGCCCACGGCTTGGATGCATCGAGCGGGCCCATGTACATCTCGTACAGCCGCAGCGTGTCAGCGCCGTACTGCTTGCACACGTCATCGGGCGCCACGGCGTTCTTGAGGCTTTTGCCCATCTTCCCGTACACCTCGCGGACCGGCTGACCTTCATGGAAGAACTTCTCGCCCGGCTGGCCCTGCACTTCGGAGGCGGGCTTACCCTCGGCATTGACCACCTCAGTCGCCGACACGTACACGCCTCGCTCGTCGAGGTAGGCATACGCCTGGATGTAGCCCTGGTTAAACAGCCGCCCGAACGGCTCGGGCGTGGATACGTGGCCCAGGTCGTACAGCACCTTATGCCAGAACCGCGCATACAACAGGTGCAACACCGCGTGCTCCACCCCGCCCACGTACAGATCCACGCCCATCGGCGCCTGCGCCAACTCCCGGCGATCACCCGTCGACTGACGCGGCTCGGCGGGGTTCATCCAGTAGCGCTCGGCCTCGGCGTCCACGAACGTTTCATCGTTGTGCGGATCGCAGAACCGCAGGTAATACCAGCATGAGCCGGCCCACTGCGGCATGGTGTTCAACTCGCGCTCCCAGGTCACACCATCCTTCTCCACCCATCGCCAATGCTCCGGCGCACGGGCCAACGGCGGGTGCGGCGGCGCGGTCGCATCGTCCGACGCCGCCGGCGTAAAGTCTTCCATCTTCGGCAGTTCGACCGGCAGTTCCCCCTCGTCCACCGCCATGATCTCGCCGTTCGGCCCATGCAGAATCGGGAACGGCTCGCCCCAGTAGCGCTGCCGGCTGAACAGCCAATCGCGCAACTTATATTGAATTTGCAACTTTCCCAGCCCCTTCGATTCCAGCCATTCCGTCATCTTCGCTTTGGCCTGCGGCGTGGGCAGCCCGTCGAGCGACACCTGCTCGTTGGCGCTGTGGATCGCCACGCCTTGACCGGTGTACGCCTGCTCGCGCACGTCCCCGCCGGCCACCACTTCCACGATCGGCAGGTCGAACGTCCTGGCGAATTCGTAGTCCCGCTCGTCGTGGGCCGGCACCGCCATGATCGCCCCCGTGCCGTAACCCATCATCACGTAATCGGCGATCCAGATGGGGATGCGTTTGCCGTTGACCGGGTTGATCGCATAGGCCCCGATGAACAGCCCCGTCTTGTCCTTCGTCTCGGCCATGCGGTCGACGTCGCTCCGGGCGGCGGCCTGGGCGCGGTACTTGCCGACCACGTCCCGCACCGCGCTGTCGGCCAGTTCGTCCACCAGCGGATGCTCGGGCGCCAGCACCATGTACGTCGCCCCGAACAGCGTGTCCGGCCGGGTGGTGAACACGCGGATCACCTCGTCGCCGCCGTCCACGGCGAAGTCGATCATCGCCCCTTCCGACCGCCCCACCCAGTGGCGCTGCATCCGCTTCACCGGTTCAGGCCAGTCGACCTGGTCCAGATCGTCGATCAGCCGATCCGCATACGCCGTGATGCGCAGCATCCACTGTTCGAGCGGCCGCTTGAACACCGGGTGATTGCCGCGCTCGCTGCGGCCTTCATTGGTCACTTCCTCGTTGGCCAGCACCGTCCCCAGCGCCGGGCACCAGTTCACCGGCACCTCGGCGAGATAGGCCAACCGCTGACTGTCGAGCAACCCCCGCCGCTCGTCGTCCGTCAGTTCGTACCATTTGCGCGGCCCGACCATGGGCCCGCCCAGGGCATCGAGATCTTCCGAAATCCCGCTGGCCACCAGCGAACCATCGAACGCGATCAGGTAATCCTCGCCTTCCAGTCGCTCGATCAGGTGCGTCATCGGCATCGCCCGCTGTTCCAGCGGGTCGAAGTAGCTGTGGAACAGTTGCAGAAAGATCCACTGCGTCCACTTGTAGTATCCCACATCGGCGGTGGCGAATTGGCGCTGCCAGTCGTAGCTCAACCCCAGCACCTTGAGTTGCCGGAGCATGTTCTCGATGTTCTGTTCGGTGGTGACGCGCGGATGCACGCCGTGCTCGACGGCATATTGCTCGGCGGGCAGGCCGAACGCATCGAAACCCATCGGGTGCAGCACGTTGAACCCGTTCATCCGCTTGTAGCGGGCGACGATGTCGGTGGCGATGTAGCCGAGCGGATGGCCCACGTGCAGCCCGACGCCCGAGGTATACGGGAACATGTCCAGGACGTAAAACTTGGGGCGTTTGGCGTCGAATGCCGCGTCGCCGGGGTTGGGCGTGGCGAAGGCGGGGTCGCATTCCCATCGCGCCTGCCACCTGGATTCGATGCGGGCGAAGTCGTACCGGTGTGCGTTGTCGTTCATGGTGGGCCCAGTATACTGCCTGCCAACCGCGACGACAGATCGCCCGAGACCCTGCATGCCCGCCGAACCCGCCTCACCCCGCTTCGAAGACCGCCTGGCCGCATCGTGCCGCCAACACGCGCGCCTGTGGCTGACCGGGTTGGCGGTCATTCTCATCGTGACCGGCCTGCGCTGGTGGTGGATGCCGGGCAAAGACGCCGGGGCGTATCTGTCCATCGCCCGCGGCATCGCCCACGGCGAACTGCAACGCTTCGGCGAAGACCACCTGCATTACGCGCCGGGCTATCCGCTGCTGATCAGCCCGCTGTTCTTCTTCGGAGACCGCCCGTTCCTGTTGATTTCGCTGGCGCACGTCGGCTTCACGCTGGTGCTCGGCGGGTGCGTCTGGCGGTGGAGCCGGCCCCAGGTCGGCGACGCGGCCGCGCTGGTCACCGCCGCGGTGATGCTCAACTACAACGTGCTGTTCTACAGTTGGCACACGCTCAGCGAAGCGGCGATGATGCCGATGCTGGTCGGCTCGGCCCTGATCCTGCACAAACTGATCGACCGCCGACCGCTGCGCCAATGGCTGGGCTGGGCGATCGTCGGGGGGCTGCTGGCGGCGCTGATGGGTCTGGTGCGACAGCAGAGCGTCTTCCTCATCGCCGCGTTCGTCACGGCGATGTTGTTCCAGGCGTGGCGAAAGCGGCTTGGGTGGTCGGGCGCGGCGGCGCGGGGATTGATCGTGGCCGTGCCGATGGTTGTGGTGATCTTCGCCACCATTCGATACAGCCAGTACACCGCCGAACGCGCCCCGCAGCGCGTGCCCACCTACGCTGAACACATCGTACAAACCGGCGGCACCTGGCCGGAGAAGATCGCCTGGTGTGCGCAGGTGCGGATCAACGAGTTCGGCCGCCTGCTGTTGCCCGGCACGCGCAAGGCCTACGCCGAACCGGGCGACTGGCTGGACGTGAACACGCTGGCGTACGGCGTGCTGACGATCGGGTTGTCGATCGGCTGGCTTCGGGCGGCGCGGCGGCGGGTCGATCTGCTGGTGTGGATGGCGCCGTGGTACCTGGCGTTTCTGCTGATCTGGCCGTTCGAGGCGGCCACGCGCTACATGGTTCCGCTGACGCCGGTGCTCGTGGTGTGCCTGTGGATGCTGATCGAACCGCTGCGCCGCCACCGCTGCAGCATTCTGCTGCTTTTCACCGTCGCCCATTTCGCGGTGACGGTGGGTTTGTGGACCCGCGACTTGCAGACCCGCCGTGATCACCGATACTGGCCGGCGATCGACCAACTGGCCCGGCGCATCGACGCGCCGGGGGGGATCGCCGTCGCCGACCTGGACGACACGCGGCTTCAGATGCTCCGCCTGGCGCTGGATCGTTCGGTGGTCGATCGGGGCCAATGGCCCCAGCCGCCGCGTTGGCTGATCGCCGGGCCCGAGGCCGCGCCCGACGGGTACGAACCGATCGCCCGCGCCGGCGACATGCAGTTGTTCCAACGCCGCTAAGGAATCCGCCGCATGAAGATGGAAGTGGTCATCCCCGCCCTGAACGAGCAAGAGAGCATCCGCTCGATCATCCAGCGCACGCTTGACGCCCGCGCCCACCTCATCGCCAACTCGCCGGTGAGCGAAGTGGGCGTGACCGTGGTCAGCGACGGCTCGACCGATCGCACCGTCGAGTACGCCCGGGAATACGCCGACCGGATCAACCTGATCGTGTTCGAGACCAATCGCGGCTACGGGGCGGCGATCATGGAAGGCTGGCGTCAGTCCGACGCGGAGCTGCTGGCATTCCTCGACGCCGACGGCACCTGCGACCCCGGCTTTTTCGCCCCGTTGTGCAGGGCCATGGCCGAGCGCCGGGCCGACGTGGTGCTCGGTTGCCGGCTGACGCCCGAAAGCCGGATGCCGCTGGTGCGCAAGATCGGCAATCGCCTGTTCGCGGGGATGCTGTCGCTTTTCAGCCTGCAGCGCGTGACGGATTCGGCCAGCGGGATGCGCGTGGTGCGGCGCGACTGCCTCAAGCGTCTGCTGCCGCTGCCCGATGGGTTGCACTTCACCCCCGCGATGAGCGCCCGGGCCATGCTCAGCCGCGACCTGCACATCACCGAAGTGCCCATGCCGTACCAGGAGCGCGAGGGCGAATCGAAGCTCCACCCGATCCAAGACGGCATCCGCTTCGGGAAAGTCATTCTCAGCACCGCCATGCTCCACCGCCCCTCGCGCCCGCTGGGCGTGCTGGCGTGGATCGGCGTGGTCCTGGGGTTGGCGATGATGCTCGGCCCGACCCTCCACTACTACCAGCACCAGCGGGTCGAAGAGTGGATGATTTACCGCTTCGTGGTCAGCGAACTGGTCGTCGGCGCTTCGGTGCTGCTGTTCTGCGCCGGTTATCTCGGGCGCAAGGCGGCGGACGTGGCGTTGTCCGAACAGCCGGCGCGGGACAAACATCACGGGGTGCTGGGCTGGCTGTTCAGCCGGCGCTGGTTCTGGCTCCTGCCCGCGGCGCTGGTGGTGATCGGGGCGCTGCTGGTCTGGCGGGCGCTGGTGGCGTACATGACCACCGGCGAGGTTCACGAGCACTGGTCGCGGTTCATCGCCATGTCGTTCCTCGGCTGGCTGACCATGGCCCTGGTCGTCACGCGGATCATCGACCACTGCCTGAACATGCTGGCCGACCGGATGCAGTACCTCAAGACCGGGCAGATGCTCGTCCACGACGAATCCGACAGGTGAGCCGCCGCATGACCGGATGGATCAAAACGATCGGTTCGATGCACGGTCGATTCGTGCACATCCGGCGGATCGAGCGGTTGGCCGAAGCGATCGCGCCGCTGATCGCGCCCGGCTGGTCCGTGGCCGACGTCGGCTGCGGCGATGGCGTGCTGGCGGCGCGGGTCGCCGATCAGGTGGGCGGCGTGTCGGTGCGCGGGTTCGAGATCGCCCCGCGTCCCGACACCGCCATTCCCGTTGAGCCGTTTGACGGGAAGCGCCTTCCGCTGGATGACAACGCGGTTGACGCGGTGATGCTGGTCGACGTGCTGCACCACACCGACGACCCGAACGTGCTGATCGCTGAAGCGGCGCGGGTGGCGAAGCAGGCCGTGATCATCAAAGACCACCGCACGTCGCGCCCGGCGGCGCGGCTGACGCTGCGGTTGATGGATTGGATCGGGAACAAGCCGCACCACGTGGCGCTGCCGTACCACTACTGGTCGATGGCCCAATGGCGCCAGGGGTGGGCCCGCGCGGGTTTGCACGTCGCCGGTCAGCAGACACGGCTGGGCCTCTATCCCTGGCCGGCGAGTTGGCTGTTCGAGCGGGGCCTGCACCTTCTGGTCAAGCTCCGCTTGACCCCGCCGTCGACGGACGGTTCCATCGCCGCCTGGGAACGGGCCTACCGGCGCTTCGAAAGCCCCGCGCAGGAGCGGGCCAAGTTCCGCCGGCGCCTGCGGCAGCTCGGCGTCGATGGCTGGGATCGATCCCTGCGGGTGGTCGAGCTGTTCTGCGGGCGCGGCAACGGCCTGCACGCCTGGAGCGACCTGGGCTTCAAGCGGGTGGAAGGTTTGGATCGGTCCGAAGCCCTGGTTTTGGCGTATGAGGGCGGGGCGAGGTGCACGGTGGGCGATGCACGCTGTCTGCCGTATGCCGATGCGTCGTTCGACGTGGTGGCGATTCAGGGCGGTTTGCACCACCTGACGTTGATGGATGACCTGGACGCGACCCTGCGGGAGATTCACCGGGTGCTCAAACCCGGCGGCCGGGTGCTGCTGGTCGAGCCGTGGCTCACGCCGTTCCTGCGGTTGGTGCATGGGATGTGCGGCGTGCGATGGCTGCGGCGCCTCTGGCCCCGCCTCGACGCCCTGGCCACGATGATCGAACACGAACGCCGAACTTACGAAGACTGGCTGAGCCGGGCCGAGGAAATCACCGCCGCCCTCGAGCGGGTGTTGATCGCTCAGCGCCGGCGCGTCGGCTGGGGTAAGCTCATGTTCATCGGCACGCGGCGCCAGTAACGCCCGTGGCCGCGCCGCTCAGCCCTCCTGATCGGGTTTCGGCTCCTGTTCATCCTGGGGCCCCGACCGTTGTTCGGCCTGATCCGTTGATTCGCCGGTCTGTTCCGATTCGCCTTGCGATGCCGGTTCGCCCTGGGCCCGGTCGGTGGTTTGCGTGGTGGGTTCGACCTTTTCTTCGGCGGCGTGCGGTTCGGCGGTCAGCGGCTCGACGTAGCACTGCGTCGTCTCCACGCCGTCGACCTGCCGGCGCAGCAGCAGGTAGATCGTGCTTGTGGCTGCGAAGTAGTAGCTGATCGCATAGGCGGCGATCACCGCGACCACCGCGTTGGCGAAGATCGCCACGAACACCGCGGCCACTTCGCCGGTGGCGCTGTCGATCTGCTCGAAGCGTGGCCATCGCAGCAATTGCCCGAATTCCGGCGCGGGCATCATCGCCTGGAACGGTTGGCACCACGCCGCCACCGCGCATTGGGTGACCGCGAGCGTCATATACACCACCAAGCCCACGAACATGTAGGTGATCACGCCGTACACCATCGCCACCACGGCGTACCCGATGAATCGCCAGGGCCGGGCCGAGATGTAGCTGAACGCCCGCGCCACCGCGTCGAACGCATCACTGCCTTCAGCGCTCAGCGCCGGATACATCAAGTGGACGCCGACCAGCCAGAAGATCACCAGCAGGGCCAACCCGAACCCCGCCAGCAGCGCCGCGAAGAACAGCAGCCCGCCGATCACGTTGAGCACCGGCACGTGAAAGAACACCCAGCCGCACAGCGCCAGCGCCAGCCACCCGACGCCCAGCAGCACCAGAGGCATCACCGGCGCCGCGACATAGTTCCACCACCGCCCCGCCGCGAACGAGGTCGCCTGGGCGAACCCGATCCGCTCGCCGCACGACACTTCCATCATCGTCGCCCGGCTGATCGCTCCGCCCAGCAACCCCCAGATCGCCACGAACACGATCAGCCAGATCACCCCAAACCACCGGTGGGCCTGCCCCAGCCACCCCGGGATCATCGCCAGCCGCCTGATCGGGTCGCCGAGGATCGCCGGTTCGCCCAGCGTGGCCGGGTTGATCAATGCCGCGGCGATGTCGCCCAGGGCGTTCAGCTTCAGGTCCAGCGTGGTATGGAATACGCCCGCCGGGCGCATGGCCGCCAGGTCGCCCAATGCCTTGGCCCGCTTGGACAGATAGTATTGATCGAATCCCTGTCGATCCTGCGGATCGTCCGCATAGCGCTCGGCGTTCTCCGCGAGCATCCGGTCGTAGTGCTCGACCACCGCCGCCCGCGCCCGCGACCACCGCGCCCGTTCATCTTCCGCGATCTGCCGCGCTTCGGCCTGATCCAGCCCCGCTTGCCGATTCAGCAGGTGCGCCAGATCCGACGCCATCACCTCTTCACGCATCTCGGCGCGCCACTGGTCGAACTGCTCCGAACCGCCCGTTTTCACATACTGGTCGAATTCGCCCGGCAGCACCTCGTCCCCCGCGCCGAGCAGATCAATCACGAACCCCGCCACGAACAGCACCACCACCGTCAGCAGCGACGGCAGCAGCTTGCTCGGATGAATCGCGATGCGGAAGCACTTGAACAATTCACACACGCGCCACTGACCGCAGCATCCCACGTTGTCCGTTTGACTGTTGGCTGACTCGTTCATGATCGCTCCCTGATGTGTAGATTCGCTGACGGATCAATCCCACCAAGATCATACCCAACCATCCCCCGCGCCCCAACCCCCAAAACCACCCGAAGCCCACGCGTCGCCATGCGTGGACTTTGCCCTGAACCCCGAACCGCTCATCTGCTATCCTGCCCCGCATGGATACCCGGGCCATCACCTGGACCGCGTTGCTTGGCCGGTGGATCGACTTCGCCCGTTCCGCCGTGGCTCTGCCCGATGATGCGACCGGCCGAGCCTGGCGACAGGCGATCCCCGCCGTCATCGGTTTACAGGCGGTGACCATGGCGCTGGGTGAAGTGGGCGACCTGCCCGACGACCAGCGGGCGCTGGGCCTCGACCGGGCCGAGATTCTCATCCAGCGCCACACCGATCAACTCCGCCAGGCGTTCGGCGACCAGCCGCTGCACCCCATGCTCGCCGAGCTGATCCAAGACGCCCGCGCCGCCCTCCACCAAGCCCAGGCATAGCCCCCTGTCCCCCCTGAAAACCGGCGACAGGTGTGCCGCCGGCTATCGACGCCGTTATCCGACGTTCAGCAGCCGGCGGGCCACGCCCGCCGGGCGCCGCATTCTTCAGAACCGGCGGCAGGTGTGCCGCCGGCTATCGACGCCGTTATCCGACGTTCAGCAGCCGGCGGGCC
>CAYNCM010000004.1:40886-51928 GCA_964395825.1 uncultured Planctomycetaceae bacterium
ACGCCCGCCGGGCGCCGCATTCTTCAGAACCGGCGGCAAGTGTGCCGCCGGCTATCGACCGCATTCTTCAGAACCGGCGGCAGGTGTGCCGCCGGCTATCGACGCCCGCCGGGCACCATGGAACGCGCCCGGGTCAGACGTTGAACAGCATGTGGCACACGTCGCCGTCGGACACGCGGTAGTCCTTGCCCTCGATGCGGAGTTTGCCGGCGGACCTGATGGCGGCTTCGGACTTGTGCTCGACCAGATCGTCGGCGTGGTAGACCTCGGCGCGGATGAAGCCGCGCTCGATGTCGCTGTGAATCACGCCCGCCGCCTGGCGGACCGTGGCGCCCTTTTCGACCGGCCAGGCGCGAATCTCCTTCGGCCCGGCCGTGTAGAAACTCTGCAACCCCAGCAGGTCGTAAATCGCCTGGGCGACCTTGGGCAAGGCGGGTTCGGCCATGTCGAGCGACTCGAGCATCTCGTCGCGATCCGCCTGGTCAAGTTCGGCCAGTTCGGCTTCGAGTTTCGCGCAGACCGCCACCGCCCGGCCGCCGTGGGCTTCGGCGTGCCGGCGCACTTGTTGGACACGCTGGCTCTGGTCCTCCCGGCCGACTTCGTTCTCGCCGATGTTGGCGATGTACAACACCGACTTGGCGGTGATAAGCCCGAGGCTGCGCAGATCCTTCGCTTCGGCATCGGTGAATTCGACGGCGCGGACGGGTTGGAGATCGCTGAGAACCCCTTCGCATTTTTCCAGCGCCGCCACGCGGGCCAGGGCTTCCTTGTCGCCGGTGCGGGCCTGCTTGCGCGCCTTGTCCAGCGCCCCGACGACGACCTTCTGATCGGCGGCCATCAGTTCCAGGTCGACCGTTTCGATGTCGCCCAGGGGATCGACCTTCCCGCCGCCGGCGTCGAAACCGCGGACGACGTGGACGATGGCGTCGACGTTGCGAATCTCGGCGAGCATGCGATTGCCCGCGCCTTCGCCACCAGGGGCCAGACCGGCGATGTCGACCAGGCGGATGGTGGCCGGGACGATTTTCCGGGTGTCGATGAACTGGTGGATGACGTTGAGCCGTTCGTCGGGCACTCTGGCGATGCCGACGTTGGGCCGGGCATACCCGGCGGCTTCATCGGCGCCCGCGGCGGTCAGCGCGTTGAACAGGGCCGTCTTGCCCGTGGCCGTTAATCCGACGATGCCTGCTTCCATGATGGACTGGAAAGTTTGGGTTTCAGCCAAAGCCCCGTCAGGGCCGCCTCGACGCAAGGTTTCAGTCGACGAACGTATGGTAGATCGCGCGGATGGCCTGATCGAAGTCGTTCGCCTCGATGCCCACGATGATGTTCAACTCGCTGGAGCCCTGGTCGATCATGCGGATGTTGATCCCCGCGGCGGCCAGCGCCCCGAACAGCTTCGCCGCCATGCCGGGCATGTGGGCCATGCCCCGCCCCACCGTCGCGATCAGCGCCATGTTCGGATACACGTCCAGCGCATCGGGATGCACCTCGTGGCGGATTTCGTCCAGCAGCGTGTCGAGTTTATCTTCCACTTCACGGTCGGCGACGACGAGACTCATCGTGTCGATGCCGGACGGCATGTGTTCGAAGCTCACTTCATTGGCTTCAAGCACGGTGAGCATCCGGCGGCCGAAGCCGATCTCGGCGTTCATCAGGGCCTTTTCGACGGCGATGACGGTGAAATCCTTTCGCCCGGCGATGCCGGTGATCGAGCCTTTGCCCTTCGGCGGACCGGCGTCGGCGACGATCCGGGTTCCCGCGGCGTCGGTGTCGTTGGTGTTTCGGATGTGCACGGGAATGCCGGCCTGTCGCACGGGGAAGATCGCCTCATCGTGCAACACGTTGGCGCCCATGTAAGCCAGCTCGCGCAGTTCCTGGTAGGTGACCAGTTCGATGGGTTTGGGTTCCTTGACGATACGGGGGTCGGCCATGAGCAGCCCGGGCACGTCGGTCCAGTTCTCGTAGACTTCAGCGCCCACGCCGCGGGCCACGATCGCCCCGGTGATATCCGATCCGCCCCGGCTGAACGTCTTGATCGACCCATCGGGCATCGAGCCGTAATAGCCCGGCACCACCGCCTTCGGATTCCGGGCGAGTCGCGCGGAAACCGCCTGATGCGTTTTGGCGGCGTCGAACATGCCGCGGCTGTTGAAGAAGACGATCTCGGCGGCATCGACAAAGTCGTAGCCGAGCAGCGACGCCATCATGTGGGCGTTGAGGAACTCGCCCCGGCTGGCGGCGTAATCGGCGGTGGCGCCGCGGCTGATGTCGCGGTGAATCTCGTCCAGCAGCGGGTACAGGTCGATGGCCAGACTGAGTTCTTCGACGATGTTCAGGTAACGATCACGGATCAGCTCGAAGGTTTCATCGAACGACACTTTCTGGGCGGCCGACGCATGACAGAGAAACAGCAGATCGGTGATTTTCTGATCTTCGGCGAAACGTTTGCCCGGCGCCGAAGGCACGACGTATCGGCGGTCGGCATCGGCGGCGACGATCTGCCGCGCCTTGTTGAACTGTTCGCTGTTGGCCAGGCTGCTGCCGCCGAACTTGGCTACCTTGATCCCCATGGTGGAAAGTCCTGTTGTTCGAGCGTGCGGGGGCTGATCGGGCCGGAGCGAGAACCGCACAGCTTAACGTCGGTGGATCGACGATGCCAGCACCGCCCCGCGAACGACCGAACAGCAACAGACCGATCGCAAGCAGGGCCTGTTTCCGAACCGTCGGCGCGGGATGCGGCGCGCACGGTTCGGCGGCTAAACGCGGAACGGTGAGATGCTTAGGAAAAAGCCGCCCCGGACAGGCACTCAAGCAGGGCAAAACCGGTGAGATTCCGCGACCCTTTTCGGCCACCGTGCGTAGAATAACCGTGGTCAGGTGAGGCTCCCGTCCTTCCCCCGACTGGCCTCACCGTGGGCGCCCCGCCCGGGGCGCCCGGCCATGTGAGCTTCCCCCCGAGGCTCACATTCCCCCGGGCGCCTGGCCGTCCCCTACCAGGCGCCCATTTCGGAAATCGCGTGGCGATCGTTCCGCCGCGACGCCGTGCCCGCGACACGTCGCGGCTGTTCGTCGTGCCGCTCAGCGGGCTTGGCGAATCCACCCGCCGCCGAGCACCCGATCATCGGCATAGCACACCACCGCCTGACCCGGCGCCACCGCCGGTTGAGGCTCGTCGAACCACACCCGCACTTGACCCTCACCACTCGCCCGCACCTTCGCACCGACCGGCGCGGCGTTGTAGCGAATCTTCACCCGGCAGGCGATCGGCGCCTCGGTCGGCACCTCGCACAGCCAGTTCGTCTGATCCGCCAGAAGCTCGCGGCGTTCGAGGGCCTGGCGCGGGCCGATCGTCACGGTGTTACGCTCGGCATCCTTGTCGACCACGTACACCGGATAACCCAACGCCACGCCCACGCCGCGGCGCTGGCCGATCGTGAAATGCTGATGGCCGGCGTGCGCACCGAGATCGTTACCGGCGAGGTCGACCAGTCGGCCGGGCTTCACGGCGTCGCCGCTCCGCGGGCCCACCACGTCCATGTAGTTATTCGAGGGCACGAAGCAAATCTCCTGGCTGTCAGGTTTGTCGTGCACCGGCAGACCGAACTCGGCGGCAAGGCGGCGAATGTCCTGCTTGCGGTATCGCCCCACCGGCAGTAACACCCGCTCCAGCTCCGCGCGGCGGGCACCGAACAGCACGTAGCTCTGATCCTTCTCGCGATCCACGCCGGCCAGCAGCGCCGGTTCGCCGTCGATCCGCTCGACGCGGGCGTAATGGCCCGTCGCCACGTAATCGGCGTCGAGGGTTCGGGCGTAAGCGGCCAGCCGACCGAACTTCAGCCAGTCGTTGCATCGCACGCAGGGGTTGGGCGTGCGCCCGGCGTTGTACTCCTCCACGAAGTAGTCGATGATGCGCCCGAATTCTCGCTTGAAGTTAAGCACGTAGAACCCGATGCCGAGTTGGGCGGCCACGTGCTGGGCATCTTTCGCATCGCCGATCGAGCAGCAGCCTTGATGACGCACCTGGACGGCGGAGCCATCGCAGGCCGGGGCATTCACCGCGTGCAGGCCATCGTCGAGCGATTCCCCGGGACTGCCGAGGCGCATGAAACAGCCGATGACTTGGTAGCCGTCGCGCTGCAGCAGGGCCGCGGCGACAGACGAATCCACGCCGCCGCTCATCGCGACCAGCACCTTGGCTCCGGGGCGTGACATGGCGGTATGATAGGGCGTTGGACGGGGACGGACCAAGGCGTCGCACAGGCATGAGCCGAATGATCTACGCAGGCATTGACGAGGCGGGCTACGGACCGATGTTCGGGCCGCTTGTGGTGGCGCGGACGGTGTTCGCGGTGGCGGATCACGCCGATCCGGCCTCGCCGCCGGCGCTGTGGCGGTTGCTCAAGTCGGCGGTGTGCCGGGCGCGGTCGGACCGCAAGCGCCGGATCGCGGTCAACGATTCGAAGAAGCTGTTCACGCCGGCGTCGGGATTGGGGGCGCTGGAGCGAGGCGTGCTGGCGTTCGCGCGCTTGGCCGAGCGCCAGGCGGCTGACCTCGAGGGGTGGCTGGCGGCGGTCGGCTGCGACGAGGCGTGTCGCCTGCCCGATCTGCTGTGGTACGACCACCGCGACGCGCCCACGCGGCTGCCCCTGTCGATGGATGAGGGACTGATCGGCATCGCCCACAAACAGCTCCGGCGCGCCGCGGATCGGGCGGGCGTGTCGCTGGACGACCTGCGTGCGGCGGTGGTGTTCGAGGATCGCTACAACCGCATGGTCCGGGCCACGAAATCCAAGGCCCGCTGCTCGTGGACGTTCGTCGCCCAGCACCTCGACGCGATCTGGCGGCAGTGCGGCCACGAGCATCCACACGTGTATGTCGATCGCCAGGGCGGCCGGTCGCGCTATCGCAGGCCGCTGGCGCTGTCGTTTCCCGATGCGCAGGTGAACGTGATCCGCGAAACGTCGATCGCCAGCGGCTATGAGCTCAGCAGCGGCGATCGCCGCATGACGATTCACTTCGACATCGAATCGGAGGCCTCGCATTTACCGGTGGCCCTGGCGTCGATGACCGCCAAGTACACGCGGGAGATTCTCATGCACCGGTTCAACGCCTTCTGGCACGCCCGGGCACCGGCGGTCAAGCCGACGCAGGGGTACGTCAAAGACGGGCGGCGGTTTCTCAAGGAGATCGAACCGGTGATCGACGAACTGGGCATTCGGCGCGATCAACTGATCCGCGAAGTGTGAATCGGCGCGCAGCCTCGGGCTTCCGCCCGGTGCTTCCCGCAGGGGGGAACGGCGCAACCGTTGCGCGGATGAGTCGCGACACCCGCACTCCGGAAACGGACTACTCGGCGCCGAACGCCCGGCGCAGGCGATGGTTCGCTTCTTCCAGTTCGGCGATGCGACGCTCGAGGTGCCCGATGCGCTCTTCGAGTTCTCGCATCCGCGCCGCCAGGCGGCCCGCGTCACCTTCGGCCTTCTCGGGTCCGGCGTCGTGGCCGCGGGCTTTGTCGTGGTGATCATCCCGGGCGCGATCCCGTTCCTTCGCCCGCTCTGATTCGTGTTCATGCTCGCGATCGCGATCCTTCTGCCGTGCGTGCCAGGCGTCATCGTCTTCCTGGCCATCGTCTTCGGCGTGAGGGGAATGCTTCTCATCGCGCTCGCGGGCGCGGTCCGCCTTCTCGCGCTGGCGATTCTTCTTATCGTGCTCACGCTCGGCCTGGTCGCGCGGGTGGTCCGCTTCATCCTGCTGTTCATCGCGATCGTGCCCCTTCAGCTTCAACACCCAGTGGGCATCGTCTTCGGTGACGTATAGCGCCGAAACCACCTGGCCCGGTTCCAGATCACGAGCGATGTCGGCCTGATCGCCCTTCTTGCCGGGGATCAGCAGCGTCGCCCAGCCGCGGCCTTCCAGCGGCGTGAGCACAACGCCCAGGTATTCCCGCCGGTCCACCTGCCGCTCGACCAGCCGGTGGAATCGGCCGGTGACCCAGTTGCCGTTTCGATCATCGTCGCCATCGTGTTCGGCCGCCGCGGGCACGGTCCACACGCTGAACACCATCACCGCGCAGATCAGTGGAACGGTCAGCTTCATGTCGGAACCTCTCAATCGGGTTGGGGGCATGGCCCAAGTATCGCCCCGCCGCGCGTCCAGCGTCAAGTGATTTATGGGTTCACCCCGTTGGCGCTTCGACCAGGTAACGCAGCATCACATCGTCATCGATGCGGCGCGTGCAGACCAGTCGCAGCCGCCGGGCGTCGGCCATTCGCTCCACCGCCCCCCTGCCCGCCGCCGGGCGGATCGCCTTGCCATCGCCGATCACCCGGGGCCCGGTGAACACGATCAGTTCATCGACCAGCCCCGCGCCGAACAGTCGGCCATGCGTCGTCCCGCCGCCCTCGACCAGCACGTTCGTCGCCTCGTGCTGATCGGCCAGATACGCCAGCAGCGTGTCCAGCTTCATCGAACCGGCGTCGGTCGCGGGGATCGCCACCACTTCCACCCCGGCCATCTCCAGCTTCCGGGCTTTGGCCGATCGTCGATCCAGCGCCCCGGGCGCCACGGCCACGGTCAGCGGCAGTCGATCGGCCGATCGCACCAGCTTGGCATCCGGCGACAGGCGCAGGCGCGGGTCGATCACCACCCGCCGCGCCATCCGCCGCACCTTCACCTGCCGGGCGTCGAGCATCGGGTCGTCAGCCAGGGCCGTGTGAATGCCGACCATCACCGCATCGACCCGGGCACGGAGTTGATGGACGATCTTCCGCGAGCGCCGATTGCTGATCCATCGGCTGTCGCCCGTGCGGGTGGCGATGGCGCCGTCGACGGTGGCGGCCCACTTGGCGATCACCCACGGCAGGCCGGTCGTCATGCGCTTGGCGAACGGTGCGATCAACTGTCGCGCTTCGTCTTCGCACACGCCGACGGTCACGCGGATGCCGGCGCGGCGGAGTTTGCGAAGCCCCCGGCCCGACACTGCGCCGAACGGATCCACACAACCGACCACCACGCGGCGGATACCCGCGGCGAGGAGGGCGTCGGCGCACGGCGGGGTCTTGCCGTGATGACAGCACGGCTCGAGGGTGACGTAGACGGTGGCGTCTTTCGCTCCGCGGCGTGATCGGGCGGCGGACAGGGCGTTGACTTCCGCGTGCGGCCCCCCGAAGCGGCGATGCCAGCCTTCGCCGATGATCCGCTCGCCACGAACGATCACACAGCCGACCATCGGATTAGGCTCGACGTAGCCCACCCCGCGCCGGGCCAGGCGGATCGCCCGCTGCATGTAACCGGCATCGTCCATGGCGGCCGAGTCTACCCGATCGGATGCCAGGGGGGGCGAAACGGTCGGACGAATTCGCAAACCCGGCGAAACGCACCGGCGTAGGGTTGACGCTGCCGGGCGGGGGGGCGATAGTATCCTCGGCATCCACTTTCATGGAAGGACCGGGCCATGTGGAAGATGGTGACCGTCGGGGCGCTCGGCGGGCTGGAACTGCTGATCGGGGCGTGCTGCGTGGTGTTCGTGCCGGTGCTGATCGTGGTGTTCTGGGCGGTATCGATCTACAACGGGCTGGTGCGTCTGCGGGTGCAGTGCGAGAACGGCTGGGCGCAGATCGACGTGCAGCTCAAGCGGCGGTACGACCTGATTCCGAACCTGGTGGAAACGGTCAAGGGCTACGCCAGCCACGAACAGCAAACACTGGAGCGCGTGACCCAGGCCCGGCAACAGGCGATCGACGCTTCGAGCATCCAGGAACAGGGCATGGCGGAGAACCTGCTGACCGGCGCCCTGCGGCAGTTGTTCGCCCTTTCCGAAGCGTATCCCGATCTCAAGGCCAATCAGAACTTCATGCAGTTGCAGGAAGAGCTGGCCAGCACGGAGAACAAGATCAGCTTCGCCCGCCAGCATTACAACGACACCGTCAGCCGCTACAACACCCGCTGCGAGCAGTTTCCCAGCAACCTCATCGCGAGCCTGTTCAAATTCCAGAAACGCGATTTCTTCGAGATCGAAGACGATGCGGTCAAGGAAACGCCGAAGGTGGCGTTCTAGTGCCGCGTCTGCCGTTGATCTTCGGCGGGAAGTTCAGCCGCCAGCCGTAGGCGAGCGCGGTGTCGAAGCGCTCCCCCGCGGGTCGCGGCCAGAACCGATGCCCGAATCCTGGGTGCAGACGCAATACTAGAGCGCCTCGATCGGCGATGCGCGACCTTCGATCTGACTGAGCCCGAGCCCCTGCGCCATGACGGACGATGCGCCCAGATCGGAAATCGAAGGTCAAGGATCGCGGTTCCGCGCCTACCCGCCGGACATCACGTATCACGATCTGATCCGGCGGAACAAGCGGAACACGGTACTGCTGGTGATCGGGATGGGGCTGCTGGCGGTGGTGGTGATCGAGGCGATAGCGCTGGGGGTCATGGCGTATGCCGGGGCGCGGACCACCCAAGGCGATCCTTCACCGTTCAGCGTGCCGGGGCTGGTGATCGCGGGGGCTGCGGCGCTGATGGTCGTGATCGTCAGCGGCACGTGGAGCTACTTCCGAGGCGGCAAGACGATCCTGGGCATCTGCGGCGCCCGGCCGATCGAAAAGCAAGACGATCCGCAACTGTTCAACGTGGTCGAGGAACTGTCGATCGCCGCGGGCCTGCCCATGCCGGGGATTTACCTGATGGACGAACCGGCGCTGAACGCCTTCGCCACGGGGCGTGATCCGAAACGCGCGGCGGTGGCGATCACGACCGGGCTGCGCCAACGCCTCAGCCGCGATGAGTTGCAGGCGGTGATGGCGCATGAACTGGCCCACGTGCGGCATTACGACATCCGCATGACGATGATGGTCGCCACCATGGTGGGGCTGATCGTGCTGGCGTGCGATGTATTTCTTCGGATGGCGTTTTACGCCCCGCGATCGCGCGGGCGGGGCAAGGGCGGGGGTGGGGCGGCGATTCTGCTGATTCTGGCGCTGGTGCTGGCGGTGGTGGCGCCGCTGCTGGCGACCATCATTCAGTTCGCCATCAGCCGCCAGCGCGAGTTTCTCGCCGATGCCGGCGCGGTGGAGTTGACGCGCAACCCGCAGGGCCTGGCGTCGGCGCTGAGCACGCTGGCCCGCGACACCACCCCGCTGCAACGGGCCAACCGCGCCACCGCCCACCTGTTCATCGTCAATCCGATCCTCAACGCCAGGGGGCGCGAGAACCTCAAGAGCGTGTTCGCCACGCACCCGCCGATCCGCGAACGCATCGCGCGGATTCTGGCGCTGACGCGGTGAACGCAACCAGGCTGAACGAAGCGCCGGGCGCGGGCGTGCCTCCCTGCCCAGGGCGCCGGGCCACCATGACGGGGCTTGATCGGGAACCGTGGAAGGCCGGGCGACTTGACCGCCGCGCCGGAAACGTGTGAAATTGCGTCCCATCGACGGAGCGATCATGTCCAGTCAACCGAAATACCAGCGGGTGTTGTTGAAGATCTCCGGCGAGGGGTTCTGCCGGCCGGGCGAACGGGGCATCGACGGTGAGGCGCTCGAATCGGTCGCCCGCGAGATTCTCGCCGCGCAGAAGCTGGGCGTGGAAGTCGCGGTGGTGGTGGGCGGGGGGAACCTGATCCGCGGCGGCAAGCTCGCCGAAGAGGGTCGCATCCCCCAGGCCACCGCCGACTACATGGGGATGCTCGGCACGGTCATCAACGCACTGGCGCTGAAGGAGATGCTGGAGAAACTCGACCAGCCGGCGCGGGTGCTCAGCGCCATCAACCTCACCGCCGTGGCCGAACCTTACATCCGAGGCCGGGCGATCCGCCACCTGGAGAAAGGCCGCATCGTCATCTTCGCCGCCGGCACGGGCAATCCGTTCTTCACCACCGACACCGCCGCCGCCCTTCGCGCCACCGAGATCGGCGCGCAGGTGCTGCTGAAGGCCACGAAGGTCGACGGCGTGTACGACAAGGATCCCAACGCCCACGACGATGCGGTGCGGTTCGAGGAACTGTCGTTCGGCGAGGCGATCAACCGCCAACTGAGGATCATGGACATGGCCGCGTTCAGCATGTGCATGGAACGCGGCATTCCGATCATCGTGTTCAATCTCACCAAGACCGGCCACATCGCCGACGTGGTGGCCGGCAAATCGCACGGCACACGGATTCACGCCTGACCCCGACCGCGGAGGCCGAGCCATGGACCTTGACGAAATTCTGCTCGACTGCGAAGACCACATGGACAAGGCGGTGGACTACCTCAAAAGCGAACTGCGCGGCGTGCGCACCGGCCGGGCGAGTCCGGCGCTGGTCGAATACGTCAAGGTGGATTACTACGGCTCGATGACGGACCTGCGACAACTGGCGCAGATCACCGTGCCCGAGCCGACCCAACTGCTCATCAAGCCGTACGACGCATCGAGCGTCCAGGCGATCGCCAAGGCGATCCAGACGGCGGGGCTCGGCCTGAACCCGCAGGCCGATGCGAAAGTGGTTCGCCTGTCCATGCCGCCGCTTTCGGTCGAGCGCCGCAAGCAACTGGCCGGCTCCATCAGGCAGATGGGCGAACAGGCCAAGGTCGCCGTGCGCAACACCCGCCGCGATGCCAACAAGCACATCGACCAGGCCGAGAAGGACAAGTCCAACCCCCTCAACGAAGACCAGGCCAAGGACGCCAAGGACCAGGTGCAGGAACTGACCAGAAAACACGAAGACCTGATCGATGAACTGTGCCAAGCCAAGCACAAGGAGATCATGGAGGACTGATCGAGGGGACAGGGAACGAACAGGGATCGGGACAGCCGCGACGCAACGCGTCGCGGGGGACGCACCGGGGCAGTGCGACTGCGCTCACCGCAAGACGACGCGGCGCTGAGATGGCCCTCACCCCAACCCTCTCCCACGGGGAGAGCGGGCCGGAACCGCGACGCGTTGCGTCGCGGCTAGCCGGAATGCCCCACTCCTGCCCTCCGACTTCCCACTCTCCGCTCATTTCTTCCCGTTGACCACGCGGGCCGGAACCGCGACGCGTTGCGTCGCGGCTAGCCGGAATGCCCCACTCCTG
>CAYNCM010000004.1:52028-71575 GCA_964395825.1 uncultured Planctomycetaceae bacterium
CCCTCCGACTTCCCACTCTCCGCTCATTTCTTCCCGTTGACCACGCGGTCGAGCAGGGGGAGCATCTTGTGTTGGATCACCTGGTCCCAGCCCATCTTTTTTACGAGTTTCTGGCCGGAGGCGATCAACTTCGCCCGGCCTTCATCATCGGCGGGGATGCGGGCGAGCAGTTCATCGGCCAGGCGCGCCGACTCGGCGTCCTCCACGCGGTCGCGCTCGGCCTGGGTCATGTTGAGCAACTCGTCGAGTGAAGCGCGGCGGCCGAGTTTCGTGTAATCGGCCACCAGCACGTTGGGCGTGGGCTGGTGGTCGGTGACGTAATCGACGAAGCCCCGGCAGCCGCAGATGTTCGAGATCACGCACACCGCCCCACTGCACAGCGGCTCCAGCGGGCTGATGCCGAACGGCTCGTACGTGGCCATGCCCAGTTCCACCTCGGTCGCCCGGCGCAGGTCGGCGATGTCCATCTTCTCCGGCAGGCGGCGGCCGATGCGTGCCGCATCCCAGCCGAACTGGTTGACCAGCACGATCTGCACGTTCTCGTGTTCGGCGTTGAACGGTTCGATCATCCGGTGCAAATCGACTTCCGGCCCGACGAGATCGGGATAACCTTCGCGATGCCGGCGAGGCCAGCCGTATTCCTCTTCCATCGACCGCACGTCCTGCGGCCGGCGCGTGCCCGCGGCGGTGGTGAGCATGAACAACACCGCCTTGCGTCCATCCCGGCCGAGCCGACGGTCGAGTTCGTGACACAACTTCACGTCCCGCCACAGGCCCTTGGAAATCACCGGGCGGGTGACGTGGGTCATGGTGATGTCCGGGCGGAAACCGACGAGCGACTCGGCGTAATCGACGAGCATCTTTCGGCTCCGGTTGCGCTGGGCGAGCGTGACTTTCCACGCGGGCAGGCCGTTGTAGACCATGTCGATGTGATGGTGATCGAACTGCGGTCCGAGGAAGTGCATCTCCGTGGCGGCATGGTCGCCCACGGCGATGACGCCATCGCAGCAGTGCGAGCGATTGATGAGCGTGTGCTTGAAGTAATGGGTCAGATCGCCGAACACATCGCCAACGTACTGGCCCTGTTCGCGGGCCTCGTCGAGGACGTTGTAGAACATCGTGTCGTGACCGGGATGATCTTCGACCAGCCGGCGGGCGGTGGCGCACTCGTGGGCGTGGAAGATGGTGCGGAACTGCTTTTCGCCGTCGAGGATCGCCTTGAGGCAGGTGGGCATGCCCATGAACTCGTGGCTGAAGAGGATGCAGGGCAGCTCATCGTCGTCGAGCAGGGCGAGCAGCGCGTAGAACGCCGGCTCGGCCAGACGAACGTATTCCTCGAATTCCCACATCGACTCGAACCGCGTGGAATCGACGCCGAACGTCTCGGCCAGGCGGAACTTGAACAGGCTCAGCCGATCGGCGTTGGTCTTGAACACGTCGATGAGCAGGACATCGGCTTCGCCGGTGCGGTGGTCGCCGGGGATGGCGTAGGTCCGCTTGCCGTAGACGAACGCCACGTTAAACGACCACTCGATCGGGCGCAGCCTGTTGCCCACGCCGATCTGGTCCAGATCGTCCACGCTGCTGTAGAGGACGGTTCCTTCCTCACCGAGGCGCTTGGCCGGATCGACCGCCACGCCGGCCGAGCAAGGCCCCACGAGAATCGACCGGCCGACCCGCCCGCGGTAGACCGGCGAGGTCATCATGCCTTCGAGCACCGTGCCGATGCCACCGAGTTTCTCGACCGCTTCGTGGGTGACATGCGCGAGGGTGTATTGGCTCATCTTCGATGTCCGATCTTTGAGGGGAGGCGAAATCGCCTCTCGGCCCGCCTGTCGCTTTCGAGACGCCCCCTCTGCCCCTGCCCCCGGAAAGGAAGCAGGGCGTCCACGCTTCATCCGGGCGGGAGGTCTTCGGGTTTGACGTCGGTGGTGGGTTGGTTCTGCCGGTCGGCGAGGCCGCGGGAGCCGGTGGTGTCGCGCCGGGTGGTGCGCGGCGTCTGGCCGGGGGCCTTTTCGGATCGCGGCATGGCGATCACGCCGGTGCGGGCGAGTTCGACGATACCGAACGGCCTGAGCAGTTCCGCGAACGCCTCCAGCTTGTCTTCGGTGCCGGACAGCTCGACCATCAGTTCCTCGTGGCCGACGTCGACGACGTTGGCGCGGAACAGGCCGGCCAGTTCGATCACGGCGCCGCGACTGCCCGACGGCGCCGCGACGCGGGCGAGCATCAGGTCGCGTTCCACGTAAGCGGTGCCGGAATAGTCGACCACCTTGACCACCTCGACCAGCTTGCCGAGCTGCTTGCGGACCTGGTCGAGCATCTGGTCGTCGCCGTTGATGACGATGGTCATGCGGCTGACGTCGGGGTTTTCGGTCCGGCCGACCACGAGACTGTCGATGTTGAACCCGCGCGCGGCGAACATGCCGGCCACGTGGGCCAGGACGCCCGGTTCGTTCATCACCAGCGCCGCGATGATATGTCGATGCGTACTCATGGCGAATCCTCTGATCGTCCAACAGCCCATTCTACCGCAAACCCGTCCCGGACGGTCACTCGATCGTCTGCACGTTCTCGCTGGGCGAGTACGACTCGATCGGCGTGTTCCGCAAGCCGCGGATCAGCGGATATTCGTCCTTGAGCAGGATATCGCCGGTTTCGGCCATCCAGCCGTCCAGCCGCCGGCGCAGGTCGGCCAGTGGGTCCGCATAACGCGGATCCGAGGCCAGGTTGTGCGCTTCGTTCGGATCGAACAGCAGATCGTACAACTGCTCGCGGTCCTGTTCCATGCGCGGCCAGCCCTGGTCGGTCCACAGCGTCTTGCTGAGCGAGTCGTCACAGTTGGGCATGATGTGGCGTGTGGTCGGGCCGTACAGTCGGATGTACTTGTACCGCTTCGTGCGCACGCAGCGTTTGGGCTCGAGCGCCGCGTGGTAGGTCACTTCGCTGAAGACCTGTTCGTTGATCTGGTCCACCTCGCCGCGCACGAGCGGCATGATGCTGCGTCCCTGCAGCCAGTCGGGCTTCGCCGCGCCGGTCAGTTCGCAGACGGTGGGATACAGGTCGATCTGGCTGACCAGGGCGTCGACGACCTTGCCGCCGTTGAATTCGCTGCCCGGGCCTTCGGTGGGTCCGCGGATGATGAGAAACACGCCCATGCCGTGATCGGTCAGGCTGCATTTCATGCCGGGAAACGGGATGCCGTGGTCGGTGGTGGCGATGACGAGGGTGTTGTCGGCCAACCCGGCTTCGTCGAGGGCGTTGAGCACCCGGCCGACTCCGTCGTCCAGTTCGCGGGCGCTGGCCTTGTAGCAGGCCGTGTCGCGCCGGGTCTCGGGCGTGTCGGGCAGCGGGGCCGGCGGCAGGCAGTAGCGCTCATCCTCCTCGGGGCCCGGCTGGATGAACTTGCGGTGGGTCTCGAAGAAACCGACCGCGAGGAAGAAGGGCTTGTCCTTGGCGCGGTCGCTCTTGATCCATTGCGCCGCGGCGGGGGCGACGTCCGCGGCGCGCGAGGATTCGCACGGCAGGATTTCATCGTAGCCGATCGCTTCCGCCCCGCCGACGTCAGCGCCGGCGATGTGCTGCACGCCGCACAGGGCGCTGTGGTAATCGACCTTGCGCAGAGTGTGCAGGATGTGCTGGGCGTAGTCGTCGAGGCTGTGACCGCGATGGGCCAGGCCGAACATGCCGCAACTGTGCGGAGCCATGCCGGTCAGCAGTGCCGCCCGGGCGGGCGAACAGGTTGGCCCGGCGGTGAAGGCCTGTCGGAACAGCGTGCCCTGCTCGGCGAGTTTCTGCAGGCCGGGCGTGGCGATGGCGTGGCCGTAGGGCTGAATGGCCCGCCCGGTGTCGTGGGAATGAATGTAAAGGACATTGGGGCATTTCATTGAAACATGTCTCCAAAACTCTTCTTTTGAACGGCCGAACGGCAGCCCGCGCGGACCGCCGCCTGCTCAACGGAGCGGGTGGGATTCGAACCCACGGTACGGTTACCCGCACACACGATTTCCAGTCGTGTTCCTTCAGCCGCTCGGACACCGCTCCCGATCGACGTTAAACTCCAGAGTCTATCGACATCGGCCCCGACGTTCAAAACGGAACCGCCATGCCCCCTGCCCCGCTCGAGATGCACGGCCTGCTGATCGTGGACAAGCCCGTCGGCTGTTCGTCGATGGACGTGGTGCGCCGGGTCCGCCGCGCCGCGGGGGGGGCGAAGACCGGCCACGCCGGCACGCTCGATCCGCTGGCCGAGGGCGTGATCGTCTGCTGCCTCGGCCGGGCGACCCGGTGCGTCGAGCAACTGATGGAACTGACCAAGGTCTACCGCACCACCATCGACCTGTCCGCGTTCACCACCACCGACGACCGCGAAGGCGAACGCCAACCGGTCGACGGGGCCGCCCCACCGACCGCCGAACAACTGCACGAAGCGCTCGACGGGCTGACCGGCGAGATCCGGCAGACCCCACCGGCCCACAGCGCGATCAAGGTCGGCGGCAAGCGGGCGTACAAGCTGGCCCGCGCGGGTGAGCGGGTCGTCATGCCGCCGCGCATCGTCCGCATTGATCGGATCGACCTGCACCGGTACGACTGGCCGCTGGCCGAGATCACCGTCACCTGCGGGCGCGGCACGTACATCCGCAGCCTCGCCCGGCAGATCGGCGGACAACTCAACGTTGGCGGACACCTGACCCGCCTCCGCCGCACCGCCATCGGCCCGTACACCCTCGACCGCGCGAGGCGACTGGACGATCTGCCCGACCCCATCACCGCCGCCCACCTGCTGCCGGCCCCCGAACGCCGGTAAGGTCCGATCACCTGGCCGATCGCGCTGCTGGGGGTGATACGCCCGGCGGCGCGGTTATCGGCATCGCACCACGGCGCCGAACCCCGTCCAGCACGCCAGAAACCCCGCCAAACCGCCGCTTACAGCCTAAAGAAGCTTGGTCGGCACGACGATACCGCTTGTGACGCTTATGCCGGTTGGGCCTTGACCCCGCCGGCGATCCGGGAGTTCGCGAACGCATGACGTCCATCAACCCCATTGCCGGCTCCCTGTTCGGCGCGCTGCCGACCGACCGGCCCACCGTGATCCAAGCGCAGCGCGGGCCGGTGGTCGACCTGCCCGAACTGCTGCGCTATCGCGATCTGCTGTGGCTGCTGGGCCTGCGCGACATCCAGGTCCGCTACAAACAGACGGCGCTCGGGGCCGGCTGGGCGATCCTGCAGCCGCTGGCCATGATGATCGTGTTCACGTTCGTGTTCGGCCGGTACATGAACGTCGCGTCGAAGGTCGACGTGCCCTACCCGATCTTTGCCTACGCCGGGCTGCTGCCGTGGACGTTCTTCGCCGCGGCGGCCGCCGCGTCGAGCAACAGCGTCATCGCCAACGCCGCGATGCTCCGCAAAATCTATTTTCCGCGGCTGATCCTGCCGCTGGCCGCGGTGGGCGCGCCGCTGCTCGATTACCTCGTCGCCTCGTTCGTGCTCGGCGGCTTGATGGCCTACTTCCACGTGATGATCACCTGGCGGTTGCTGCTGCTGCCGGCGCTGGTGGTGTCGACCCTCCTCGCGGCGGTGGGTGTGGGTCTGTTCCTGTCGGCCCTGACCGCTTCCTACCGCGACCTGCGCCACGTGATCCCGTTCCTGTTGCAGGTGTGGATGTTCATCACGCCGGTGATCTATCCCCTGCCGGTCGCCCGGCATTACGTGGGGCCGGTCGACGTGACGCACATGGTAATGAACCTGAACCCGATGTCGGGCACGATCAGCGCGTTCCGCGCCGCAGTGCTCGGCACGCCGATCGACTATGCCGCGTGGTGCGTGTCGCTGGGCGTGAGCCTGCTGGTGCTGGCGGTCGGCCTGTCGCTGTTCGCCCGGTCCGAGCGCCGCCTGGCCGACATCGTGTGATTGGTGAGACCTAAACCCATGCCGCAAACGGCGATTCAAGTTGAACACCTCTCCAAGCGTTACCGCCTGGGCGCGACGAAGGCGATCGGGCGCACGTTCGGGGAGATGGTCTACCAGCGGCTGGGGCGGCTGACCGGCTCGCCCGACGCGCAGGCCGACGGACCATCGCGGACGTTCTGGGCGTTGCGCGATCTGTCGTTCGAGGTGAACCGGGGCGAGGTGATCGGCGTGATCGGCCGGAACGGCGCGGGCAAGAGCACGCTGTTGAAGATCCTCAGCCGCATCACCGACCCCACCGAAGGCCGGGCGATGCTTCACGGCCGGCTGTCGAGCCTGCTGGAAGTGGGCACCGGCTTCCACCCGGAACTGACCGGGCGCGAGAACATCTACCTCAGCGGCGCGGTGCAGGGGATGCGGCGGCGGGAGATCGGGGGCAAGTTCGACCGCATCGTCGCGTTCAGCGGCGTCGAGAAGTTCCTCGACACACCGGTCAAGCGCTATTCGTCGGGCATGTACGTGCGGCTGGCGTTCGCGGTGGCGGCCCACCTGGAGCCGGAGATTCTGCTGGTCGACGAGGTGCTGGCGGTGGGCGATGCCGAATTCCAGCGCAAGTGCCTGGGCAAGATGCGGGACGTGGCCGGCGGCGGGCGGACGGTGCTGTTCGTCAGCCACAACATGAGCGCGGTGCGCGGACTGACCCAGCGCTGCCTGTACCTCGACCACGGGCGCATCGCGGCGTACGACTCGACCGGCGCGGCGATCGAACGCTACATGGCCGACAACCGCGAGCTTCGCGCGTCGCGCGGCGGCTCGCTGGACGCGTTCCGCGGCGGCGGCCGGCCGGACGCCCCCGTGCGCATCACGGGCCTGGGGGCCAACGACCGCACCGAGGACGTGGCCACCATCGACATCGGTCAGCCCATCGCATTGACCATCGCACTGACCGCCTGTCGACCGATCAGCAAGGCGAACGTGACGGTGATCGTGAAGGATCACGCCGGCACGCCCATCACGTCGGTGCTCAGTCACGATGCGGACTTCGCCCCGAGCGCCGCGGCGGGGCGGACGGTGCGATTGCGATGCGAACTGCCGGACCTGTGCCTGAGGCCGGGCGATTATCTGGTGGACGTGGGGATCAATCGCCTGCCCGGACAGAAGGTGTGGGATTCGATTCTCGATTACCCGGTGTTGCACGTGGCCAACCGCGGGCCGCTACGGCTGGCCCATCGCCCCGATCGCGCCGGCGCGGTGCTGTGTCCAACGGCGAAGTGGCGTCCGCTCGACGCCTTGCGAGGTGCGGCATGAAGGTCTGCGTGACCGGCTGCGAACGATCGGGCACCAGCGCCGTGGCGAACCTGCTGCACCTGGGTTCGGGGTGGTCGCTGCTGGACGATCCGCCGGCCGCGTGGTACGTCACGCCGCTGGCCGCGCTGACCGGCGGGGGCCTGACGCCGGCGCTGTGGTGGAAGCTGCGGCGACACCGCATCGTGAAGGTGCCCTGCTTCGCAGCGATTCTGCCCTACCTGCGGCGTCGGGCGGTCGGGCGTTTCCACACGATTCACTGCGTGCGCGACCCGCGCGACAACGTCGCCTCCCTGCTCGAACGTTTCGACAACGGCGCGCCCGGCATGGCGTTCGACGTGCACTGGCTCCGCGTGCCTGCGGGCAGTCTGATCGAGGCGCTGGCCTGGCGATGGCGGAAGCTGCTCGAATATGCCGAGCAGGACCGCGACGCCGGCGGGCGCGTCACGTTTGTGCGCTACGAGGATTTCTGCGCGGACAAGCTCGCCGTGGTGCGCGGCCTGGCCGACCGTTGCGCCATGCCGTTCGACGCTTCGCGCGTCGCGGCGCATCTCGACCGGCAGTTCCGCAAACGCTGGGCCGATCGCATCGCCGGACCCCAGCGCTGGCGGACCGACCTGACCGAATCGCAGACCCGCACCATCGAAGATCTCTGCGGCCCGTTGATGGCGCGATGGGGCTATGACGCGGCCGAACGCGCCGCCGCCTGACCCGAAGGAACCGAACCGGGATGAACCGACGACTGCGACTGCTTCTGCGGCCCCGCCTGCTGCTCACGCGACTGTTGCAGCATCACCTGCAGCGCCGGCCGACCGCCTGGTGGCGCGCCATGGCCCGCAATCACCTGCGCCGGTGGTGCGTGGCCGACGATCTGCCCGTGTACACGCGCGGGCGGTTTGTGATGCACGCCTCGCCGCGCGAGTATTCATCGTACGGGATCTTCTTTTTCGGCGATTACGACCCGGAAATGACCCACTTCATTCGCACGCACCTGAAGACCGGCGACGTGGCGATCGACCTGGGCACCGACCGCGGCTGGTTCACGCTGTTGATGGGCCGCTGCGTCGGGCCGACCGGACAGGTCCATGCGTTCGAGGCTTATCCGCCGAACGCCGAGAAGCTGCGGGCGAACCTGGCGCTGAACGACATGCCGCAGGTGCGCGTGAACGATGCGGCGGTCGGCGATTGTGCCGGTTCGGTGTTCTTCGAACCGCCGGGCGACCGCATCAACGCCGACGTCGGTTTTCTGCACGAGTGCAGCGGCGTGGGCTACGTGGCCGACCAGCCGGGCGAAGGCCGCATCGAAGTGCCCGCGATCACGCTGGACGATTACGCCGAACAGGTCCGCCTCGAACGGCTGGAGCTGGTGAAGATCGACATCGAAGGCGCGGAGGTCGCGGCGTTGGGCGGGGCCCGAAGAACGCTTGCGCGGTTCCGTCCGATCATCGCCATCGAGTACAACCGCGCCACCTGTCAGCGAGCCGGCACGTCGTGGGAGGCGCTCGACGCGCTGCTCGACGAGTTGGGCTACGACCGTTACCGGCTGGTGTATTCGCTGACGCCGCTGGACCTGGGCCGCTTCGACGGCCAGCCGGACGAGAAGGCGGTGTTCAACGTGTACTGCCTGCCGCGCCTCGCCAAGCGGAGGGCCGCATGAGCATTCTCTGGGCCATGCCGAACTGGTCGAGTCCGTCGGAGTTGTGGATGCAGCGATTGCTCGACGGCGTGGCGGACGAGGTCTCGTGCATCGCCTGTCGTCGACCGGGCGTTCGGCGGTGGCGGGATCGCGTGCCGGTGATCGACGTGTCGCGCCGAGCGATCGGCCATCGCTGGCTCGAGCGCGCCGGGCTGCCGGCGCCCTGGCCGGGGTTGCGGGCGATGCTGCGAGCCGGCCGATCGCCGCAGATCCGTTGCGTGCTCAGTCATTACGCCGCCTGGTCGGTGCAGCTCGATTCGGTCTGGCGGCGCCTCGACAAGCCCCTGTTCATTCACTGCCACGGCTACGACGTGACCTGGGAGCTTCGCAAACACACGCCACCCTTCGCGCCGGTGCATGATGCGTACTATCCCGCGAGGCTGCGCGAACTCGCCGAACGCGCCACGTTCATCGCCAACAGTCGCCGTACGGCCTCCCGCCTTCGCGAGATCGGCGTACCGGTTGACCGCATCGCCGTGAACTACCTCGGCGTGCCCGTGCCGGTCCAGTGTCCGCCTCGCCCCGCCGAACGTCGGCCGATGAAAATCCTCTACCTCGGTCGGCTGGTCGATTTCAAGGGCCCGGACCTGACCATCCGTGCGTTCGACATCGCCTGTTCGCGCGGGCTGGATGGCGAACTGCTGATCGCCGGCGACGGACCGTTGCAGGCGGTGTGCGAATTGCTCCGCCGGCGCTCGCGCCATGCCGACCGCATCAAGATGCTCGGCGCGGTCGACGCCGACCGGGGCCGCTCGCTTCGCCGCGAAGCCGACCTCTTCACCGCCCACAGTTGCACCGGTCCGATCACCGGGCAGGAAGAGGCGTTCGGCGTGGCGTTCGTCGAGGCCATGGCCGAGGGGTTGCCCGTGGTCACCGGCCGCAGCGGCTCGCTGGGCGAAGTGCTCGATGAGGGGCGCTGCGGTGTGCTGTTCAAGCCTGGCGACGTCGACGCCCACGCCCGGGCCCTGCTCGAACTGGCCGCCGATCCGCGGCGCCGCGATCACCTTGGTCGCGTTGGCCGGCAGCGCGCCGCTTCGCACTTTTCGCCGGACCAATGCCGCGATGGCCTTCGCCGCATCCTCGGACTGACCGAAAGCGCCCCTGCCGCCCTGCCGCGCGCCGCCTAAATGATTCGCCCGGAGCTTCGCATGACCTCGCCACGCGTGACCATCCAGATGCCCGTTCGAAACGGCATGCCGTTCGTCACCGAGACGCTCGAATCGATCGCCGCGCAAACCTACGGCAACCTCGAAATTCTCGCGTGGGACAACGGCTCGACCGATGGAACCGTCGATGAACTGCATCGCTGGATTCCCGCACGGATTCCCGGGCGGGTGGTCGACGACCGCCCGATGCCCCTGGGCCGGTGCCGCCGGCAAATGATGCACGAGACGGAAACCGAACGGGTTGCGTTGTGCGACGCCGATGACATCCACCTGCCCCGGCGGATCGAATTGCAGGTGGCGTTCCTGCAGGCTCATCCCGACTGCGGCCTGGTGGGCACGAACGCGCAGTGTGTCGACGAGCAGCTTCGCCCGCTCGACCGTCAATTCACGCTGCCGGCCAGCGATGCGGAGATTCGCTGGCGGATGCTGTTCGCCAACGCCCTGTTGCAGGGCACGTCGATGGTGCGCCGCTCGCGGGTGTTGGCCGCGGGCAACTACCGCCCGATTCAGCCGGGGCAGGATTACGACCTGATGATGCGCATGACGCCGCTGTGCGAGATGGCCAACCTGCCCGAGCGGCTGATGCTCTACCGCATCCGCCGCGACAGCATTTCCCACGACGCGCCCACGCCCGGCGTGAAGGTCAACCGCGACCTGTTCGCCCGTTACCTCGATCGCCTGCTGCCCGGCGTCGATCCCGCGGCGATCCTCCAAACGCATCGCAAGCTGACCACCGATTTCAATGCGCCGGTGTCACTGGCTGACATTCGCACGCTGCACCGCGCGGCCGGCGCCCTGGCCCGGGCCTGCGGTCGGCCGGACGATTACTTCCGCCGCACCGACCGCTACGCCCGCCAGAAGGCGGACCTCAAAGCCCGGTGGGTCAAGGGCCTGCCGCTGGTCCGAGCCGCCTGGGCCCGAGCGAAGGCGGCGCATCATCATCGGCTCCCGGCGAGGAGGGCCGCCTGACATGCGCGTGGCGTACCTGACCAACAACCCGAACCCCAACAGCACCGGCCGAATCCTGCAAAGCTGGGTGCAACTGGCCGCGGTGGCGGGAATCGAACCGTGCGTCATCGCCCAGGCCGAAGGACGCTTGCCGCAATGGGTCCGCGATCAGTCGGTCGACTGCCTGATCGATCCGATGCCCTGGCCGGACCGGCGGCGGCTTTTCGCCTTCGCCCATCACTTGTGGCGGGCGCGGCGATGGGCGCGGCGGCACGGTGTGCAACTGGTCCACTGCAACGAACACAACGTCTACCCGTTCGGCGCGGCGCTGGCCCGGGCGCTCGGCGTCCCGATCGTCTGCCACGTGCGGTTCCGCCTGACCGCCGGGTTCGCGAGGTGGGCGTTCAGCCATCGTCGCGCGCCCGACGCCCTGCTCTGGACCAGCCGGCAGCAGCAGCGTGATTCGGCCGACGCCGTCGCCGCCCTGGTGCCCGATCATCGGCAACACCTCGTGCCCCTGGGCATCGACGTCAATGCCTTCGGGCAGCGCACGGAAACCGGCCGAACGCTCCGACGCACGCTCGGCATCGACGACGGCGCCATCGTCCTTGGCACGGCCAGCGCCCTGCGGCCCATCAAACGCATTCACGAGTTTGTCGAGATCGTCGAGCGACTCGCCCGGCGGGATCGGCGGGTGATCGGCCTGATCGCCGGCGACGCGTTGGCGGGCGATGAAGACTACCGCCAATCCATCATCGACCGCATCGCCGCGACCGGCCTGGGCGACCGCCTCCGCGGGATCGGCCACCTCGACGATGTCGAACCGTTCATGCACGCGATCGACCTGTTCGTCAGCGCCAGCGAATACGAAACATTCGGCAACAGCGTGCTGGAGGCGATGGCCTGCGGCAAACCGGTGGCGGCCTACGCCGGCGGCAGTGTGGCGGAGGTCGCGGGCGAAGCCGGTCTGATCGCCGACACGGGGGACCTGCCGGCGCTGACCGCCCACTGCACGCGCCTGGTGGACGGAGCGGACCTGCGGCGGCAACTCGGCGAAGCGGCGCGACGGCGCGTGGCCGAGTGCTTCAATCCGATTGATGCCTTCGGGCGACTGATCGACGTGTATGGTTCGCTGACCCCGCGGAGGGCGGCCGCGTGAACGGATCCCCGCGCCAACCCGATCGGGCGCTGCGCCTCTGCCTGGTCAGCCGCGCGCCATTCTTCGGCGGGGCCGAGCAGGCGGGCCTGCGGCTGGCGTCGGGCCTGGTGCAGGCCGGTCACATGGTGCGCCTGATCCTCGGTCACGAGAACATCGTCGCCCGTAAGATGCGAGATGCCGGCCTGGACGTGACGGTCACGCCGTTGCCGCAGACGGATAAGCAACACTGGTGGTCGTACCGCTGGGCCCGGGGGCGGTTACGCCAATTGTTGCGCGACTTCCAGCCGGACATTGTCCACGCCAACGACCTGCCCACCCATCAGATCGCCTCCGATGCGGCGCGGGGACTGGGCGCCGGGCGGGTCTGCCATCAGCGGTTCCTCTATTCGGGCCAAGCGATTGACTGGCTGAACAAGCACGGGGCGGACCTGCATCTGTTCATCTCGCCGGCGTTCGCCGATGAAATGTGCCGGCGTTCGCCGAAGTTGGCCGGCCAGCCGCGGGCCTTGGTGCCCGACGGCCTGCCGATGCCGCCGAGGCCGCGTTCGCCCGACCGCTTCGCCGCCCGCCGCGAACTCGACCTGCCGCTCGACCGGGCGCTGGTCACCTTCACCGGACAGGTGATCGAACGCAAGGGCATCGCCGATCTGCTGACGGCCTGGAAGGTGCTGCCGCGACAGCAACGGCACACCGCTCAACTGCTCATCGTGGGCGATGACCTGGCCGGGCACGGCCAGTACCGCCGCACGATGGAGCGCCTGGCCGAGTCGATGGGGGTGGGCGCGATCTTCGCCGGCTTCCGCACCGACGTCGAGCGGTGGCTGATCGCCTCGAACATCGTCGCGCTGCCGTCGCACGATGAACCGCTGGGGTTGACGATCATGGAAGCCATGGCGTACGGCCGGGCCTGCGTCGGCAGCGACACCGGCGGGATTCCCTCGATGATCACCCACGAAAAGACCGGCCTGCTCGTCCGGCCGCGCGATCCGCAGGACTTGTCGGAGGCGATCGGGCGGTTGCTGTTCGATCACCATTTGCGTCGCCGCCTCGGCCGCGAAGCGCGACGCCGCTGTGCCGAGCAGTTCAGCATTGAAGCCCACGTGACCCACGTTCTGGGCCAGTACGCGCGACTGCTTGAACGAGCTGAACTCAGGAGGACGGCATGACCACGATGCTGCTCAGCGAGAACTTCCCCCCCGCCACGGGCGGTTCGAGCCGATGGCTGTGGGAGATCTACCGGCGGATGCCGCGCGGTCTGACGCGGATCGCGGCCGGGGCCCAGCCCGGCGATGCGGCGTTCGACCGCACCCACCGCCTGACGGTGCACCGGTTGAACCTGTCGTTCGACGACTGGGGCTTGTTCAGCGTCGGCGGATACCGCGATTACGCCCGGGCCGACCGCGAGATCGAACGGCTCGTGTTTCGCGGCAACGTGCACACGATCCACTGCGGCCGAGCGATGCCGGAAGGTTACCTCGCCTGGCGGATGCGCCGCCGGCATGGCATTGCCTATTTCGTGTACGTCCACGGGGAGGAACTGAACACCGTTTCGACCAGCCGGCAGCTTGCCTGGATGGCCCGGCGTGTGTTCGCCGAAGCGACGACCGTGATCGCCAACTGCCGCAACACCGCGTCGATCCTGCATCGCGACTGGCACGTGAGGCCGGAGCAGTTGACCGTACTGCATCCGGGCGTCGATGCTCAAACATTCCGCCCGGCCGAACGCTGCGACACGATCCGCCGGCGGCTGGGCTGGGGCGATCGGCCGGTGGTGCTGACCGTCGGGCGCCTGCAGAAGCGCAAAGGCCACGACCGCATGATCGAAGCGCTGCGGCAGGTTCGACACATGACCGGCGATGTGCTGTACGCGATCGCCGGCGACGGGGCGGAAGCGGAGAATCTTCATGCGTTGGCCGACGCGTGCGGCGTGGCCCAACACGTCAAGTGGATGGGCCCGCTGGGAGAGGATGATCTGATTGCCGCATACCAGCAGTGTGATCTGTTCGTGCTGCCGAACCGCGAAGTGCGCGGTGACTTCGAAGGGTTTGGCATGGTGCTGCTGGAGGCCCAGGGGTGCGGCCGGGCGGTGGTGGCGGGCCGATCCGGGGGGACGGGGGAAACGATGATGGAAGATCGAACCGGTTTGCGTGTGAATGCCGATGATGTCGAGGCGCTCGGCCTGACGGTCGGCGGGCTGCTCGCCGATGCGGCGCGGCGCCAAGCGATGGGCCAAGCCGGCCGGCAGTGGATCGTCGAACGGTTCGACTGGCCGGTGCTCGCCCGACAGGCTGAGGCGTTGTTCGCCCGGCGCGTCGTCGCGCCCCGCGCCGCCGCCTGACCGACGCCACCCCACGGGAGATGACGAACGTGACCACCTGGAACCCGCAGATCGCCTACCAGAACGACGCCGTGGCCAATGCTTACGACGCGGCGCGCTTCACCAGCCTGACCGGCCGACTCGGTGACTGGAAGGAGAAACGCGCCCTGCGCCGAGCGCTGCGCGCCGCCGACGGCCTGCGCCACGCGCTCGATGCGGCCTGCGGCACCGGGCGCATGACCGAAGTGCTCCTCGAACACGGACTGGACGTGACCGGCGTGGACATCTCCGGACAGATGATGCAGCGGGCGGCGCAGAAGCTGGCCCGCTTCGCCGATCGACTGGGCTTTCACCAGTCGGACCTGGCCGAACTGCCGTTCGAGAACGATCGGTTCGACCTGGTCAACTGCTCGCGGCTGTTCGGACATTACCCCTCGGCCGACCGCATCTCGATGTTGCGCGAACTGGCGCGGGTCAGCCGCCGATACCTGATCGTGCAGTATTTCCACCGCACGCCGATCACCCGACTGAAGCGATGGATCAAGCGGCGCGTGCTGCGGACCTACGCCGGGGTGGTGCATCCGGTCGGCGAATCGACGTTGACCGATGAACTGGCCGCGGCCGGGTTGGTGGAAGTCAAACGGTGCTGGGCGCGGCGGTGGTACTCGGAGGAACTGTTCATCCTGTGCCGCAAAGCGAACGGAGATGCGCGATGACCGTCACCGCCGACAGCACAACCATTCAGCGGGCGCTCGAACACGTACGGCACGACCTGACCGGACCGACCGGCCGGGCGGACGTGAGCGACGTACGCATGATCAACCGCCACACCACCGCGGCGAATCACGTGCTGCGCGTGCGGGCCGACGTCGACGGCACGTCGCGCGACCTGTTCGTGAAGATCGACCGCGGCGGATCGTTCGCGTCGGTGCGGGATGAGTACGACCGCACCTGCACACTCAGCGGCTACCTGGCGGACCATGAGCGGTTCGACTGCGCCGAGGCGCTCGGGTGTCACGACGAGCCGCCCATGCTGGTGCTGAACGGGGCGTCGGGCGAACCGCTGCTGGCCTCCATGCGTCGATCGTGCGAGCGATGGGGCCTCGAACCGGTCGAACACGCCGCACGCCGCGCCCGGGCGGTCGGTCAGTGGATCGCCGCCCTGGAAAAACGCTCCCTCGGACTTGCCCCTCCCAGCGCCGTGGCCTGGTCGATGTTCAGCGAGGCGAACGTCGCAGCCGTGCACATCCATCAGCGCGGCTACGACGATGCGTTCGGCGAAGCGGTCGGACCGTGTATGCGGATCATCAGTCAACTGGCCGACCATCCCCCCGACGTGCCGGTGTGCCTGGCCCACGGTGACGCGCATCCGGCGAATTTCCTGATCGGCCACGGCGAAGCGATGCGCGTGACGGCGATCGATGCGGCGCTCGGGCGGCCTCAGTTCGCCGGTTACGATGCGCAGTACTTCGCCTACCAGCTTCAGACCGGTTTCGGGCGATGGCGCTATCGACCGGCAGCCATTGCCGAAGTGCGTCGCGCGTTTGCCGAAGGCTACGGCGCCCCGACCGGGCGCGACGAGCGCCTGACGCGGGCCCAGGGGGCGCTGAACGTCTTGCGGTCTTTGCGCTATCTGACCAGTCTGGGCCGGCACAGTGCCGCCAGGCGGATATGGTCGCGATGGGACGGACGACGACTGGCCCGAACGTTCGCCCGCCCCGCCGCCTGACCCATCCATTGGCGTATAATGCGATTCGCACCGGCCCCGTAGCTCAGCGGTCAGAGCAGGCGGCTCATAATCGCCTGGTCCCTGGTTCGAATCCAGGCGGGGCTACCTGATCGGCACTGCATGCGCACACGTGCGCGTCAGTGCCGTTTTCTTTGGGTTCGTGTTGCTCGGTGCGCGTCTGTTTAGTGACTTGCTGCTCCGCGCATGTCTCCACCCCCTCGGCCTTCAACGCCATGTCGAAGTCGGTATCGGTCAACTGCAGGTAGTGCTTCGCCGCAACGGTCGGGCTGTTGCCCAGCCAAGCACAGACAACGTGCGTCGGATGCTTCTGTTCGAGGTCCGTCTGCCGACTCGACCGCAGGTTGTGCCACAGACGACGCCACGGCTTCACCCCGGCCCGCTGGATCGCCGCCAGCAGGGGCTTGCGCAAACCTGCCGAGGTGACGTGCTGCAGCATGGGCAGAACGTACCGCTCGCCCTCGGGCGCTGCGTCGAACACTTCCTGCAACGGTCGTTCGATTCGCCCCCACAACGGAATCTGCCGGCATTCGTGGCCTTCAAGGTGTTCGGTCTTGGCGCTGTGAATCGTCAACCGCTTGTGCTCCCAATCCACATCCGCCCAGGTCAATCGCATCGGCTCACTGACCACCCGTGTACCGCCCCATCGCGCCAAGGCGAACAGTAAACGCCATTGGGCGTCGGGCAGGGCATCGTACACCTTGCCGGCGTCGGATTCGCTGATGTACGCCCGATGCTTGCTGGCGACGGATGCGGTGGGCACCGCGTCGAACGGGTTGCTGTCAGCCAGCTTCAATCGCATCGCGTACCGCATGATCGTGCCCGCGTCCGCACAGCGTTTGCGAACCGTTGCTTCGGCGTAGCCTGCGCCAATCAGGTAGGCGCGGAAGGCGTGGGCGTCGGATTCAGTCAGATCGCGCACCGGCCTGTTCGCTGTGAAGTGGGCCATCAGTGATGCTTCGGCCTGATGCAGCCGCACCAGCGTGCGCGGCTTCAACTCCGTCGCCCTGCCCACGATGAACTTCGCCACGAACGGCCCCAGCAATGCCGCTTCCCGCCGCTCTGCAAGCCCGTGAACCGCAAGGCGGTTATTTAGGTCGTCAGACACCCCGGCCAGCCACGACGCCGTGACGCGATGCACAGACCGCCCGTAGCCCATTGCGCTGACAAGTTCCTGAACGTGACCGGCAATCTCGTTCGCCTGTCGTTCGGTCGCCTGCCCGATCCGAACCGACCTGCGCCGACCGTTGAGCATAAAGAACACCCGACACAGCCCCGTCTTCGCATCCCGATTCACGCTTGCCATGAGTCACCTGCCCTTCGTCTGCTTGCACTTGGTCAGTTCGTAGCCGAGAAATTGCGCCAGCTTGTCCGCCGAATCCAGCGTCAACCCCTGCGTGCCCGCCATGAACCGGCTCATCACCGATTGGGCGATGCCCGTCGCCTTGCAGATCGCGTATCGGCTCAACCCGCTGTCCGTGATGGCCTGCTGGAGTTGCTCGATCATGGTTTGTCGTTTCCTGCCCATGGAATCATTTTAGCCGGCAACTTACTGAATAGCAAGCATATTCTTCTGGTCATCGCCGCCCCTTTCCCGCCGAGCCGAACCGTGCCGCATCGTCGCCCGCCACAACCACAGGCGGCCATGCCACCAGATCGCCAGTTCATCGCCGCAGCGGTCGCACCGCGCATCGGCCGTGGCGGACGCGCGGCGTGCCTTGCGGGGTGGCGTGGTGGCGCTGGTGGCGATCATCGGTTGGCCTCCGGTTCGCATCGGGACAATTCGCGGGAATCCGCATCGCAACCAGAATCCGCATCGCAGCAGCGGGAAGCGGGACAGCCCCCTATAGGGGCTTTGTCCCGTTCCTCCTGCTCCGCATCGGGACAGGTGTTTTGTCCCGTTGCTGTCCCGTTGCGATTCGATGCGTCCCGATGCAACTCGAAACCGGGGTATCGGCGGTTGTTTCCCTTGGCGACTTCGCGTTCCATGATCGTTCCATCAGCCAGCAGTTCGGCGAACGCGGGGTTGAACCGCGCGCCGCTCAATCCGCATCGGTTGCGGATGGCGGTTTGGGTTTCGGGGCTTGCCATCGACGCCAACGCACTCAGCACCGCTTGCCGGTCGGCCTCTGCCTGCCTCTGGCGTCGGGCGTCCCGATCCGCTTGCTGGCGATCCTGCGCGGCCTCTGCGGCCTGGGCGCGGGCGTGTGTGGCCTGTGCGACCGTCACGTCCCATCGTCGCCCGCCGATGCCATCGGCACGGCCTTCGTGTACGTCCACGGCCACCAGCGTTGAATGTCCGTCGCGTCCGCCAGCGTTCAGCCATAGCGCGTGCTCGCCGTCGCTGTCGGGGTTGTAGCGTTCGCGCCGCGACAGTAGCACCCACTGGCCCGCCCACTCCGCAAAGCCCGCCATGCTTAAGTCCGCCAGTTCGGCCGGTTCGCCGACGTTGGCGCGTGTCGCACCCCGGCTGCAATGGTGGACGATCACCGGCGTGCAGCCTGTGCGTTCGCCCAGCCGTTTCAGCGGTTCAAGGAACCGCGCCATGGCAAAGATGCTGGCCGATTCATCACTGCGCAAGCCGGCGAGCGCCATGTAAGCGGGGTCGATGATGAGAAGCCCGATACCGTTGCTGTCGATGAACCGCTCCAAACGGCACACGTCGCCCGGCTCGGCCAGTCGTGGAACCGCCGTACAGATTCGCAGGCTGTCGCCGATGCTCTCCAGCGCCAAGCCCTTCGCCGCTGCGATGCGCCAAGCCATCGACTGGATCGCATAGCCGCCACTTTCGCCGCTCATTACCGCCACGTTCGCCGCGTTGCTGGGGTAGTGGCCTAAGAACGTCGTGCCGGTAGCAACCGATATCGCCAAATCCATTGCCACGGATGTTTTCAGCGTCTTGAAACTGCCGCCGAAGATGGACGGGACAGGGCCACCGGCCAGCACGCCGGGGACGTGGTATTCAACTCGCATATCAAGCTCGGCGAATTGCGCGGCGGTGTGAAACGTGAAGTCGTCGCGAAGGTGGGCCGCGTCCGCTTCGACGCCATCGACCAGCGCCCGCGCTTCGGCCAGCACTTCCGGCCAAGTCGCACCGTTGCCGGCGTGTTCGCGTAGGCGGTCCAGCCCGAACATCAGGCGGCGACGCTGCGCCGATGCAAGAACCAGCCTTGCGTAGTGCGCGGCGTTGGTGGCGATGGGCACCTGCTCGGCCAGATTCACCACGTAATCCGTTCCGCCGATCGTGTCGAGCACGCCATCGGCGCGGAGCCGCTCGGCCAGTTGAACCGCGTCGATGCCGC